>NZ_VISM01000001.1:2785000-3101420 GCF_007827455.1 Lutibacter sp. Hel_I_33_5
CAGGTCGATCAGGTTGGAAACAAGAGCATAGTGATCCGGTGGTTCCGCATGGAAGGGCCATCGCTCAAAGGATAAAAGGTACTCCGGGGATAACAGGCTGATCTCCCCCAAGAGCTCATATCGACGGGGGGGTTTGGCACCTCGATGTCGGCTCGTCACATCCTGGGGCTGGAGAAGGTCCCAAGGGTTGGGCTGTTCGCCCATTAAAGTGGCACGCGAGCTGGGTTCAGAACGTCGTGAGACAGTTCGGTCTCTATCTGCTGTGGGCGTTAGAAATTTGAGTGGATTTGA
Organism: Lutibacter sp. Hel_I_33_5; assembly: GCF_007827455.1. Classification (NCBI taxonomy): domain Bacteria; kingdom Pseudomonadati; phylum Bacteroidota; class Flavobacteriia; order Flavobacteriales; family Flavobacteriaceae; genus Lutibacter; species Lutibacter sp. Hel_I_33_5. The sequence goes on from NZ_VISM01000001.1 coordinate 2,785,292, forward strand.
CTTTAGTACGAGAGGACCGAGTTGAACTGACCTCTAGTGTATCTGTTGTCACGCCAGTGGCATGGCAGAGTAGCTACGTCGGGAAGGGATAAGCGCTGAAAGCATATAAGCGCGAAACCCACCACAAGATGAGATTTCTTTAAAGGGTCGTGGGAGATTACCACGTTGATAGGCTATAGGTGTAAAGACAGTAATGTCATAGCCAAGTAGTACTAATAACCCATAGACTTATGTACGCCGTTTTCCTTCCGCCTTGTGCGGAAGGGAACAACTCTTTTTTATTTTTTATAAAAATTTAGATTCTTTAGATATTATTTTTACTTCTATGTTAACTTATAGGCAGCAAAGCTGCGTTATAGGCAAAAGGCTGAAAGCCAAAAGTCAATAGCAAAAATTTAAGGTGATTATAGCAATGGGGCTCACCTCTTACCATTCCGAACAGAGAAGTTAAGCCCATTAGCGCCGATGGTACTGCCAATTAGGTGGGAGAGTAGGTCGTTGCCTTCCTTTGAAACCTCAATCTTTTAGATTGAGGTTTTTTATTTTTATATAACTTGTATAAAATATTCGAGATTTATAGCGTTATAATTAAGAATTCTTTTTTCTTTGTCGTTTATATGAAAAATTCATTGCTGCTTTTAATGATATTAGCTTTTACTTCTGTAAAAGGTCAAGTTGGAGGTGAAACAGTTTATCAATTTTTAAATTTATCTACATCTGCAAGACAAGTTGCTTTAGGTGGAGAAGTTTTAACATTGATGGATGATGTTAGTCAGCCAATTTGGAATCCGTCAGTAATAAATAGAGAGCTAGATAATCAATTAGCAGTAAACTACACGAGTTATTTAGCGGGTATAAATATTGGCTCAGCTTCGTTTGCAAAAATTATTAATAGAAGAATTGGAATTATTCATGGAAGCGTAAAATATTTAAACTATGGTAGTTTAGTTGGTGCTGATGAACAAGGTAATGAAACAGGTAATTTTTCTGCGAGTGATATTGCTTTTTCTGTTGGATATTCTTATAATATTCCTAATACTAACTTTTTTTTAGGAGCAAATCTTAAATTGATAAATGCTACAATAAATAACTTCTCATCTATTGGTATGGCAACTGATCTTGCTCTTTTATACCATAGTGATTATGATTCGTTTAATTTTACTTTAGTTGCTAGAAATATTGGTACACAGTTAAAGTCATTTAATGGAACTGGTGAAAAACTTCCGTTTAAGCTTGCTTTAGGGGGATCCTATAAATTAGAACATGTGCCTTTAAAATGGTATGTAACTGCTGATAATTTACAATCATGGAATATTTCTGTAGCGAATCCATCAAATCAAACTGTAGATTTAGAAGGTAATGTAACCACAGAGAATGTTTCTTTTTTAGGTAATATGTTTAGGCATTTTGTAGTTGGAGCTGAATTATTTCCAGAAAGTGCTGTAAATTTGCGATTAGGATATAACTTTAGACGATCAAAAGAATTGGCACTACAAAATGCTAGATCATTTAGTGGAATTTCTCTTGGTTTTGGAATTAAAATGAATAAAATGAAATTTAATTATGCTTATTCTAGAATTCACTCTGCTTCTAATGCGAGTACTTTTAGTTTGCAAATTGACTTAGACAGACGATAAAATTATATGAAAAAAATTATTATTGCTATCGATGGATTTTCATCAACAGGAAAAAGTACGATTGCTAAACAGTTAGCAAATAAACTTGGGTATATATATGTAGATACTGGCGCTATGTATAGAGCTGTCACGCTTTATGCTATGCAACAAGGTTTTGTTGAAGAATCATTTTTTAAAAGAAATGATCTTATCAAAAATTTACCAAAAATTTCTTTAGAGTTTCAATTTAATGAGAGTTTAGGTTTTGCAGAAATGTATTTGAATTCTGTAAATGTTGAAAAAGAGATTAGAACTTTAGATGTATCTAAATTAGTTAGTAAAGTGTCTACGGTTTCTGAGGTGAGACAAAAGTTGGTTGCTGAACAACAAAATATGGGTAAGAATAGTGGAATTGTTATGGACGGTAGAGATATTGGTACTGTAGTTTTTCCTGAAGCTGAATTAAAATTATTTATGACAGCTTCTCCGGATAAACGTGCAAAAAGAAGGTATAAAGAATTACTTGATAGAGGAGATGATGTAAATTATAAAGAAATTTTACATAATGTTGTTGAGCGTGATAGAATAGATTCTACACGAGAAGATTCTCCATTAATAAAAGCAGATGACGCAGTTGAATTTGATAATTCTGATATGGGATTAGAAGAACAATTTGAACGGATATATTCTTTAGTAGCGGATAGATTATAATAAAAAAGCAACCATATGGTTGCTTTTTTATTATGGAATATTCAAATATTTATGTGTTTGTAGTGATATTTTCCATTTAGGATTTTTCATCACATATTCTACTATTTGTTCTGTCATTTTTTCTTTCTTAGACCATTCTGGTTGTAAAAAGAGTTCACAATTATCACCTACTTTTTCAGCTTGTTCTTCTGCAAACTTAAAATCACTTGTATTATGGATAATCATTTTAAGCTCATCTGCTTCTTTGTAAACTTCTTCTAATGGTAATTTTGTCTTTTTAGGCGATAAACAAAACCAATCCCAAACTCCAGAAAAAGAATAAGCTCCAGAAGTTTCTATGTGGGTTTTGATATTTTGTTTTTGAAGTTGTTGTGTTAAATAATCCATAGACCACATTAATGGTTCTCCGCCAGTTACAACAACAGTCTTTGCATGTTTTTTTGTGCTTTCTACAATGCTATCTACAGAAGTTGGAGGATGTAAATCTGCATTCCAACTTTCTTTAACATCACACCAATGACAACCAACATCACAACCACCAATTCTTACAAAATATGCGGCAGTTCCGGTATGAAAACCTTCTCCTTGTATGGTGTAAAATTCTTCCATAAGCGGAAGCATTTTACCTAAATCAACTAATTCTTTTGTTTTTTTATCCATCTTATTTTTTTAGAGCAACGACTTCTATTTCAATTTTTGCTCCTGCAACTAAATCGGCTGCAAATGTAGTTCTTGCTGGTAAATTATCAGTAAAAAAAGTACGATAAACTTTATTCATTTTATTAAAATCATCTATATCAGATAATATCACGGTACATTTTATCACGTTATTTAAATCTGAATTATGTGTTTTTAAAACTTTTTCAATATTTACTAAAGTTTGCTTAGTTTCTGCTTCTATACCACCTTCAACAATTTTACCTAAAGTATGATCTTTTCCTATTTGTCCTGTTAAAAATAAAAGATTATCAACCTGTACAGCATCAGAAAAAGGGACGTTTTGTCTAGACTTTTCTATCGATTTATGGTGTTTAAGTACTGTTTTATTGTCTGATTTACAGGATGATAAAATAATAATTAAACATAATGAAAATATAAAGTGAGCTGTTCTCATAAGTGATTGATTTTATCAAACAAATATATAAAGAAGAAAAGTTAATTTTAATGAGTGTAAGTAATTAAAAATCAATGTTTTTTTGTAGATTTGCACTCCTTTTTACGAGTACAGATTTAAAAAGGGTTTAAAACAAATTATTAAGTTTAATTTCTCTTAAAGTTATTTTCGTTAAAAATCTGAATAACAATAAGATACAAAAAAAGTTCAGACATGTCTGAAGAAACAAAAAATACTGAAGAGCAAGTTGTTGCTAAAGAAGTAAAAAAAGCTGCTCCTAAAGCAGCAAAAGCGAAAAAAGCTAAAGCTGCTCCTAAAGCAGAAGAAACTGAAGTTAAAGAAACTGTTGAAGAAACAAAAGCTGTAGAAGCGGAAGTTGCAGAAGTAGTTGAAGAAACTAAAGTTGAAGAAGTAAAAGAATCTCCTGAAGAATTTTTAGCAAACTTTAACTGGCACAAATACGAAGAAGGTATTGATGCAGTTGATGATTCTAAACTAAAAGAGTTTGAAAAAGCCTTAGAAGGAATTGTTGGTTTTGTAAACGAGCGTGATGTTATTGAAGGAACTGTTGTAAGATTAACTGATAGAGATGCAATTATCGATATCAATTCTAAATCTGAAGGAGTTATTTCTTTAAATGAGTTTCGTTACAATTCTAGTTTAGCTGTTGGAGATACTGTAGAAGTATTAGTTGATAAAAGAGAAGATTCTTCTGGTCAATTAGTATTATCACATAGAAAAGCAAGAGTAATTAAAGCTTGGGAAAGAGTAAACAATGCTCATGAAACTGGTGAAGTAGTTAACGGTTTTGTTAAGTGTAGAACTCGTGGTGGAATGATTGTTGATATTTTTGGAATTGAAGCATTCTTACCTGGTTCTCAAATTGATGTTAAGCCAATTAGAGACTACGATCAGTATGTTGAAAAAACAATGGAATTTAAGGTTGTAAAAATCAATCATGAATTTAAAAACGTTGTAGTTTCTCATAAAGCATTAATTGAAGCTGATATAGAATTACAGAAAAAAGAAATCATTGGTCAATTAGAAAAAGGACAAGTATTAGAAGGTGTTGTTAAAAACATTACTTCTTATGGTGTCTTTGTTGATTTAGGTGGTGTAGATGGATTAGTACATATTACTGATTTATCTTGGTCTAGAATCAATCACCCGAATGAGGTTGTTGAATTAGATCAAAAATTAAACGTTGTAATTTTAGACTTTGATGATAACAAATCTAGAATTCAATTAGGATTAAAACAATTATCTGCTCACCCATGGGAAGCTTTAAATGCTGAATTAAAAGTTGGCGATAAAGTAAAAGGTGAAGTTGTTGTTTTAGCTGATTATGGTGCGTTTGTAGAAGTAGAACAAGGAGTAGAAGGGTTAATTCACGTTTCTGAAATGTCTTGGTCTACACATTTACGTTCTGCTCAAGATTTTGTAAAGGTTGGAGATAAAGTTGAGGCTCAAATCTTAACGTTAGATAGAGAAGACAGAAAAATGTCTTTAGGAATTAAACAATTACATCCAGATCCTTGGACAGATATCACTAAAAAATATCCTGTTGGATCTACACATTCTGGTACGGTAAGAAACTACACTAATTTTGGTGTGTTTGTTGAGTTAGAAGAAGGTATTGATGGATTAGTTTATATTTCTGATTTATCTTGGACTAAGAAAATTAAGCATCCTTCAGATTTTGTAACTGTTGGTGATCAATTAGAAGTTCAAGTATTAGAATTAGATGTTGAAGGTCGTAAATTAAACTTAGGTCATAAACAAACTCAGGATAATCCTTGGGATGATCACGAAGTTACATTTGCAATAGGTTCTATACATGCTGGTACAATTAAAGATAAAAATGATAAAGGAGCTACTGTTTCTTTTGAAAACGGAGTTGAAGCTTTTGCACCAACTAGATTCTTAGATAAAGAAGATGGTGGTAAATTAGGAAAAGGTGATGCTGTAGACTTTAAAGTATTGGAGTTTAGTAAAGAATACAGAAGAATAGTTGTATCTCATACTTCTATCTTTAGAGAGCAAGAAAAGAGAAATATCAAAACTGCAACTAAAAAGGCAGCAGAAGCAGATAAAACTACTTTTGGAGATATTGGAGGTCTTGCAGACTTAAAGAAGAAAATGGATGCAGATGCTAAGAAAAAATAATTTTCTTACACTATAAATTTTAAGAGCCGATGCATTTGCATCGGCTTTTTTTGTATATTTGTATCATCTTGATAAAAGAATACTACCTAATTCTTTTAAGTTTTTTGTTATCCCATTACCCCAAAATTTAGCACTTTCCCTCTTAAAAAGAATATTCTTTTTAACGCTGTAACTTTATTGTTATGGTCATTCTAAACTATATTATTTAAATATTTCTAATTTATTATAGCTTCAAATTAATATAATAATATAGATAGAAATGAAGAACATAATTTACAGATTGTTATTAATACTGATATTCTTATCAGCGTGTCAATCAGAGCTTTTATACATTGGGGACGAAGCGTCTACTTGTGAAAGAATTGATTTAAATATAGATTCTAGGTTTAAAAATCCTTTTGTAGAGAATTTGCCATCAGAAAAAATTGAGTATTCAAAAGAATGGCAATGGATTATGGAGAATGATACACTAAAAGTTTTTTCTAGAATTAAAATAAACGATACTACTACTACTAAAATTAATATGTTTAAGTTTATTGTGAGTGATGTTTGTGCAAATTCAGCAATAAATAAAACGTATGAAATTAGTGATCAAGGTTCAGTCATTCTAGAAAACACGATTGAAAAAGACTTTGTTTTTTTTACACAAAGTTATAGCAAAAACAATTTCTTAATTGGTAGAGCAAATTTTACTGATGGTTCAGAACCTGTTAAAATATTTATTGAGTTTGGTGAACAGAATGAAGTCTTAAGTTTAGTTGAGTGATATACCCCGATTTAACCCTAAATAAGAATCGATATTTTTAATTAAAGAATCATTTTCTACAAGGTTTTCTTTTATTAAATAAAGGAAATTGTCTTGTAAAACAAGTTTGGTTTTTATAGCGTTTATCAATTCTAATTTTGAAGCCGGTTCTTTAAGTTTATTTTGTATATATAAAGTTAAAGAAGGATCTAGAGTATCTGAAGAATTATCTTTATCAGTTGAAGGTTCATCTATTGTTATTTGAGAAAATTTATTAATCGCTGGATAAATTTCCTTATAAAAAATATTATTTAGATCGTTATTAACGTCATTGTCATTTGCTTCACATAACAAATAATAATTGATAATATTTATACTTAGAAGTTTATCGCTAATTAAGTTGAATTGTCCAGAGGTAATAAGTTCTTTATAAGTGTTGTCTACTCTTGAGTAATCGTACGTAATTGTTAAATAATTTAATTTGTCATCTAAACTGTCAATTTTAGAAAAACTAAAATTTGATTGGTAATCACTTATTAACTTTTCTTCTATTTCAATCGATTCTTCATAATGATCTATCATATCTTTTAAAATTACTTTTTGATATTCTAAATCTTCAACAATATTTGTTAAATACCATTTTTCTTTTTTTGAATTTTCTTTTTGAGCATTTAAATTATTGAATTGTAAGGCAAGCAAGATACCTATCATCACTAAAAATACTTCGCCAAAAGCATACAGTAGATATTTACTGAATTTATTATTATTTAAAAATTTCTGTTTAACTTTTCTAAAAAGACGTGTCATAGTGAGGGAATATTTTTAAAGGTACAAAAAATACTATAATTTCATAATAATCCTATTTTTTGACTCTTAAAAAATTATAAGAAGTTGCATTAATATTAAAAGATTTCCAAAGTAAATAATTTATATTTGTTTAGCTTAAAAACATAGAATGACATTAATAAAATCGATCTCGGGAATTAGAGGTACTATAGGAGGAAATACGGGTGATAATTTAACACCTATAGATGCTGTAAAGTTTGCTTCTGCTTACGGAGCATTCATAAAAGATAGAAACAATAACAAGAAAGACATTAAGGTGGTAATTGGTAGAGATGCCCGAATTTCTGGTAAAATGATTTCAAGTTTAGTCGCAAATACCTTAGTAGGTTTAGGGATTGATGTGGTTGATTTAGGTTTGTCTACTACACCAACAGTAGAAGTTGCTGTGCCATTAGAAAAAGCAGATGGAGGGATTATTTTGACTGCTTCTCATAATCCTAAACAATGGAATGCTTTAAAGTTGTTAAATGAGAAAGGTGAGTTTTTAAATGGAGCAGAAGGAGAGAAAATTCTTGAATTAGCAGAAAGCGAAGATTTCTCTTTTGCAGATGTTGATGATTTAGGAAGTTACACAAAAGATAGTTCGTATTTAGAAAAGCACATTCAAGAAGTTTTAAATTTAGAATTAGTAGATGTAGCAGCCATTAAAAAAGCAAACTATAAAGTAGTTGTAGATGGCGTAAATTCTACAGGTGGAATCTTTATTCCTGCTTTGTTGAAAGAATTGAATGTTGAGTGTATCGAATTATATTGTACTCCAAACGGACAGTTTCCTCATAATCCAGAACCTTTAAAAGAACATTTAATAGATATTTCTAACTTAGTTGTAAAAGAAAAAGCTCATTTCGGAATTGTAGTTGATCCAGATGTAGACCGATTAGCATTAGTGAGTGAAGATGGCGAAATGTTTGGAGAAGAATATACGTTAGTAGCTTGTGCAGATTATGTTTTAGGTAGGTTAGGTGGCGGAAATACAACCTCTAATTTATCATCATCTAGAGCGTTGAGAGATGTAACAGAAAAACATGGAGGAACCTACACTGCTTCTGCAGTAGGAGAGGTTAACGTGGTTATAAAAATGAAAGAAACCAATGCAGCTATAGGTGGTGAAGGAAATGGCGGAATTATTTATCCAGCTTCTCATTACGGACGTGATTCTTTGGTAGGTGTAGCCTTATTTTTATCACATATGGCGCATAAAAATATCTCATGTGCAGCTTTGAGAGCATCGTATCCAAGTTATTTTATGTCTAAAAATAAAATTCAATTAACACCACAAATTAATGTTGATGAAATTTTAGAGAAAATGGCAGCTAAATATGCCAATGAAGATGTGAATACAATTGATGGCGTAAAAATTGATTTTGCAGAAGAATGGGTACATTTACGTAAATCTAATACGGAGCCAATTATTAGAATATATACAGAAAGTAAATCGCAACAAAATGCAGATGATTTAGCGGTAAGATTTATTAATGAAATAAAAGAAATAATAGGGTAGATGGAGTCTTTAGAGCAGTATTTTCAAAAGTTTAGAGATCAGATTATTGGTATAGATCAAGAATTTGAAACACCATATGGTGTAAAAAAAATTATTTACTGCGATTGGACAGCTAGTGGAAGATTATATAGACCAATAGAAGAAAAGTTGCTAAATGATTTCGGTCCTTTTGTAGCCAATACACATACAGAAACTTCTACTTGCGGAGCTGCAATGACTATGGCATATCATGAAGCTAGAAATATTATTAAGCATCATGTGAATGCATCAAAAGATGATGTGCTGATTACCGAAGGTTCTGGTATGACTGGTGTCGTGAATAAATTTCAACGAATTCTTGGGTTAAAAGTAAACGAGAGTTTAAAAGAACACACTACTGTACCAGATGAATTAAAACCGATTGTTTTTGTGAGTCATATGGAGCATCATTCAAATCAAACTTCTTGGATGGAAACGATTGCAGATGTAGTTGTTGTGCCTTGTGATAATGAAGGTTTAATTTGTTTAAAGACCTTTGAAAAGACTATTAAAAAATATGCAAATAGACCCATTAAAATTGCGTCTATAATTTCTGGTTCAAATGTTACCGGAATAAAAACTGAATATCACGAAGTTGCAAAACTGATTCATAAATATGGCGGATTGTGTTTTGTAGATTTCGCATGTTCTGCGCCTTATGTAGATATAGATATGCATCCTCAAGAAAAAGATGCGTATTTAGATGCAATTTACTTTTCACCTCATAAATTTTTGGGAGGCCCTGCAACTTCGGGTGTATTAATTTTTAATAAAAAACTGTATAAAAACATGGTGCCTGATAATCCAGGAGGAGGAACGGTAAGTTATACAAATCCTTGGGGAGATCATGATTATTTTGATGATGTAGAAACTCGTGAAGATGGAGGAACACCAGCTTTTTTACAAACGATAAAAATTGCATTATGTATTCGTTTAAAAGACGAAATGGGTACACAAAATATAAAAAATAGAGAAGATGAAGTTAATAAGGTAGTTTTTGAAACCTTAGAAAATTTATCTGGCGTTCAAATTTTGGCTAAAAATCATAAAGAACGATTAAGTATTTTCTCTTTCTATTTTGAAAAGTATCACTTTAATCTAGTTGTAAAATTATTGAACGATCGATTTGGAATTCAAACACGTGGAGGGTGTTCTTGTGCTGGAACCTATGGACACTTTTTGTTAAATGTAGATCAAGCAACATCGAAAGCAATTGAAAGTCAGATTTTAGAAGGCTGTAATATAGAAAAGCCAGGTTGGGTTCGTTTATCAATTCATCCTACGGTAACTGATAAAGAAGTTCAATTTATTTGTAATTCATTAAAAGAATTATCAGAAAATATTGAAGATTGGTCTCATGATTATACCTATGATCCAATCAAAAATGATTACTCCCATAAAACTCAAAATTCTTTAGAAAAAAAGTTGGTAGAAAAGTGGTTTAAGTAGTTTTTGGTTCTTTTCCAACGTGCTTAAAACGTTTGTGAGACCATAAATAAAACTCAGGTTGCTTACTGATATGTTTTTCAATCATATCCGTATAAATATCAATTACTTTATTTCTAGGTAATGATTTAGCATCTTCTGTAATAGTTTCTATATCAATTTCATAATAGCCACGTTTTACTCGAGTCACATTTGCGTTTACAACAGCATAATCAAATTTTCTTCCAATCATGTCACCACCAATATGTACAGGAACTTTTTGACCGAAAAATTCTCTCCAATAATGTGCTTTTTCGACCGTAGGAGATTGATCTGAGGCTAAAACAAATAACCCTGTTTTATTGTTTTTATGATTTGTTAAAATAGTTTTTGTAGTTTCTGAAGCTTTTATTAGATGCATTCCAAATTTACTTCTGTATTTTTTCACTAGCCTTTCAAAGTATGGATTGTTCACTTTTGTATAAGCAGCATAAGAATCCATTTCAGTATTTAAAGTTAAACTAATAATCCATTCCCAATTACCATAATGCGCCATCATTAAAGCAATGCTTTTATCTTTTTTATATAAATCGTCAATCACTTTAATATTTTTAAAATGATATCGACTTTTTATTTCTTTCTCGCTGATGGTGAGTGTTTTAATACTTTCAAAAATAAAGTCTATAAAATATCGGTAGAATTTTTTATGAATGATTTTAAGTTCGGTAGCAGATTTATTTGGAAATGCTAATTTTAAATTATTCATCACTATTTTTTTTCTGTAGCCAATGATATAATATGTGATGTAGAATAAAAAGGTAGATTTTATATATAAAATTCTAAAAGGAAGAATAGAAATCAACCAAATAATAGGATAAAATAAATAATACGCTAACAATTTCATTTAAAAAAATATGATTGCAAATATCGGATATAAAATTGGAAACAATAATAATCCTGATTTGTTTTTGCTATGTTTGTTTTATGATAGGAGATATAAACCAAGTTGTATTAATTGTTATTGTTGCCACCGTTTTAGTGTCTATAAAAGGGTTTAATGATTTTTCTTTTTTTGAAAGTTATAAATTTCAAGTAAGTAGAATTTTAAACGGAGAAAAACTACGAATGATAAGTTCAGGTTTTTTACATGTAGATTGGTTGCATTTAGGGTTTAATATGTATGCTTTGTATTTGTTTGGCAATATTGTGAGTTCTAATTTAGGAAACATTAATTTCTTAATTATTTATGTAGGTAGTTTACTTGCTGGCAGTATTTATTCCTTAACATTTCACAAAACAGCACCTTATTATAGTGCAGTTGGCGCTTCTGGTGCTGTTTCTGGAGTAGTATATTCTTCTATTATGTTGTTTCCAGAAATGGAATTAATGTTATTTCCGTTACCAATTCCTATTCCTGGTTATATTTTTGGTGTTGGATACTTGCTATATTCTATTTACGGAATGAAAAAGCAGCTAGGTAATATTGGACACTCAGCACATTTAGGAGGTGCTATCGGTGGTTTTGTACTAACATTATTACTAGAGCCAAGAATATTTTCAATCAATAAAATGATGGTAATCTTATTAGCAGTGCCTATTATTTTATTATTAATTTTTGGAGATAAACTAAAAAAATAAAGCCTCACAAAATATGTAAGGCTTTAGAGCGAGAGACCAGGTTTATTTCGGCTACGCTCAATATAAACTTCTCACCTTACTTTTCTTATTTTATTACTATTTAGAGCAAAAAAAAAGACCTTACAATTAAGTAAGATCTTAGAGCGAGAGACCAGGTTCGAACTGGCGACATTCAGCTTGGAAGGCTGACGCTCTACCAACTGAGCTACTCTCGCTGATAGATGATGCAAAGATAAGCTCATTTTTAAATTTACCTATTATTTTCTTCTCTAAAATTAATAAAATTTTTGATCCTCTCGTAATACTTTAAGCATGTGGAAACCAAAGATTTCGAAGCCTTCGTTATAGTAAAACTTATGAGATTTTCTGTTTTCAACAAAAGTATTTAGTTCAATTCCTTCGCAGCCTTTGGATTTTGTGTGCTCGTAAATCCATTTAAAAAAGGTATTTCCTAACCCTTTATTTCTATGATTTTCGTCAATTACTACATGGTCTGGTTCTACAGATTTACCAATATAGTGCCTGGTAGAATACCACAGTCCCGATATTCCAATTAGTTCTTCATCCAAATACAAACCTATACATTCATAATGAGGTAGTTTTACCATTTCTAGTAATCGTTTTTCAAGAATAGAGTCAGGCGTTTTAGAATTGATTTTTCGAAGTAGGGGAATAATGGATAATATGTCTTTTGCTGGTATTGGTTTTATGTTGATATTCATTTTTATTAAAATTTCTATAAATGTAGAGATATTAAGTATATTAGATTAAAAAATATTTTAAATTATACACCTATTTTAGTTTGATAAGAAAAGACTTTAAAATGATAAACTGCTATGTTAAAAAAAATATTAACCCTTTTTCTCATATCCTTTTTAGGTATAAATACTTCATTTGCACAAAATATATCAGGAAAAGTATTAGGGAATAAATCAAAAAAAGGAATAGAAAAAGTAAGTGTATATCTAACAAGTAATAATAGAATTGGTGTAACCACTAATAAAACAGGTGTTTTCGTTTTAAAAATTAATTCTAAAGTTAAAGATACAGATAGTATAACATTTTCTTTGATTGGTTATAAAACTCGCAAAATAACAGTACAATTGTTAAAGCGAAATTCTCAAGAAATAATTTTGTCTAAGGAAACTAACTATATAGATGAAGTAGTAGTAAAAAACAAAAAAAGACAATCTAAGTTAAAATTTAAGAAAATTGCATCTTTAGATTCGGGTGTTTTTTCATTTGCCTCTTTAGTTGTAGGTAACAAACTATATATTTCTGGAGGAGATAAGACAATTGAAGAAAGGACTTATAGTAAAGCAATTGAAAATGCATTTGAAAAAGCGTTTGGAACTTCTTTTGTGTCAGAAGAAAGTATAATGAGAGAATGGGATACGACACCGAATTTTAAAGGATATAGTGACGTGTTATTTATTTATGACTTAGAAAAAAATACATTAAAAAAATCAAAAGTTAAATTTCAAAAAAGAGCCTATCATCAAATAAACTTTTATAATGATAATTTGTATGTTTTGGGTGGTAAAAATGTGAAATTTAATAAGAAAGAATATTTGCTAAATACAATCGAAGTATTAAATATTGACTCTTTACAAGTACAAACCGACAATGTAAATCCACACCAAGCAGTAAACTTTAATTCATTTGTTTATAAGGACTATTTAATAGTTGTAGGAGGTTCTGTAAAAATAAACAAAAAAGGAAAAAAAGTTTTTATAGATAAAATTCATTTATTCAATTTAAAAACCGGATTATGGCATGAAATAGGAAAAATGCCAAATCCAAGAGAAACTTCAGGTATTCTTGTCGACGATAAAATATTCTTAGTTGGTGGTTATAAAAATAAGCCAGTATCTTTTATTGAATCTTGGGACTTAACAAATAATGAATGGAAGTTAGAAGGAGATTTATTTACTGCTTTTAAAAAGCCAGCAATTACAAGTCATAAAAAGAACATTTATATTTATGATTATGGAAAATTATTGATTTATAATAATTCAGAAAAATCTTTAAAAGAATATAAGATAGGCCTACATTTAAAAGAAGCAAACATTCATTTCTATAAAAACTCACTTTATATTATTGGAGGATATATAGTAAAACATTATGGTACTGAACCTTCTACAGGTGTTTATAAAATTAAATTAACTGAATTCGCTAAAACGAAAGTAAATAGATTCAAAAAATTAAATAAGCACTAAATACAAACCTATACATTCATAATGAAGTATTTTTACCATTTCTAGTAATCGTTTTTCAAGAATAGAGTCAGGCGTTTTAGAATTGATTTTTCGAAGTAGAGGAATAACGGCCAATATGTCTTTTGCTGGTATTGGTTTTATGTTGATATTCATTTGATAATAATTTATGTAAATATATTATTTGAATTTAATTTTTTTTTGTTTCACAGAAATTAAATACAACAATTTTATCATTATTTAAATAATAAAGTTTTCCTAAATTTACTTACTTCTGGTTTTTTTTAATTATTCCTAGATTACATTCGTATTTACCTATACAATATTAATTTTGCCCTCAACAAAAAATAATGTATCTTGGTAAACTATCCCAGTTTTTATTATTCGAAAAAGTTGAAATGAAATTTATAAAATCGACATTTACTGTTTTATTGTTCTTTGTATTATCCATAAATATTGCTCAAGAATTACCACCTATAAATACATTTACTCCAGAAGATTATCGAGCTGAATCTCAGAACTGGTCAATAAGTCAATCTAATGATGGTTTTTTGTATGTAGTTAATAATCAAGGGTTGTTGGAGTTTGATGGTGTGAATTGGAAGCTTTTTCCTACACCTAATGAAACTATTATGCGTTCTGTAAAAGTGGTAGGAGATAAAATATATACTGGTTTTTACATGGATTTTGGATTCTGGAAAAAAGACGAATTAGGAGAATTACATTATACATCTTTAATTGAAAAAGCGAATATTACTCCTGATGAAGATGAGCAATTTTGGAATATTATTAAGATGAATGATTGGATGTTGTTTCAATCATTAAAAAGAATATACCTATACAATGATAAAACAAATCAATTTAAAATTATAGAATCTAAAACCAAGATTACTAAAATAATTCAAATCGATAATACCATATATTTTCAAAAAATAAATAAAGGTGTTTTTAAAATTGAAAAAGGAGAAGGTGTTTTAGTTTCTGATCATGATGTTTTTAAGGAGAATGAAATAATTTCTATCTATCAAGAAAATGAGAATCTTTTCTTTATAACAGACACTAAAGGGTTTTTCAAATTAAATAATTCTAGGTTAACTAAAATTGAGCTACCTTTTTATAATTCTTTTATGAATGCCACTATTTATAGTGCACAACAGCTTTCTAATGGAGGTTTTATCTTAGGAACTATTTCTCATGGAGCATATTATATTAATAAGGAAGGTGAGTTGATATACAACCTTAATTACAAAAATGGACTAACAAATAATACAGTTCTGTCTGTTTTTGAAGATGATAGAAAAAATATTTGGTTAGGTTTAGATAATGGAATAAACAGTATAAATATTGACTCTCCTTTTAGGATATATAATGATAAAAATGGTAATATAGGAACTGTATATGATTCTAAAATTCATAATGGAAATTTATATTTAGGAACAAATCAAGGGTTGTTTTATAAAAAATATCCCTCAAATAATGAATTGAAATTTATTGAAAATACTCAAGGACAAGTTTGGAGTTTGAAAAAGTTTGATGATAAGTTGTTTTGTGGTCATAATGCAGGAACATTTATTATTAACGATGATAAAGTAACTGTTATCAGTACAATAAATGGTACATGGGATTTAAAAAAGATTGCTGATGATAAGATTCTTCAAGGAAATTATGATGGATTACATATTTTAGAAAAAGAAAATTCTGAATGGAAATATTCACATAGAATTAAAGGATTTGATAATTCTAGTAGATATTTTGAACTATATAAAGATGATTTAATTTTTGTTAATCATGAATATAAAGGTGTTTTTAAGCTTAAAGTCAATAAATCTTATGATGAAATTTTATCATTTGAAAGAGATACTACAATAAGCAAAGGGCTACACTCAGGACTTATAAAATATAAAGGAGACATTGTTTATAGTTATAAAAATGGTGTCTATAAATTTGATGGAAATAAAAATAAGTTTTTAAAAGATTCATTTTTAAGTAAATTAATTCCCAAAGAAAATTTTATATCTGGTAAACTAGTTTTTGATACTAAAGAAAATCTATTATTTGGATTTGCTAATGAAAATATCAATTATTTAACCTCAGAAGAAATAAGTAATAACCCAATTATTAAGCAAGTTTCAATTTCTGAAAATTTTAAAAAAGGAGCAATTGGTTTTGAGAACTTTAATAAATTAAGTGAAAGTAATTATTTATTTGGAACATTGGATGGGTATACGTTATTTAACCTAGATAAAGTTAAAAATCATAATTATACTATAAAAATTAGTGGTGTAAAAAAGAATTCCTTAGACGCTAAACCTATTATTCTGCCACTCGGTTATGAAAATGAAAATATTGATTTAGATGCTGAAGAAAATAATATTCAATTCAAATATAATGTCCCGTATTTTGGTCAAGAATTGAATGTGAAATTTCAATATAAATTAATTGGACAGTCAGAGAATTGGAGTAATTGGTCTACAGAACCACAAGTGCTATTCAAAAACTTATCTTTTGGAGATTATACTTTTAAGGTAAGGGGTAAGGTTGGTAATAGTATTACTGAAAATGTAGCTAATTATAATTTCTCTATAAAAAGACCTTGGTATTTATCAAATTTAGCATTGGTTCTTTATATTATTTCTTTTATTATTTTCTCAATTTTAATGCATACAATATATAAAAGGTATTATAGTAAGCAACGAGAAGCACTATTACTGAAACAAGAAAAAGAGTTTAAACTTAAAAGTTTAGCAAATGAAAAAGAGTTGATGAAAATAAAAAATGACCAATTACGATTAGATGTAAATGGTAAAAATAGAGAATTGGCTATATCTACTATGAGTCTTTTAAAAAAGAACGAATTTTTAAGTTTAATTAAAACCGAATTGAAAGATGTTGAAAATAGAAAAGCTTATGATGTAGTTCGATTAATTGATAAAAACTTAAATAATACAGATGATTGGGAAATGTTTAAAGAAGCGTTTAATAATGCTGATAAAGACTTTATCAAAAAATTAAAAACCTCTCATCCAAATTTAACTCCAAATGATTTAAGACTCTGTGCTTATTTACGTCTTAATTTATCATCAAAAGAAATAGCACCATTATTAAATATATCTCCAAGAAGTGTAGAGGTAAAAAGATATAGATTAAGAAAAAAAATGAGTTTACCCCATGATGCGAACCTCACAGATTATATTTTAGAAATATAACCACACAACATTTTTTTAAATGACCTATACATTACCACAACATATATTAAAATAGCGAAAATAATGACATTTTATTTTCTGTAATTTTATTAGTAATAGCTTGATAAAAGAGTGTCTTTTTTACGATGTATATTTTTTGTAGGGTGTAAGTTTATGTAATTCACATTTATTTACCCTTAAATTTATCAAAAATTAAAAATCAATTTTATGAGAAAACTATTAATTGTAATAGTCAGCCTATTTTTCACATTCTTCTCTTATAGTCAAGATATGAATGTAAGTGGAGTTGTAACAGATACTACCTACGGAGACCCTTTACCGGGAGTAAGTATAATAATTAAAGGAACTACAAAAGGTACCCAAACCGACTTTGATGGTAATTATACCATTCAAGCCTCAAAAGGTGCTATTTTGGTTTTTAATTATTTAGGATTTAAAGTTAAAGAGGTAACTGTAAGTTCTTCTACGCACAATGTTAAAATGGAAGAAAGTTCAGAACAACTAGATGAAGTAGTTGTTGTTGGGTATGGATCGCAAAGAAAAGAATTAGTATCTGGTTCTTTTTCATCTTTAAATGCAGATAAAATTGCAGAAACAAATCCTACAAGGATAGAAGAAGCATTAACTGGAAATGCTGCAGGTGTACAAGTAACTGCAAATTCTGGTTCTCCAGGTTCTTCATTAAATATTAGAATCCGTGGTATTACAACCAATGGTAATAATGCACCTTTAGTAATTGTTGATGGAGTTAATATTGGTGAAGATCTTAGTGTTATTGATCCAAATGATATTGAAAAAATGGACATCATTAAAGATGCGAGTTCTGCTATCTATGGAGTACAAGCAGCGAATGGTGTAATTTTAATAACAACAAAAGCAGGTAAAAAGAATAGACCTACAAAATTTGCATATAATTCTTATTATACTATACAAGAAGCGTCAAATCAATTAGATTTAATGAATGCTACAGAATATGCAGTGTATGTAAATGAAACAGAAATTGCAGATGGTAACTCAATTCCTTATCCAAATATTGGTAGTTATGGTTTAGGAACTGATTGGCAAAAAGAATTATTTACTCAAGCTCAAATCTTAAATCATAGTATAAGTGCTAGTGGAGGTTCGGAAACAATCACTCATAGTACAAGTGCAAGTATTTTTCAACAAGATGGAATTATTAATCCAGAAAAATCAAATTTTAATAGACTTACAATTAAAAATAACTTAGGGATCGATCTAACAGATAAGTTAAAGTTAAATACTTTAATATTATATACTAATATTAATAGAAAAACTATTCCAGAAAACGGAAGAGGTTCTGCTTTATATCATGCATTAAATGCTTCACCATTAACATCAATTTTTGATGGAACTGATGGAACAGGTACTTCAAGAGGATTTTCATATATAGGTAGTGAGCAAGGGATAGAGATTATCAATCCTTTTGCATTAATAAATAATACTTATAACGAAACAAAAGTAAATCGATTTACAGGTAAATTAGAGTTGTCTTATAATGTAATAGATGATTTAAAAGTTACTTCAAGGTATAATTTTAACTATGCAGATGTTGTAAATAGAAATTATTATCCTTTAGCTTATTATGGGCCAAACAAGGTTAATAATAATGTTAATATAGATGCTAATAATCAGTTTGTAGTTGATACTAATGGTAATAATATTACAGACTTATATAGTACAGTAGCAGAAGATAATCAAAATTATTTTGATTACACTTGGGAATCTTTTTTAGAGTATAAGAAAACGATTGGAAATCATAATTTTAATTTCCTTCTAGGAACTGCATTTCAAAGTGTACAGTTTTATGGTGCCTATGGTTCTGGTTCTTTAGTAGGTTTGGATAACTGGGAAAATGCATATTTATTTAATTCCCAAAATGTTTATGATGAGCATATTTTGACGACATTAGATGGTTCTGGTAATATAGTTGTTGATAATAAAACAGTACAAAGAAATCAGTCTTCTTCTACAGGAATAAATGAAACAAGACAGTTTTCTGTTTTTGGAAGAATGCAATATGATTATGAAGGTAAGTATTTATTATCAGCAATGGTCAGAAGAGATGCTTCAACTTATTTTGGACCTAATAATAGAGTTGGGTATTTTCCTTCAGTTTCATTAGGGTGGATTGCTTCTAAAGAAGATTTTTTTAAGAGTGAAACAATTAATAATTTTAAAGTTAGAGGAAGTTGGGGTATCACAGGAAGTGATAAAATAAAAGACCCAGATACAGGGAACACATATAGGTGGATTGGAAACCTACAAGGAGCAAATGCAGAAGCAACGTATCCGTTTGGAAATGTTATTGTTAACGGAAATGCTCAAGGACAATTAGCGAATCCAGACTTACAATGGGAAACAAATACTCAAATTAATGTTGGTTTTGATTTAAGTTTCTTAGATAATATGTTTGATATTACTTTTGATTATTATACAAAAACTACTGAAAACTTACTTTTAGTACCTGAAGTCTCTGGGTTATTAGGTGCAACTGCTGGAGGTAGTTCTCCGCCAGTTGTTAATGCAGGTACGATTGAAAATAAAGGAATTGATTTAAGTTTAAACTTTAATAAACAGGTTTCTGATAATTTTAAAATCGGAGCAGGGTTAAATATAACTACAGTAAAAAACAAAACGATAGAAGTTAATAATGCAGCAGGCTTTATTTCAAGTGGTACATTTGGATTAAGTCAAAATACCTCAAGATTTCAAACAGGTTTACCTATAGGAACTTTCTATGGCTTAAAGACTGATGGAGTATTTCAAAATCAAGCAGAAATTAGCGCACATGCAACACAAGCTGGTGCAAAACCAGGAGATTTACGTTTTGTAGATGTTGATGGAGATGGTGTTGTTGAATTTGGTAGTGAAGATGATCTTACTGTTCTTGGAAATCCAATTCCTGAAATGACTTTAGGATTTAATCTAAATATGGATTATAAAGGATTTGATTTTTCAAGTTCATTGTATGCTTCATTAGGGAATGATGTTGTAAGAAGTTATGAGCGTTTCTTAACCTATAGCAATAAACCAAGATTGTATTTAGATAGATGGACTGGTGAAGGAACTTCAAATACTACACCGAGAGCCTCAACCAATGCTTCAAACAACTATTTGTTTTCAGATTTCTTTGTAGAGGATGCATCATTTTTAAGAATACAAAATGTGCAAGTAGGTTATTCTATACCCTCTTATGCTTTAAATAAATTAAAGATGGATAAAGTAAGAATATATCTTTCCGCAAATAATTTATACACGTTTACAAAGTATAGTGGATACAATCCGGATGTTTCTAATTCAAACCCATCTGCGGCAGGAGTTGATTTAGGACAATATCCACAAACACGTACTTATACATTAGGCGTTAATGTCTCATTTTAAAAAATATCAGGATGAAGAATAAAATAATATATAAAATTACAGTTGCATTAGTGGTTCTATTCACTATAAATTCTTGTGACGAGTATTTAGAAATTACTCCAGAAGGGAAACAGAATACAGAAAACTATTTTAATGTACCTCAAGACTATCATGACGCTTTAGTAGGAGTGTATGATTTGCTTAATACTACAGCATTAAATAACATGCTAGGAGAAATAGCATCAGATAATACTTTGTGTGGTGGAGAAAACCCTACAGATGTATTAGAATGGCAGCAAATAGATGATATGATTCATACACCAGATAATGGAGCTTTACGAAGTATTTGGCAATGGATGTATGCAGGAATTAGTAGAGCAAATTATATTGTAGAATTTCAAGATAAAACTCAATTTCAAGGAAAAGAACAAGTATTAGCAGAAAATCTTTTCTTAAGATCTTATTATTATTTTGAGTTGGTAAAGTTTTTTGGTGATGTTCCATTATATACAGATGGTAGAATAAGTATTGCTGATACTCAAACTATAGAAAAAACTCCTAAAGCAGAAGTTTATTCGAAAATAGAAGCAGACTTAAATGCAAGTATTAACAAACTTCCTTGGCAACAAAACCAAAAAGGTAGAGCAACAAGGGGCGCAGCTTTAGCTTTACTTGGTAAAATTTATTTATATCAAAAAAAGTATGATGAAGCTGCAGATGCGTTTAATAAAGTAATTGCTTCTGGTCAATACCAATTAGTTTCAGATTTCACAACAGTATTTTTAAACAATAATGAGAATAGTGTAGAAGCAGTTTTTGAAGTACAGTATTCTGGTACTCAAGAAGGAGCGAGTTTTGAATGTTTTCAATGTTTAGAAGGGAATTTTGCTGTAGGTTTTATGGGGCCTCGTTTTAAAGGAGGGAATTATGCACCATACGCTTCAGGATTTAGTTTTAATATACCAGTACAAGAATTAGTAGATGCATATGAAACAGGTGATACAAGAAAAGATGCTACTATTTTTGATATTGATGCATTTGTAGCGATTAAAACAGACGTTACATATAATAGAGGATCAGAACATACAGGTTTTTTTAACAAAAAATACATTCCTTATGCAGATGATAATGTAATACCAGATCAAAATATCAATAGAAGTAATAATTACAGAGCTATTCGATATGCAGATGTACTTTTAATGGCAGCTGAAGCAAATTTACAAGCCACAGTTCAAAAAAATAATCCTCAAGGTTTATTAGACCAAGTAAGAGATAGAGCTTTTGGAGATGCAAATCATAGAGTTAATGCAACTTTAGAGAATGTTCTTAATGAAAGAAGATTAGAATTAGCTGGAGAAGGACATCGCTTTTTTGATCAAGTAAGAACAGGTAAAACAAGTAGTATTCCTGGGTTTACAACAAGTAAAAATGAAGTATTTCCAATACCAAGAATAGAAATTGAATTGGCAGGAAATAGATGGGATCAAAATAATGGTTATTAAAAAAATATAAAAGATGAAAATAATAAACAAAATATCTAAAGTTTTTATCATTTTTATGATGATATTGGCTTGTACAGATGAAACTAATCTAGATTTTCTAGATGCTGTACCTGCTCCATCTAATGTTGCAGCAGCATTTAATATTACACAAGATAATACAGGTTTGGTAACAATATCACCAACTGCTGAAGGAGCTACTTCTTTTGAAATTCAATTAGGAGATGGAAGCCCAGCAATGGAAGTAAGATCTGGAAGTAATGTATCTCATACCTATGCAGAAGGAACTTATAATGTAAATATAATTGCGTCAAATATTAAAGGAGATACAACAGAAGCTACACAAGAACTTGTTGTGTCATTTCAAGCACCTCAAAATTTAGTGGTGACTTTAGAAAACGACAAAGCAATTTCAAAACAGTTAAATATTACAGCAACTGCTGATTTTGCCTCAATGTATGAGTTTCATTCAGGAGAAACAGGTGTAACTCAACCCGTTGCTACTGCTAATATTGGAGAATCAATTAATTACCAATATCAAACAGCAGGAACATATTCTATTAAGGTGATTGCAAAAGGTGGAGCAATTGCAACAACTGAGCATAATGAAGATTTTGAGGTTACTGCTATTTTAGCACCTTTAGCTTCTGTGTCTACACCTCCTAATAGGAGTGCAACTGATGTTATTTCTATTTTTAGTGATGCATATACAGATATCACAGATATAGATTATAATCCAAATTGGGGGCAGCAAACTGTTTATAATGCTTTTGATTTAAATGGAGATGCTATGCTTCAATATAGCAACTTAAATTATCAAGGAATTGATTTTTCAAATAATGTGCAAGATGCATCAGCAATGGAAACTTTACATATTGATGTTTGGACAGCAGATGCTACTTCAATAGATATTTTCCCTATTAGTTCAACATCAGCAGAATTCTTTGTAACAAAAACATTAGTGGCAGATCAATGGAATAGTTTTGAAATTCCTTTAAAAGAATTTACAGACCAAGGTTTAGTAATATCGGATTTAAAACAATTTAAGTTTGTAGGATCAGGTTCTGTTTTTATAGATAATTTATATTTCTGGAAAACACCTTCTGCACCTTCTATTTTGTCTGGAACTTGGAAATTATCTCCAGAGGCAGGTTCATTAAAAGTTGGTCCTTCATTAGGAAATGGAGATTGGTGGTCAATTGATGCCGCAAGTGTAACTACAAGAGCATGTTTATATGATGATGAATATGTATTTGGTATGGATGGGTCATTTAAAAATTCATTAGGAACCGATACTTGGGTAGAAACTTGGCAAGGAATTGCAGTAGAAGGTTGTGGTGTGCCAGTAGCGCCTCACAATAATTCTGGAGCCTTTACTTTTATTCATGATGAAACAAATAATAAAGTTACTGTTAATGGAGCTGGTGCGTATTTAGGATTGCCAAAAGTTAATAACGCTGGTGAATTACCAAATGTGGCTGTACCAAGTTCTATAACATATGATATTACATTATCAAATAACAATACTGTAATGGAGGTTAGTATAGAGGCTGGTTCTGGTGTGTTTTGGTCTTATAAATTAGTAAAAGATACATCACAAATAACAACACCAATAGATGGTACTTGGAAAATAGCTCCAGAAGCTGGTTCATTAAAAGTTGGACCTTCTTTAGGAAACGGTGATTGGTGGTCAATAGATGCAGCAGGAGTTACACAGAGAGCATGTTTTTATGATGATGAATATGTATTTAGTGCCGGTGGAGGTTTTAGTAATGTTTTAGGAGCTGATACTTGGGTAGAAGCTTGGCAAGGAGTAACAGCAGATGGTTGTGCAGCAGCTGTAGCGCCACATGATAATTCTAATGCAGCAACATTTGAATATGATGCTACAGCTAATACAATAAAGTTAAATGGAAAAGGAGCTTATTTAGGAATTCCTAAACCTAATAATTCAGGAGAATTATCTGACCCTACAACAGCACCAGATTCAATAACTTATGATGTAACTCTGTCTAACAATAATACGGAAATGGAAATTAGTATTGAGGCAGGTTCAGGAGTTTTTTGGACATATAAGTTATTAAAACAATAAAAATATTATGATGAAAAAAATTAAAAATATTTATATAGTTCTATTTTCTTTAATGACAGCTTTTTACGGATGTCAAGAAAATGAGTATCAACTAGGAGGGCTTATTTCTCCTTCAAATATTGTGGTAACTGCAGAAATAGTTGGTAAAGATGCAAATAATCCAAATGGAGACGGTTCAGGTTTTGTAATTTTTACAGTTACTGCCGATAATGTAATTAATTACCAACTTGATTTTGGAGATGGTAAGAAAGATGTAGAACCTACAGGAGTTATAAAACATAGATATACTAAAGTAGGTGTTAATAAATATACAGTAATTGTAAATGCAACTGGTACTGGAGGATTAAGTTCTAATACTACTACAGATGTTACCGTGTTTAGTTCTTTTACAGATGTAGAAGCAGAAAACTTTTTAAGTGGAGCTAATGTAGGTGATAGTAAAAAATGGTATTGGCAAGCAGATAAAGATGTGCATGTTGGTTTAGGACCAGTAACAGATGATTACGGAAATGGTGAATTTGCCTATGAAGCTTGGTGGAATGGTATTAAAGCTTGGGATACAGAAAAAGGTTGTATGTATGACAATGAGTTTGTCTTTACAAGAACTGCAGATGGAATTACTTTTGAACAAACAGTTGGACCAGCTTTTGTACCTGGAACTTATGCTGGAGATTTAGGAGTGGGAGGAGATCAATGCCATGATGAAACAGTTGCAACAACTATGTTTGGTGTTAAAAATGTTTCTTTTTTGCCCTCTTCATCTAAAGCAGCACTAGAAGGTTCTTATAATAACGAACCTTATAGAAAATCAAGCTTTGAAATTTCTGATGGAGGTTTTATGGGATGGTTAGTTGGAGCTAGTACATATGATATTATTTCTATTTCTAATGATGAATTAATTGTAAGAATTATTCAAAAAGGAGATGGATTTGCATGGTATCATAAATTTACATCAACAAAGCCGTCAAAAACAGCTCCAGTTCAATTTACAAACTTAGTTTGGGAAGATGATTTTAATACAGATGGTGCACCAGATGCAACTAAATGGACTTATGATTTAGGTGCTGGTGGTTGGGGTAATAATGAACTTCAAACTTATACTAATAATGCAGAAAATGCTAAGGTTGAAGGAGGTTCTTTAAAAATTACCGCTAAAGCTGATGGTAATGGTGGTTATACTTCCGCAAGATTAAAAACAGAAGGGTTATATAATTTTAAATATGGTAAAGTAGAAGTAAAAGCTAAATTACCTGCTAGTGCTGGTACTTGGCCAGCAATTTGGATGCTAGGATCTAATTTTTCTACTGTAAGTTGGCCAAAAAGTGGTGAGATCGATATTATGGAGCAAACTGGGGCTGATAAAAACAAAATATTGGCAACTTGCCATTGGGAAGATAGTACTTCAAATCAAAAAGCTGATTATGGAACAAATACTAGTATTTCCAATGCTTCAATTGAGTTTCACGTGTATTCATTAGAATGGACAGAAGCTTCAATAAAAATCTATTTAGATGATGTGTTATTTTATGAATTAACAAATAGTGCAAGTTTACCGTTTAATGCAGACTTCTTCTTAATTCTAAATGTTGCTATGGGTGGAAGCTTAGGTGGAAATGTAGATGCAGGATTTACAGAGGATACAATGGAAATAGATTATATAAAAGTTTATCAATAAGAATTTTTTGAATTAAAGTTTTGAGATTGGTTAGTACCTAACTAATCAATCTCTATTTACCCAACAAATAATATCAATAAAGCTAATAGTTAACATTAGTTTAAAAGCTATTAATGAATATCAATAAAGAATTAAATATAGGAAATATAAAATCTCAATTCTTAGAAAAAGAGGTTTTAGGACAGCAAGTTTCTTTAAAAGGAGAGACATTTTATAAGATTTCTAATGTAGATGGAATGCGTCCTTTTTTTATGAGCATAGTGAGTAACTCTAACCACTGGATGTTTATATCTAGTACCGGGGCTCTTTCTGCAGGTAGAAAAAACAGTAATTACGCGTTGTTTCCTTATTATACTGATGATATTATTACAGAATCATCTGAAGTAACAGGTAGTAAGACCATCATTAAAGTTAAAATTTATCAAGAAACTTATTTATGGGAGCCATTTTCTGAATTCAACAGAAATACCTATAAGATTTCAAGAAATATATATAAAAACTCATTTGGAGATAAAGTAATATTTGAAGAAGTAAATCATGATTTAAACCTCACTTTTACTTATGAATGGAATTCAAGTAATACCTATGGATTTGTAAAAAAATCAACCTTAATTAATCGTTCTTCAGATTCTATTGAAGTTCATGTTTTAGATGGCTTACAAAATATCTTACCATACGGAGTAGAAGAAGATTTACAAAGAGCAAGTAGTAATTTAGTAGATGCTTATAAAAGAAATGAATTAGAAGCTGATGTTGGTTTAGGAATTTATTCGCTTAGTGCAATAATTGTAGATAAAGCAGAACCTAGTGAAGCCTTAAAAGCCAATATAGTTTGGTCTTTAGGAAATGAAAAACCTACTTATTTATTATCGTCTCTTCAAGTTAATAATTTTAGAAACGGTTTTAAAATTGAGCAAGAAGTTGATGTAAAAGCAGAAAGAGGTGCATATTTTACTAGTTCAGTATTTGCTTTAGCGCCAAATACCGAAAATGAATGGTTATTTGTTACGAATGTAAATCAATCTATAACAGATATTAATCAATTAAAGGAAACAATTAAGAGTACTGAAAATTTAAAATCTTTAATTTTTGAAGATATTGAAAATGGTACTGAAAATCTTAAAAGTTTAGTTGGTGCAGCAGACGGAATTCAATTAACCGCAGATAATTTAAGAGGAGTACGACATTTTGCAAATACCATGTTTAATATTATGCGTGGTGGAATTTTTGATAATAATTATCAAATTGAAAAGTCTGATTTTGTAAATTATATACAAAATGCAAATAAAGAAGTATACAAGTTAAAATCTGCTACGCTTAACAAATTACCGTCAGAATTTACATTGTTTGATATAAAAAGCATTGCTAAATATGATGAAAATACAGACTTCTTTCGTTTATGTTTCGAGTATTTACCATTAAAATTTAGTAGAAGACATGGTGACCCTAGTCGTCCTTGGAATAAGTTTTCTATCAATACAAGAAGTGAAGTGGATGGTTCTAAAATATTAGACTATCAAGGAAATTGGCGTGATATTTTTCAGAATTGGGAAGCTTTAGCGCATTCATATCCTGAGTTTATTGAAGGAATGATTCATAAGTTTTTAAATGCCACAACTTTCGATGGTTATAATCCTTATAGAGTAACAAAAGGCGGTTTTGATTGGGAAACTATTGAACCAGATAATCCATGGTCTTATATAGGGTATTGGGGAGATCATCAAATTATATATTTATTAAAGTTTTTAGAATTTATAGAGAAACATTTTCCTAAAAAACTAACTGAGTACTTTAATAAAAATGTATTTGTTTATGCAAATGTTCCATATAGAATAAAATCATATCAAGAGATATTACAAGACCCAAAAAACACGATTGATTTTGATGATTCTTCAGAAGAAGAAATACAAAAGTTAAGAAATAATATTGGTGTTGATGGCGCTTTGTTAAGAGATGAAAGTAATGCTATCTATAAAGTTAATTTTTTAGAGAAAATTTTAGCAACAGTTTTGGCTAAAATGTCAAACTTTATTCCAGAAGCTGGAATATGGATGAATACACAACGTCCAGAATGGAATGATGCTAACAATGCCTTGGTTGGTAATGGTGTTTCTATGGTTACGCTATATTATTTAAGACGTTTTTTAGCTTTCTTTAAAAATATACTAAACAAAACAGAACAAGAAAGTATTGAGATTTCTAATGATTTATTTACTTTTTTCAAAGAAGTTAAAGAAACTTTAGAAGCCAAAGATGAATTATTATTAGGTAGTATTTCTGATACCGATAGAAAGTTAATTTTAGATCAATTAGGGACAGCAGGAAGTGCGTATAGAGAAGAAATTTATAAAAATGGTTTTTCTGGTGATAAAACATCATTGGGATTAAATGAAATAGAAGCTTTTCTTAAAATTTCTTTAGATTTTATTGAGCATTCTATAGAAGCTAATAAGCGTCCAGATAAATTATATCATGCATATAATTTAATGACTGTTAAAAATGATTCTGAAGTTTCTATCTCTTATTTACCAGAAATGCTAGAAGGGCAAGTAGCTGTTTTAAGTTCAGGTTACTTAAAAACGAATGAATCTGTAACGCTATTGGATGCTTTAAAAAACAGCGCATTATTCAGACCAGATCAATACAGTTACATTTTATATCCAAATAAAGAATTACCAAGATTTACCGATAAAAATAATATTCCAGATTCAGAGGTTCAAAAATCTGAATTGTTGCAAAAATTAGTTGCGGATAATAATACACAAATAGTACAGAAAGATTGTTTTAATCAATATCACTTTAATGGTAATTTTAATAATGTAGACAGTTTAAAAGATGCATTAAATAATTTATCTGATTCAGAATACAAGATTCTTATTGAAAAAGAGAGCAATTTAATTGCCAATGTTTTTGAGGGTGTGTTTAATCATAAAGCATTTACAGGTAGATCAGGTACATTTTTTGGCTACGAAGGCCTAGGGTCTATTTATTGGCATATGGTTTCTAAACTATTATTGGCAGTACAAGAAGTTAGTATTTCTGCAATTAATAATAATGATAGTAAACAAGATATTGGAAGATTATTAGATCACTATTTTGAAATTAATGAAGGAATAGGTGTAAATAAATCGCCAAAATTATATGGTGCTTTTCCAACAGATCCATATTCGCATACACCTGCAGGAAAAGGAGCGCAACAACCTGGTATGACAGGTCAAGTTAAGGAAGATGTTTTAAGTAGGTTTGGCGAATTAGGTGTTTTTGTTTCTAAAGGATCTATTTGTTTTAATCCAAGTATTTTAAGAAAAGAAGAATTTTTTAATGAAGCTAAAACGTTTCATTATATTAATGTGAAGCAAGAAACAAAAACAATAAATCTTCATAAAGATTCTTTAGCTTTTACCTATTGTCAAGTACCAATTATTTATAAAAAATCACTAAAAGAATCTATTCTTATAAAGTTTACAAATGATAGAGTTTTAGATTCTAATAATTTAGTAATTGAAAAAGAAATAAGTAAAAAAATGTTTAAAAGAACTGGGGAAATTGAATCAATAATAGTTCATGTAAAAAAATAAATTGAAAATAAAAAGAAACATAAATAGGCAATTTTTTATAAGCTGTTTTATAACATCAGCGATGCTTTTTTTATTGATAATAAATTTTTCGTGTAAAACTGAAGCTAAAAAAGAATCAGAATTAAATAATTTAAAAAATAAAGTGAGTATTTCAGCAAAAGACATTTTAGGAAACCCAAAATATTTAGCAATTTCTTATGGAGGCTATAGAACAGATTCAAGAGATGTTCAGCCAACTATATCAGAAATAAAAGAAGATATGAGAATTCTTTCAGCTATGGGTATTGGTGTTTTAAGAACTTATAATGTTCAATTACAACAAGCTGAAAATATTCTAAAAGCGATAACTGAAATTAAAAAAGAAGATCCTTCTTTCGAAATGTATGTGATGCTTGGTGCATGGATTGATTGTTTAAATGCATGGACTAGCCAAGAGCCAAATCATGATATTGAAAGTCCTAACAATACTGGAGAAATTGATAGAGCTGTAGCTTTAGCGAATAAATATCCAAATATTGTAAAAATTATAGCGGTTGGAAATGAAGCCATGGTACATTGGGCTACAAGCTATTTTGTGCAACCTAATGTAATTTTGAAATGGGTAAATCATTTACAAGACTTAAAACAAAAAGGAGGGTTACCATCAGATTTATGGATAACCAGTTCAGATAATTTTGCTTCTTGGGGTGGTGGAGATACCGCATATCATAAAGAAGACCTTGTAAAATTAATTAAAGCAGTAGACTATATATCTATGCATACCTATGCGTATCATGATACGCATTATACTCCTGCATATTGGGTTAATGATCCAATGGAACATGAAACCGATTTACAAAAAATTGATGCGGCAATGCTTAGAGCTAAAAATTATGCAATTAGTCAATATAATGGTGTAAAATCTTATATGAAAAGTTTAAATATTAACAAACCAATTCATATAGGTGAATCTGGTTGGGCGAGTCAATCTAATGGACTTTATGGAAAAGATGGGTCAAAAGCTACAGATGAGTATAAAGCAGCAGAGTATTATAAACATATAAGAGAGTGGACGAATGAGGAAGAGATATCATGTTTCTATTTTCAAGCTTTTAATGAAAATTGGAAAGATGCACAAAATCCTCAAGGTTCAGAAAATCACTTTGGGTTGTTTACAATCGATGGAAAGGCAAAATATGCCCTTTGGGATTTAGTCAATCAAGGTGTTTTTAAGGGATTAACAAGAAATGGTAATTCTATCACAAAAACTTACAATGGAGATAAAGAGCAGCTTATGAAAGATGTTTATGTTCCGAATACACAAAGTGCAATTTTAAACAATTAATAATATGAAAAATTACATTTTTTCCTTTTTACTTCTTTTTAGCATGTCTTTTTCATCATGTCAAAAAAACGATAATTTGGATAAAGTGTCTGTTAATAAAAGACAATTATTATTAAATAACATTCCTTATTTAATAAAAGGTGTTTGTTATCATCCAGTGCCTATTGGCAGTGATAAGAGAAGTTTTGAGACTATCGATAAAGATCTTGAATTAATGGTTGAAGCTGGCATAAATACAATACGAGTTTACATGCCAATTGATGATGTGAAAGTTCTTAATAAAATTGAATCTGTAGGTTTAAAAGTTATTATTGGATTTGGATATAATGATTCAAAAGATAAGTTCAATATTCATTCAGGAAATTTCATTACGTATATCAATACATATAAAAATCACAATGCAATTTTAATGTGGGAGTTAGGTAATGAGTATAATTACCATCCAGAGTGGTTTAATGACGATATAAAAAATTGGTATAATGCAATGAATGAAGCAGCAGCAAAAATTCATGAAATAGATTCCAATCGTCCAGTATCAACAGCTCATGGAGATTTACCAAATGAACAAGCATTATCATTAAGTCCAAATATTGATGTTTGGGGAATGAATGTTTATAGGATGGTTGTACCAGAAACCATTTTTCCTGAATGGGAAGCTATAAGTTCTAAACCAATGTATTTATCAGAAGTAGGTGGAGATAGTTATTTGGCAAAAGCAGTTGAAGGATTTGAGCAAGGTGAAAATCAAGAAGCACAAGCACACGCTAATAAAGTTATCCTGGATAAAATTTTTGACAATCAAGAAATATGTTTTGGTACAACCTTATTCTCATTTACCGATGGCTGGTGGAAAGCAGGAAATAATGATAAGCAAGATGTTGGTGGTTGGGCACCTAACAGTACTGGAATTCCTTATGATGGAGCGCCAAATGAAGAGTATTGGGGAATCGTAGATATCCATAGAAACAAAAAGAAAACTTTTAAAGTTGTTAAAGAAAAATTTAGAAGTATAAAATAGACTATTATGTTAAAATTAGTAAAATTCGTATTGATAATTATGTTAGTAATTTCATCTTGTAGTTCAAAAAAACAGCTAGAAGTAGAAGTGTATGAAACTTCTGAGAGTGGAAATAAACTAACTAAAATTTCCAATATAGAAGCTTCAAAAGATGATATAAAAGTTGTTATAAATCCAACGAAAAAATATCAAACAATTTCTGGTTTTGGTGGGTCTTTTACAGAATCTTCTGCGTATTTACTAAATCGTTTAAGCAAAGAAAATAGAAATAAAGTTTTAGAAGCTTATTTTGGGGAATCTGGCGCAAAATATTCGCTAACAAGAACACATATTAGTTCTTGCGATTTTTCTTTAAATAATTATACCTACGCACCAGTAGAAGGGGATGTAAACTTAGAGCATTTTTCAATTGATGAAGATAGGGATGATTTAATTCCGATGATAAAAGATGCAATGGAAATTTCTAAAGACGGGTTTAATATTATAGCTTCTCCTTGGACTGCGCCGCCTTGGATGAAGGACAATAAAAAATATGTAGGCGGTAAATTATTACCAGAATATAATGATGCCTATGCATTATTCTTTTCGAAATACTTAGATGCTTATAAAAAAGAAGGTATTGATATCTGGGGAATAACGGTTGTAAATGAGCCTCATGGTAATGGAAATAACTGGGAAAGTATGCATTTTTCACCCAAAGAAATGACTGATTTTGTTAAAGATCATTTAGGACCTAAATTAGAAAAAGAAGGTAAAAGTCATATCAATATTTTAGGATACGATCAAAATAGGGAAGGTTTAAATGAATGGGTTGATGAAATGTATAAGGATGAATTAACATCTAAATATTATGCAGGTACAGCAATTCACTGGTATGAAAGTACTTTCAAATATTTTCCAGAAAGATTGCAATACGCGCATGAAAAAGCACCAAACAAGTATTTAATTCAAACAGAAGCCTGTGTAGATTCAGAAGTTCCAAAATGGCAAGATGATGCTTGGTATTGGAAAAAAGAAGCTACGGATTGGGGTTGGGATTGGGCTCCAGATCATCAAAAGCCATGGCATCCAAAATATGCTCCAGTTAATAGATATGCAAGAGATATTATTGGTTGTCTTAATAATTGGGTAGATGGTTGGGTAGACTGGAATATGGTATTAGATACTCAAGGAGGTCCAAATTGGTTTAAAAACTGGTGTGTGGCACCAGTTATAGTAGATCCAGAAAAAGATGAAGTGTATTTTACACCAATTTACTACACGTTAGCACACTTTAGCAAATTTATTAGACCACAAGCAACGGTTATTGGAGTAGAAAATCCTGATAAATCTTTGATGATTACTGCTGCAAAAAATCCAGATAATTCTATTGCAATTGTTGTTTTTAATGAAGGAACTGAAGCAAAAAATATATCAATTTCTCTTCATGAGGAAAATGTAAGTATAAAAATTAAAGGACAAGCTATTCAAACGATAGTAATTCCTGCTAAAAAATAATATATGTCAAATACTATTACTAAAGTACCATTTGGTCAAAAAGTTGCTTTCGGAATTGGAATGCTCGCCAATCAAATGTTTCCAGCAGCAATAAGTATTTTTATAGTAGTATTGGTTCAAGATCTTGGTTTTCCAGGTTGGATGTGGGCTGTTGTTTCAGTCGGGCCTAGATTATTTGATGCTATTACCGATCCTATTATGGGTTTTATTTCTGATAATACAAAATCTAAATGGGGAAGAAGAAGACAGTATGTTCTGATTGGAGCTATTGTTATGGGAATTTCTTTTGTTATAATGTGGCAATTATTTAAAGATAACGGGATAGATTATAACTTTGCTTATTTCTTTTTTTGGTCTTTTATATTTTATTTAGGACTAACAATTTTTAGTGTTCCCTATGTGGCGATGGGGTATGAAATGAGTGAAGATTTTCATGAGCGAACTAATATTATGGCAGTTGCTCAGTGGATTGGGCAATGGGCTTGGGTGATTGCACCTTGGTTTTGGGTTATTATGTATGACACTGATTTGTTTGAAACTGCAGATTTTGCAGTTAGAGAATTAGCTATTTGGGTCGGAATTATTTTTGCAATATGTGCAATAGTTCCTGCAATTTTTATTAAAAGTAAATCTACTATAAATGAAAATTATTCACCACTAACAGCAAAGAATATTGGTGGAAGTTTAAAAGAGATTGGTAATGGTTTTGTGGAAGCTTTTAGTTCTAAGCCTTTCAGAAAATTATGTATATCTACTTTTTTTATTTTTAATGCCTTTAATACTGTTGCTGGTTTCACTTTTTTCATTATTGTTTATTATTTGTTTAGCGGAGATGCTGGAGCTGCAGGTATTTGGCCAACACTTTTTGGAAGTGTAGGTGCTTTAGTTTCTACTTTTATAGTGATTCCATTAGTAGCAAAGATGTCAAAAATGATGGGTAAAAAGAAAGCCTTTATGATATCACAAACAATTTCTTTAATCGGTTATATAATGTTTTGGTTTTTGTTTATTCCTGGTAAACCCTATATGTTTTTATTCGCTTTGCCGTTTTTCTCTTTTGGAATAGGTGGTCTTTTTACAATAATGATGTCTATGACAGCCGATGTAATTGATTTAGACGAATTAAATACAGGTAAGCGTAGAGAAGGAGTTTTTGGAGCAATTTACTGGTGGATGACAAAATTTGGTTTTGCCATAGCCGGTGGTTTAACAGGTACAATTCTAAGCCTTGTTGGATTTGATTCCGCATTAAGTGAACAGCCAGATAGTGCTATTTTTGGATTAAGAATTTTCTTTTCAGGACTTCCAATTTTAGGAACTTTGATTGCTTTGTATATTATGAAAGATTATGATTTATCAGAAGAAAAAGCAAACGAAATTAGGAAAAAACTAGATAAAAGAAAAGAAATAGCATAACTCCAACTTAAACAACATGTCTTATAGATCAGAAAAATTTTTGCCACTTGCTCAAATTGATTTTGAAGAAAATACTACAGAAATATTAAAGCAAAAAGCAAGCGCTATTTTAAAAAAAGGAATGCATGGTATTTGTTTTAGCCCATATTTAGAACATCAAAAACCAGGAGATACTATTTCTAAAGAACAAATTAGAGAGCGTTTAGAGGTTATTCAGCCTTATACTAACTGGATTAGAACATTTTCGTGTACAGATGGAAATGAACATATACCTATTATAGCAAAAGAACTTGGTTTAAAAACCTTAGTAGGTGCGTGGTTAGGAGTAGATAAAACGATTAATGAAACTGAAATCTCTAACTTAATAAGTTTATCAAAATCAAATTATGTAGATATTGCAGCTGTAGGTAACGAAGTAATGTATAGAGGAGATTTAACAGAAGAAGAGTTGTTAAAGCATATTCAAGATGTTAAAAGTCAGATTCCTAATATTCCAGTAGGATATGTAGATTCATACTACGAATTTTCTGATAGACCAAAGCTTACTGAAACTTGCGATGTGATTTTAGCAAATTGCTATCCTTTTTGGGAAGGATGTGATCAAGATTATTCTTTACTATATATGAAAGATATGTATCAAAGAGCTTTGAAAGCAGCAAAAGGGAAAAAAGTTATTATTACAGAAACTGGTTGGCCATTTAAAGGAACAAAATTACATGGAGCTCATCCATCAGAAGATAATGCCCTAAAGTATTTTATAAATTCTCAAAATTGGTCACAAGAAGATGCAATAGATATTTTCTATTTTTCATCATTTGATGAAACTTGGAAAGAAAGTTCTGAAGGAGATGTTGGCCCTTATTGGGGTATTTGGGATAAGTTAGGAGATGTAAAATTTTAAACATTTTTTGTTTAAATTAATGAAGCTACAAGATATACTTGTAGCTTTTTTTATTTTTTAAACTAAATAATTATTTACCTGTATTTCAGTAACTTAACAAAACACAACATTACCTATACAACAGTGTAAATAAATTTTCCATAGTTATTTATCATCAAAATAAAAACAACCTTTACCTCTTGTTAATAAAGGGTTTTAGCCTGTTTTGGCTGGTTTTTTTTGATTGTATATTTCTTGTAGTGGTGGTTTTTTATGATTATTAATAACTAATGGGTAATATTGGATATCTATAAATATAAAATAATTAATTATGATTAAAAAAATTACATTAGTATTCTTTTTAGTAACAACTTTTGGGTTTTCTCAAACAACTTTACTAGATTTTGAGTCTGCAACTACTTGGACAGATTTTGATGGTGGAGCAGTTACAACTATTGCAAATCCTCAAAATAATTCTGATAATTCTTCAGCTAAAGTAGGTCAAATGGTTAAAAGTGCTGGTCAAACTTGGGGTGGAAGTTGGACACAATTAGCTTCTGCACCTGATTTTGCTAATAATAATACACTTACTATGAAAGTATATTCTCCAAGAGTAGGAGCAAAAGTACTTTTAAAAGTAGAGAACGCTGCAGACGGAGCTATTAATTTCGAAAAGCAAGTAGAAACTACAAAAGCAAATGCATGGGAAACTTTATCGTTTGATTATTCAACTATAAATTCAACAAATTCATATGAAAAAGTTATTATAATTTTTGATAATGGAACAATGGGTGATGGTACAGCAAATTTTACTTTTTTAATTGATGATGTAGTTTTATCTAACGTTGCATCTACAACGACGATTGCTCTGCCTTTAGATTTTGAATCTGCTACAAGTTGGGGAGATTTTGATGGAGGTGCAGTTACCACAGAAAATAACCCAATGAGTAATGCAGATAATAATTCAGCTAAAGTGGGTAAAATGGTTAAAAGTGCTGGTCAAACCTGGGGAGGAAGCTCTTTAGTGTTAAGTGCTGCAATGGATTTTGCGAGCAATAATACTTTTACAATGAAGTTTAATTCTCCTAGAGTTGGAGCTAAAGTTCTACTAAAAGTAGAAAATTCTGGTGTACCAGCTGAAAATTTTGAAAAAGAAGTGTTAACAACCGTTGCTAATGCATGGGAGACATTAACTTTCGATTATTCTGGAATAGATAAAACAAAAAGTTATGACAAATTAGTTGTTATCATAGATAATGGTACAATGGGTGATGGTACTGCTAATTTTACTTTTTATATGGATGATATTTCTTTATCTAATGTTGTACCAACAAAAGATCAAATTGATTTACCTGTTGATTTTGAAGGTACAACTGTAGACTTTACAGTAACAGATTTTGGAAACAATGAATCTTCTTTAGTTGCAGATCCAACGGATGCAACAAATATGGTTATTAAAACTATCAAAAAGGCAACAGCTGAAACTTGGTCAGGTACTACTGTAGGAAAAGCAAATGGATTTAAAACCGTTATTCCATTTACAGCTTCAGTTAGAAAAATGAATGTTCGTGTATGGTCTCCAGACGCAAATACTCCTGTTAGATTAAAAGTTGAAGAATCAGGTGATAATACTCATAGTGTAGAAACAGAAGTGAATACAACAGTAGCTGGTGGTTGGGAAATTTTAGAATTTGACTTTGATAGTCAAGCTACAGGTACAGCAGCATTTGATGCTACTTATACGTATAATAAAGCATCTTTATTTTTCAATTTTGGTACAGACGGAGCTACAGCTGGTGAAAAAATATATTATTTTGATGATGTTAAATTTGGAGCGGCTTCTACTTCTAGTGTAGTTGATAATGATGTAGCTAAAATAAGTATGTATCCAAATCCTTCTAAAAATAATATTACAATCTCTTCTAAAGAAAAAATTGAAAATATTACAATTTATAACATATTAGGTAAATCTATAAGAACTATTAATGTTGATAGTAATTCTAAAAACATAAATGTCTCAGATTTAAATGCTGGTATTTATATGGTTAAGTATAGTGCTAATGGAAAAATAGGAACTGCTAAATTTATTAAGCAGTAGTTAATTATTGAAATAATTATTATAAGCGTTCAATTTATTTTGAACGCTTTTTTTTGTTATTATATTTTCTGTAATTTTAGTTTAAACTTTTTGCAGTAAGAGGAAAAGTAGAATATTTATACAATGAAATACAAATTATAGATATTAAAAATGAAACAATACAAATTGATAAAACAAATCCACACCAAGCAGTAAACTTTAATTCATTTGTTTATAAGAACCATTTAATAATTGTAGGAGGTTCTGTAAAAATAAATAAAAAGGGTAAAAAAGTTTTTACAGATAAAATTCATTTGTTCAATTTGCAAAGTGGTGCATGGCATGAAATAGGAAAGATGCCAAATCCAAGAGAAACTTCAGGTATTCTTGCCGACGATAAAATATTCTTAGTTGGTGGTTATAAAAATAAGCCAGTATCTTTTATTGAATCTTGGGACTTAACAAATAATGAATGGAAGTTAGAAGGAGATTTATTTACTGCTTTTAAAAAGCCAGCAATTACAAGTCATAAAAAGAACATTTATATTTATGATTATGGAAAATTATTGATTTATAATACTTTAGAAAAATCTTTAAAAGAATATAAGATAGGCCTACATTTAAAAGAAGCAAACATTCATTTCTATAAAAACTCACTTTATATTATTGGAGGATATATAGTAAAACATTATGGTACTGAACCTGCTACAGGTGTTTATAAAATTAAATTAACTGAATTCGCTAAAACGAAAGTAAATAGATTCAAAAAATTAAATAAGCACTAAATACAAACCTATACATTCATAATGAGGTAGTTTTACCATTTCTAGTAATCGTTTTTCAAGAATAGTGTCAGGTGTTTTAGAATTGATTTTTCGAAGTAGAGGAATAACGGTTAATATGTCTTTTGCTGGTATTGGTTTTATGTTGATATTCATTTGATAATAATTTATGTAAATATATTATTTGAATTTTATTTTTTTTTATATTTTGGATTATTAAAATTTTTAGTTAATGTTAGATAGAATTGCAAACTGGTATCATCTTTCTAAACAGTATTTCTTCACGTATAAAGAAGGTTTTTTTAATCTTTCTTTTTTGTCGAATTCTCCAGAAGTTATTATGAAAAGCTTTATAAAAATGCCTTTTGTAAAACATAATGCTGAAGAACAAAAAATAAATGTTGTAAATCCATTTGTTTTTGGAGAAAGTTATTATGCAGAATTAGAAGAGGGTTTATGGTTGTTACATTCTACTATTACCTATAAAAATAACGTATCTTTTACACCTATTTACGATAAATTTTTACCGTCCGATTATTATTGTTTAACCTTTGGATTTATAGAAAATAACTTTAAATTAAATCATTTTGAATCTAATAATGTTAAGATAATAAATGAAACTATTTCATTTATTAAACCCAAAAGCGATTATTTGCATTGTCATTTTAAAGGTTCTTCTAGCAAAATGTTTTTGATTTATTTTAATAAAGATTGGTTAGCTAAAAATATTTTAAACGCTCCAAATGTAAAGCAAAGCACTATAAAGTTATTTGAAAAAGAAACTAATAACATCATAAACTATACTATTAAGAGTGAAATTTTTAACAAAATTACATTACCTTTTATTAATTCTTATAAAGAAAATTCTAAAACTAATGTATTAGAACTAAAGAAATGTATTTACAATTTTTTAGATTATTTTTTTCAAAATTTAAATGATATAGAAAATTTTGAGCCTAAAAGAATAAGTGTAAAAAGTACGCTAAAAATAAATAAAATAGAGAACTATTTAATGAGCACCATTTATAATAAGTTTCCAGGTATTGATTTTCTTTCTGAAAAATTTAATGTCTCTCCCACCAAATTAAAAAATGATTTTAAATCTATCTATAATACCTCAATTTTTAAATATTATCAAGCCAAACAAATGGACTTGTCATTAAAATATTTACTTAGAGGAGAATATGTAAAAGATATAGCAGCTAAGTTTAATTACCAAAATGTAAGTAAATTTTCTAATGCTTTTAAAAATCATCATGCTGTTCTTCCATCACATTTCAAATAAATGTCTTATTGGGATATTACTGCCTTTTTAGATTAATTTTTTTTCATTTTTTTAGCTATCTTTGATATAGAATCTGTAAAAAGATTTACCCCTACCAAACCATATTATTAACTATACTATTTTTATTTATGAACAGAAATACTTCTCTCTGTATTTTATTGCTATGTTTATTTTTTTCAAATTTTTCATTTTCACAAATCGCTAGTGCTCAAACTATAAATTATGACACAGCAGATAATACCAATCTAGGTACTGTAGCCAATGATGGTGAAGGAGGGTCAACAGCGATCACAGGTGTACAAATAGATATTATTGCTATAGACGCATCGGGTAATACTACTGGAGTTGATCTAATCTATAATGTTACTGATGTTGGTTTTGGAGCTAAAATAGAAGAAGGAATATCTATCGGAAATGATCCTGCAACTGCTACTTGGAGAGGAATCTCCATTAAAACAAACGATGGAAGTGAATTCGATTTTAACGGATTTGAATCTTGGGAATTTGCAGGCGTTGTAACTACTTTAAATGTGCGAGGTTATAAAAACGGTGTAGCAACTGGTACAGGTGCTACTGCTATAACTACAGGAAATGTAGCTAGAAAAGAACATCCTGCTTCCGATTTTCCAGATGCTGATTTTGGAGATGTAGATGAAGTAAGAATTATAGCTGCTACAGATTACCATGGTACTTTTGATGTGTTTCTTTTTGGAGCTGTTGCTGGTGCCGGTGGCGGTGGCGGTGGAGGCGGAGGAGGCTCCCCAACCGTGCAATTTACAAATACAAGTTCTTCTAGAACTGAAAATAATACAGATGGTTTGGGCATAACCTTAGAGTTATCTGTGCCTTTTGTTTCAACAGTTACTGTAGACTATTCAGTATCTGGAACTGCAACTGGAGGAGGTGTAGATCATAATTTAGCAAATGGGACGGCTACTTTTGATGCTTTTGATACAAGTACTACCACTTTTGCATTCTCAATTGTAGATGATGCAATTTTTGAAACTAACGAAACAGTTGTCGTTACCTTATCTAATCCTGTAAATGTAACTTTAGGAACTAATACGATTCATACACATACAATAAACGATAATGATACTGCAGCCCTAACCATTGCAGATGTAAGTGGTAATGAAAATGATGGGAATATCACAGTAACGGCTACTTTAGACAATGCCGTGCAAGGTGGTTTTACAGTAGATGTAAATACAGCAGACGGTACTGCAACCATAGCTGGAAGTGATTATACAGCAGTAACAAGTCAAACGTTAACTTTTGCAGGAACCGCAGGAGAAACACAAACATTTACAATTACACCTACAGCCGATACAACAGTTGAAACTGATGAGGCATTAACAGTGTCTATGAATAATTTAGCGGCCACAACTTTAGCTGTTACCATTACAGATACTGCTACAGTTACAATTAATAATGATGATAGTAGTAATAATGCTCCAACAATTACAGGTACCACTACAGATACAGTAAATGAAGACACTACTTTAAATTTAAATGATGATATTCAAGTATCAGATGCAAATGCAGGTGATACACAAACGGTAACTATTATTTCAACAAACGGTACAGTTTCTTTAGGCACTACAGGAATTACTTTTGGTGGTGGAGGTAATGGAAGCGCAAATTTTACCGCAGCTGGTAGCCTTACAAATATTAATACGGCATTAATAGCTGCAACTTTTTCACCCACAGCCAATTTTAATGGAGCTGGTAGCGTACAAATTGTTTCTAACGATGGAACTACGAATTCTAATACGTTAAATATTGCTGTTACAGTAAATTCAGTAAATGACGTACCAAGTTTTACCAAAGGTATAGACTATCCTGTTAACGAAAATTCAGGCGCGCATACATTTAACGGATGGGCAACCAGTTTAAGTAAAGGTACTTCTGATGAAAACGGACAAACACTTTCTTTTAATGTAAGTAACAACAATAACGGTTTGTTTAGTGTACAACCTGCCATTGATGCAACTGGTAAGTTAACTTTTACTACAGCAACTAATCAATTTGGTGTGGCAACAGTAACTGTAAGTATTTCTGATGATGGCGGAACTGCAAATGGAGGTGTAGATACATCAGCAAATCAAACATTTACGATTACAGTTGCAGAAGTAATTGCT
Organism: Lutibacter sp. Hel_I_33_5; assembly: GCF_007827455.1. Classification (NCBI taxonomy): domain Bacteria; kingdom Pseudomonadati; phylum Bacteroidota; class Flavobacteriia; order Flavobacteriales; family Flavobacteriaceae; genus Lutibacter; species Lutibacter sp. Hel_I_33_5. Next base: position 2,827,139 of record NZ_VISM01000001.1, read on the forward strand.
TTAAGTATTGCAGATGTTAGCGGAAATGAAGATGATGGAAATATCACTGTAACCGTAACTTTAGATAGTGCTGTAACAGGAGGTTTTACAGTAGATGTAAATACAGCAGATGGCACAGCAACCATAGCAGATTCAGATTATACGGCAGTAACAAGTCAAACCTTAACTTTTGCAGGAACAGCAGGGGAAACACAAACTTTTACTATTGCCCCAACTGCAGATACTACAGTAGAACCTAACGAAACATTAACAGTTTCTATGAATAATTTTGCAGGATCAAGTACGTATGTAGAGGCTTTTGATACAGCAACAGTTACCATAACCAATGATGATACAGCAACAGTTACTATTGCAGATGTTAGTGGTAATGAAAATGATGGGAATATAACTGTAACAGCAACCTTAGACAAAGCCGTACCAGGAGGATTTACTGTAGATGTAAATTCTGTAGACGGAACAGCAACTATAGCTGATAACGATTATACAGCAGTAACAAGTCAAACGTTAACTTTTGCAGGAACGGCCGGAGAAACACAAACATTTACAATTACACCAACAGCAGATACAACAGTAGAACCAGATGAAACTATCACGATAAATCAAAACAATTTAACGGGTACAACTTTAGGAGTTGTAATTACAGATACTGCTACAGTTACTATTACTAATGATGATAGTCTACCAGGTATGACTTTTTCATTAATTGGTTCTGCAACTGAAGTAGCAAGTTCGGCAATAGCTAATATTTCTATTTCTAAAGTGAGCCTTCTAACCATAACCGTAGATTATACAGTTACTGGTACTGCAAGTGCTGGAACTGATTATACTTTAGAAAACGGAACAATAACATTCAATCCTGGTGAAAATAATAAAGCCATTGTCATTAGTAATATTGTTGACGATGCAATTTTAGAAGAAGATGAAACTGTAATTATCACATTGTCTAATGCAGTAAATGCAAATTTATCGGGTAATAATGAGTTTACATACACAATAATAGACAACGATTCTGCAGCTATTACAATAGCAGATGTCAGTGGAAACGAAAATGATGGAAACATCACCCTAACCGCAACATTAGACAATGCCGTGCAAGGTGGTTTTTCTGTTGATGTAAATACAGCAGACGGAACAGCAACTATAGTTGATAACGATTATACAGCAGTAGCAAGCGAAACGTTAACTTTTGCAGGAACGGCTGGAGAAACACAAACATTTACAATTACACCAACAGCAGATACAACAGTAGAACCAGATGAAACTATCACGATAAATCAAAACAATTTAACAGGTACAACTTTAGGAGTTGTAATTACAGATACTGCTACAGTTACTATTACTAATGATGATAATTCTCCTGCAGTAATAGGAGGTGTTAGTACTGGATTAGTAACAGAAGATTCAGGTTTAACGATAAATAAAGCATTAACAATTACTGATGTAGATACAGGAGAAGATAGTTTTAAAACAACACCAAAAGTAAATGCAATTTACGGTACATTTACAATAGATGCTAAAGGTAATTGGTCTTACAATTTAGATGATACCAATACAACAATAGATGCTTTAAATACTGGCGATACAAAAGAAGATAAGATTACTGTTGAATCTTTAGATGGCACTCAACAAATAATAACCATTACTATAAATGGTATAGATGATATTACTATACCAATTGTTTTTGCAGGTAATGTTTCTGATATCATTACAACAAGTGCAAAATTAAAAGGAATTATAATTTCTAATGGAGGAAGCCCAATAATAGAAAGAGGGTTTATTTATTATAAAACGTCAGATAGTTCTAACCCTATAAGAAAAACTTCTAATGCAACTAGCAATCCTTTTGAAGAAACAATAGATAATTTAGACCCTCATACAGCATATACTTTTAAAGTTTTTGCTAAAAATGTAAAAGGAACCACAGAAAGTGCAGTAGAAACTTTTACAACCTTAAACACCCCACCAGCCTTTACATCTACACCTATATTAAAAGTTAGTCCAGGAGAAACCTATACCTATCCAATAACTACAGAAGATGCAGATGGCGATGCTGTAGAAGTTACCTCACAACCCTTACCAAGTTGGTTAACTTTATCTGGAAATGGTATAAAAGGTGATGTTACTACTCTTGCAGGTTCTACGCGTGATTTTGCAGATGCTAATGGAACTTCAGCTAAATTTAGTGGTCCTAATGGAGTAGTAATTGATGCAGCTGGTACTATATATGTAGCTGATACTAGTAATCATAGAATCCGAAAGATAAGCCCTAGTGGAGAAGTAACAACCTTGGCAGGTTCTTCACGTGGATTTGCAGATGGTACTGGAACTTCAGCTCAATTTGATACTCCTAGAGAAGTAGCAATTGATCCAGCTGGTACTATTTATGTAGCAGATGCTGGTAATCATAGAATCCGAAAGATAAGCCCTAGTGGAGAAGTAACTACCTTAGCAGGTTCTTCACTTGGTTTTGCAGATGGTAATGGTGCTACAGCTAAATTTTATTCTCCTTACGGAGTAGCAGTTGATGCAGCTGGTACTGTATATGTAGCTGATCGTAATAATTATAGAATTCGAAAGATAAGCCCTAGTGGAGAAGTAACTACCTTAGCTGGTTCTACAAAAGGTTTTGCAGATGGTAATGGAACTTCAGCTCAATTTTATTTACCTCGAAGTGTAGCAGTTGATGCAGCTGGTACTATATATGTAGCAGATACTGAGAATCATAGAATTCGAAAGATAAGCCCTAGTGGAGAAGTAACTACTTTTGCAGGTTCTACACGAGGTTTTGCAGATGCTAATGGAACTTCAGCTCAATTTAGATATCCTTATGGAGTAGCAGTTGATGCAGCTGGTACTATATATGTAGCAGATAATGAGAATCATAGAATTCGAAAGATAAGCCCTAGTGGAGAAGTAACTACCTTAGCTGGTTCTACACAAGGTTTTGCAGATGCAAATGGAGCTTCAGCTCAATTTAGATTTCCTATAGGAGTAGCAGTTGATGCAGCGGGTACTATATATGTAGCCGATACTAATAATCATAGAATACGTAAAATTTCTGGAGGTACAGTTTTAACAGGTACAGCACCCAATGAAATAGGTACACATACTATTATCTTAACAGCAAATGATGATAATGGTGGCGTAACTAAACAAGAGTTTACTATTAAAGTAAACACCCCACCAGCCTTTACATCTACACCTATATTAAAAGTTAGTCCAGGAGAAACCTATAGTTACCCTATAACTACTGAAGATTTAGACGGAGATGATGTAACGGTAACAGCAACTACAAAACCAGAATGGTTAACAATTATAGGCAGTAGTGTTGCAGGGGAAGTAACTACCTTAGCAGGTTCTTCACTTGGTTTTGCAGAAGGTAATGGTGCTACAGCTAAATTTTATAATCCTTTAGGAGTAGTAGTTGATGCAGCTGGTACTGTATATGTAGCAGATACTAACAATCATAGAATCCGAAAGATAAGCCCAAGTGGAGAAGTAACTACCTTAGCAGGTTCTACATCTGGTTTTGCAGATGGTAATGGAGCTTCAGCTCAATTTAATTTTCCTAGAGGAGTAGCAATTGATGCAGCTGGTACTATATATGTAGCAGATGAATTTAATCATAGAATCCGAAAGATAAGCCCAAGTGGAGAAGTAACTACCTTAGCAGGTTCTACAGCTGGTTTTGCAGATGGTAATGGAGCTTCAGCTCAATTTAATTCTCCTTACGGAGTAGCAGTTGATGCAGCTGGTACTGTATATGTAGCAGATACTAACAATCATAGAATCCGAAAGATAAGCCCAAGTGGAGAAGTAACTACCTTAGCAGGTTCTACATCTGGTTTTGCAGATGGTAATGGAGCTTCAGCTCAATTTAATTTTCCTTTAGGAGTAGCAGTTAATGCAGCTGGTACTATATATGTAGCAGATGAATTTAATCATAGAATCCGAAAGATAAGCCCAAGTGGAGAAGTAACTACCTTAGCAGGTTCTACATCTGGTTTTGCAGATGGTAATGGAGCTTCAGCTCAATTTTATTCTCCTAGAGGAGTAGCAATTGATGCAGTTGGTACTTTATATGTTGCAGATACTTTTAATCAAAGAATCCGAAAGATAAGCCCAAGTGGAGAAGTAACTACCTTAGCAGGTTCTACAAAAGGTTTTGCAGATGGTAATGGAACTTCAGCTCAATTTAATGATCCTAGAGGAGTAGCAATTGATGCAGCGGGTACTATATATGTAGCAGATACTCGTAATGAAAGAATACGTAAAATTTCTGGTGGTGCTACAATTTTAAAAGGTACTGCACCCAATGAAGCAGGTACACATACTCTTGTCTTAACAGCAGATGATGATAAAGGTGGCGTAACTAAACAAGAGTTTACTATTATGGTAGAAGAGAACACTACTAGTGTGTTAGACCATACTAATACTAAAATAAAACTTTATCCTAATCCAGTTATTACAAGTATAAATATTAGTGCAAGAGAAACTATTCAAAAAGTTTTTATTTATAATGTTTTAGGTAAGGAAATTAAAAGGTTTATTATTAAAAGTATGAGTAAAAAAATAGATATTTCAGATTTAAACCCTGGTATGTATTTAATAAAATATGTTGTAGATGGAAAAATAGGAGTTTCTAGGTTTGTAAAACAGTAGATAAATAATATTTTAATTGTAATTAAAAAACCCAAGAAATTTTTCTTGGGTTTTTTTGTAGCGAAGACGGGATTTGAACCCGTGACCTCAGGGTTATGAATCCTGCGCTCTAACCAACTGAGCTACCTCGCCTTGATTAAGAGGCTGCAAATATAACTCATTTTTATTTTTTTGCAAGCTAAAAATTATCGATTTTTTTAAAAAGGAATTAATACCTATATTGGCAACACAAACAAACACTAAATGAGTAAATTAAAGTACGAATTAGAATTTCCTATTCATGCTTCCCCAGCAATGTTATACCAATATTTTGCTACTGCATCCGGATTACAAGAGTGGTTTGCCGACAAAGTAAATACACGTGGAAAAATAATTACATTTATTTGGGATGATTCTGAAGAAGAAGCAACCATAGTCACTAAAAAATCTAACGAGCGAATTCAGTTTAAATGGTTAGAGAGTGAAGATGACGAAAGTTATTTTGAATTTAGAATTCAGGTTGATCCAATAACTAAAGATGTTTCTTTAATGGTAACCGATTTTTCTGATGATGAAGAAGAAATGGAAGAAGCAAAACGACTATGGGAAAACCAAATAGATGAATTGAAGCATACTATAGGAGCTTAATCAATTTAAAAATTAATTACTCGACAATTTTGTCGAGTTTTTTTATGCCTTTTTTTAAGGATTTTGTAGTAGTTTTGTTGCGTTCTAAAAATTAGATAATGTTAAATTTTAATGGAGAATTAATAGCTCCAGATACTTTTAAAGTAACATCCGAAAACAGAGCTTTTAAATATGGCGACTCCATTTTTGAAACCATAAAAGTTCAAAACAACAAAGTAGTTTTTTTTGAAGATCATTATTTTAGATTAATGGCTTCTATGCGTATGTTACGTATGAAAATTCCTATGGAATTTACCTTAGAATTTTTAGAACAAGAAATTTTAAAAACTGTTGCTATTCAAGAAAATTCTACATCTTTTAGAGTTCGATTAACCGTTTTTAGAAAAGATGGTGGTTTATATACTCCAAAAACGAATGATATTGATTATTTGATTGAAGTAAAAGAAAATACCTATCAAACAAAAAGTGTCTATAGATTAGATTTATTTAAAGACTTCTATAATTATTCTGGCTTATTATCTACCATTAAAACAAACAATAGAATTTTAAATACGGTAGCAAGTGTTTTTGCAGACGAAAATGATCTTGATAATTGTGTATTGTTAAACGAAAGAAAAGGTGTTGTTGAGGTTACAAATGGGAACATTTTTGTTATTAAAGACACAATTATAAAAACCCCAGCTTTAACAGAAGGTTGTATAAAAGGTGTGGTAAGGAAAAAAATTATTGAAACCTTAGAAAAACATCCAGAATATACAGTAGAGGAAACTGTAATTTCACCATTTGAGATCCAGAAAGCAGATGAGGTTTTTATCACCAATGCAATAGTTGGTATCCAACCTGTAACACATTATAGAAAGAAAAGTTTTAAAACTGAAATAGGAGAGAAGTTGCAAAAAAATCTACAGGTTTTACAATTTTCTAGTTAAGTTGAATATCACTTGGCGCGTTTGCCCAAATTTTATACTCGCCACCTTTTTGTAAGAGTTTGTTTTTCCAGATAGTATCGTTGTCTTCCGACAAGATATTGTCAAAATCATTTTCTGTAACAAACCAAGAATTTGTATTTAATTCTTGCTTGAGTTGAGTTGTGCTCCAACCAGAATAACCAAGGAAAAACCTGATGTCGGTATTTTTTATTTGCTTGGTGTTAAGTAGTTCATTTAAAACATCAAAGTTACCTCCCCAATAAATTCCTTTTTTTACTTCTGTACTATTGGTTATTAAATGTGGAATTTTATGAATAAAGTATAAATTGTCTTGCTCTACAGGGCCACCTTGATAGACTGTGAAATCGCAATCAATTTCTGGTAATACGTCTTTAATGGTATAATTTAAGGGTCTATTTAAAATAAAGCCAACGGCACTTTTATTAGTATGCTCAGTTAGTAAAATAATGGATCTATTAAAAGAACTATCATTTAGTATTGATGGTTCTGCAATTAGAAGTCTTCCTTTTTCTGGTTTTATCAAAGCTGTAACTGTTTTTCTCTCTTTAAATATAGTTAATTTTAGGCAATAAAAAAACTCCCTTAAAAAAGAGAGTTTTAATATACTTTAAAAGTAAGGCTTAGTTTACAGCTTTACTTAAGTCAGAACCTGCTTTAAACTTTGCAACATTTTTTGCAGCAATTTTGATTGTAGCTCCAGTTTGAGGATTTCTTCCGTTTCTAGCAGCTCTTTTAGATACTGACCAGCTTCCGAAACCTACTAAAGAAACTCTGTTTCCGTTCTTTAATGATCCAGCAACGTTATCTGTTAAAGACTGTAATGCAGCTTTAGCAGCACTTTTAGAAATTCCTGCGTCAGCAGCCATTGCATCGATTAAATCCGATTTGTTCATAATAAAATAGATTTTAAAAATTAATTGAAATATTTTTTTTGCTTTACAAAGCTTAACAAATATAGCAGGAATAAGGCTTTACGCAAGTTTTACCTATAAAAAATAGCTATTTTGTTAATAAATCTATGCAAAATGTTAATAAAGTAGGCTGAAAAAGGAATATTCTGTAGTGCCTATGGATAAAGGCATTAGCACATTTTAGCATCTTTATGGAATGAAAAACCATTTAAAAGGCTTTTTGAGTCCATTTTTTTCTTACCAGAAAGTTTAATCTCTTCAATTAAAATATAGCCATTTTTAACTGCAATTTTCAATTCTTTTTTGGAAGCAATAATTTTACCAGCATCATATTTATGTTTTTCATTTATTTTTTTAATACCATATATTTTTGCAGAAATTTCTTCTTCCTTATTATATATGGTTGTCCAAGCAGTTGGAAACGGATTTAATCCTCTTATATGATTGTAGATACTATCTAAAGAATCGTTCCAATTAATCTTACAATTATCAGGATATAGTTTAGGTGCCGATTTTTCTTCTTTTTCAGGTTGTTTAGCTGTGATTACTTTTCCTTTAGAAATTAAATCAACTGTTTTAGAAACTAAATTAGCGCCTAAATGCATTAGTTTATCATGTAAACCACCTACAGTTTCATCACTTTCAATGTCAATTTCTTCTTGTAAAATGATTTCGCCAGTATCAATTTTATCATCAATAAAGAAAGTAGTGACTCCTGTTTTTGTTTCTCCATTTATAATTGCCCAATGTATTGGTGCTGCTCCACGGTATTCTGGTAATAAAGAAGCGTGTAAGTTAAATGTACCATATTCAGGCATTTGCCATACTGTTTTAGGTAACATTCTAAAAGCGACCACTATTTGTAAGTTTGCTTTTAGGTTTTCTAAATCAGCAACAAATTCTTTACTTTTTAAGTTCTTAGGTTGTAATATTGGTAAATCTTGAGATAATGCATATTTTTTTACAGCAGATTGATGTATTTTTCTTCCTCTACCAGCTGGTTTATCTGTTGCCGTAATTACCCCTACAATAGTATAGTTATTTTCTACCAAATGTTTTAAAATAGTTACGGCAAAATCTGGTGTTCCCATAAAAACAATTCGTAAATCTTTCATACTATTTGATACTTATTTTGTTGATTAATATTGATTTCTTCTTCTGACAATAATGTGCGCAAATGTATTAAAATCTCTTGCTCATTAATATGCAAATGAGAACATATTTCTGAAGAAGATAAGTTGTTTTTTTCTTTTAAAAGTTTAATAATTTGACTTGAAATATTTTTATGTGTTGATTTTTTATTGCTTAAACAAACATCACAAATTTCGCAATTTAAAGTGTTTTTTTCATCAAAATAATGTAAAATTTGAACGCTTCTACAAATAGTGTCTGTTCGAATAAAATTTATAAAATCTGCTGTTTTTTGTTTTTTCTGAAGTAAGAATTGTTCAATCTCTTTAGAAATCCTATTAATAGTTTTATCATCTTCTCTAGGAAGTAAAAATGTGATCTCAGAATTGTTAGTTGCTTTATTATAAACTAAGAAACCTTGATCGTTTAATTGTTGTAATTGATTAATTATGATACTACTTGAAGTGTTATTTTTCTTAGCTAGATAAAATTCATCTATCTTAACATATTGCTCAAACAATCCTCCGTAAGTTCTTAAAAGTAAATTGATTATGTTTTTTTTGTTGGTGATTTTTAATACTTCAGAATTACTTGCAATGATTTTTACAACAGATTTTTTATTAAAATTATTTGTGATAGAAATAATACCATTATTTCTTAAAATAGTGATGATAGTTGCCGTTTTTGAAGTTGTAAAATTATACTTTTTACAAAATGATAAAAAGTTGAATTCTAGTGGTCTTTCTATGATTTCTCCCAACGAAATTTGAAAGTGTTGAAATAGTTTATTAAAAACTTCTTTTATTTCCTTTATAGTTGGAATTGCATTTTTTGTTTGATTTTGTAGTAACAAAATATCATGTTCATTTTGTAAAGTAACCGCAAAAGATTTTTTGCCATTCCTGCCAGCTCTTCCAGCTTCTTGTAAATAATTTTCTATGCTATTTGGTAAATCAAAATGAATAACAACACCAACATCAGATTTATCAATTCCCATTCCAAAAGCATTGGTAGAAACAATGATATTTACATCATTGTTCCTCCAATTTGTAAATGCTTCTTTTTTTTGAATAGAAGATAATCCACCATGATAAAAGGTGCTTTTAAAATTATTACTATTTATATAGCGACTAATCTCTTCAGATTTCTTTCTAGAATTCACATATATAATACTAGACGTTTTAGTTTTAGTAAGGATTTGCAACAATCTACCTAATTTATCTTCAACCTTAAAAACTTGATACGCTAAATTTTCTCTATTAAAAGACTTTTTAAAAATTACAGGTTTTTCAAGTGTAAGATTTTTTTCAATATCAAGAAGAACTTTTTTTGTTGCAGAAGCTGTTAAACAAATTGTTGTTGCATCAGGATGAATTTCTTTAAGAATTTCAATATTTCTGTAAGAAGGTCTAAAATCATGTCCCCATTCAGAAATGCAATGCGCTTCATCAATCGCAATGATGTTTACAGGAAGTTCTTTAATCTTGTCTTGAATAAATTTAGATTGTAGTCGCTCAGGAGAGAGGTACAAGAATTTATAATTTCCAAATTTTAAATTGTCAAAAAGTGTAATAATTTCATCTTGATTGCTTCCAGAAACTATTGTAGTAGCTTTAATTCCTTTTTCTTGTAGAGATGCTACTTGATCTTGAATTAAGGCTAATAGTGGAGAAATAACAATACAGATTCCATCTAAAACTAAACTTGGTATTTGAAAACAAATAGATTTTCCTCCGCCAGTAGGTAGAAGCGCAATGGTATCTTTTTTTTCTAAAACACTATTTATTATTTCTTCTTGTGGATTTCTAAAAGAAGTATGTCCCCAAAATTGCTCTAATATCTTTATGGGTGTATTCATTAAAGTGAAAGCGAGTTTATAATAAAATCGACTCTATTCTCTAAAGAACCAAAAGGCACATTTATAATTTTATAGCCATTCTCTTTATATGCTTTTTGCAAAAATGAATCAATTATAACTGATTCTTCAAATGTTTCATAACGTTCGTTATCTGAAGTGTATATTTCTTGCCAAGGCTTAAATAGAAAAACATGTGTGTATTTATATTGCAAACATTTTTCTTTAAAAAAACTTGGGAAATCGGTAGTAAGATATTCTAAATAAGCATAAACATCTGGTAAACCTCTATCAAAAAAAACAATGTTTTCTTTTTGACTATCAGCAGTGAGAAACTGTTGTTCTCTACCTTTTAATAGTAGTTCACTAAATAACAAGGGTTGTGATAAAAATAATTGATCGATGCCTTCTTTTTGTGCTTTTAGCGTAACTTCTCTAGAAATTTCTTCCATACAGAAAAAACCTCTTAATTTTAATTCGTTTAAGACAGTTGATTTTCCAGTTCCTGGCCCGCCAATAAGCACAATTTTTTGTTGCATTGAGTAAAAATAGCATTATGAATTGCTAAAAATAATAAATAGTGTAATTTTGTGGCTTATTATTTGTAAAATATATTCGAATAATTATTATTATTTATGAAAGATAGCGAAGCTTTTTACACAAAATTAAAAGCACAATTAGACGATACTACTAGTTTTCCTGCAGATTATATGTTTAAGTTTATAGTGCCTTCAGATGAAAATCAGGAAGAAGAAGTTAAAAACTTATTTGATGACGTTGGGGCAATTATTAAAACAAAAAAATCTAAAACAGGAAAATATATTAGTCTTTCTATCGTATTAAAGATTAGTAATTCTAAAGAAGTAATTTCTTACTACAAAAAAGCTGAAAAAATTAAAGGTATAATTTCACTATAATTAATTGACAAAATGAAAAAAAGTATTTTATTAAGTATTGTATTATCAATCACGCTAGTTGCATGTTCTCAAAACGATAAAAAAACATTAGTAACTATTGATGGAGACAATATTACTGTTGGAGACTTTAGAAAAGTTTATGAAAAAAATCTAGATGTAATCGAAAGCGATGATGCTAAAGATGTTGAAAATAATCTTGATTTATATATAAATTACAAGCTTAAAGTTAAAGAGGCTTATGCATTAAAACTGGATACGTTAAAATCGTATGTTAGAGAAATGGAAACGTATAGAAATGAGTTGTCAGCTCCTTACTTACAAGACAAAGAATTTACAGAGAAACTTATTAAGGAAGCTTATTTTAGAACAAAAAATGAAATTAAAGCGAGTCATATCTTAATAAAGATGAAAGAGGATGAAGCTGATACATTAACATATTATAATAAAATTATTGAAGCTAGAAATAAAATTGTTAATGGCGATAATTTTGATGAAGTTGCAGTTGAATATTCAGAAGATGGTTCTGTAAAAACAAATAAAGGAGATTTAGGGTATTTTTCTGCTTTTAAAATGGTGTATCCTTTTGAAGATGCAGCATTTAATACAAAGTTAGGTGAAGTTTCTAAACCTTTTAGAACTAGTTATGGGTATCATATTGTAAAAGTTGTGGATACGAGAATATCAGTAGGAGAATTAGAAGTAGCACATATTTATTTAAGAGATTTATCTGATAAAGGAAAAATTAAAATTGATTCTATATATCAAAAGTTAGAGAACAAAGAATCTTTTGAAGAGTTGGTGGGTAAGTACTCTGAAGATCAAGGGTCTAAAGCTAAAGGTGGGAGGCTTCAAAAATTTGGTACTGGTAGAATGATAAAACAATTTGAAGATGCAGCCTATGCATTAAAAAATGAAAATGATTTTTCTAAACCTGTAAAATCTAAATATGGTTGGCATATTATTAAATTAATAAAAAAGTATCCTGTTGGAAGTTTTGAAGAATCTAAAGGTGAGATTACTACTAAAATAAAATCTAGTGGCAGAATGAAATTATCTGATGAAGCGGTTTTAAATAAATTAAAGAAGAAGTATACAATTAAAATTGAAGATTCGTCAAAAAATTTATTAAAAAAAGAAGGTTTAAGAGCTACACCAAGCGATTCTCTTCAAAATAATATAGTAACTATTAATGGTAAGCAAATTAAGGAAGAAGCTTTTGTTTCTTTTATTAAAAGTAGGAGACATAAGTCTTTAGATGAGTTGCTTGATATGTTTATAGATGCTGAAGTTTTAAAATATTATAAAGAAAATTTAATAAATACTGAACCAGAATACGCGCAAACATTAAAAGAATATGAAGATGGTTTATTATTATTTGAATTAATGCAACAAAAAGTGTGGGATAAATCTTCTAAGGATACCATTGGATTACAAAAACATTTTGAAGCTAATAAAGAATTGTTTAAAGACAAAACTTTAGAAGATAATAAAGGTGAAGTCATAAATAATTATCAAGAACATTTAGAAAAAAGTTGGATAGAAAGTTTACGTCAGAATAGCACAATAGATATCAATAAGAAACAACTAAAAAAACTAGTTAAATTCTACGAGAAGAGAAAGAAATCGTAGTCAATTTTTAATGAAAAAAATAAGCATAATATTATTCCTTCTATTAATTACTTCATGTAATATTTTTGATTTTCAAAAGAAAAAAAATTTAGAAGAAAAGCCTTTAGCAGAAGTAAATGATGTACTGCTTTATAAAAAAGATATTGTAGGTTTTTTTCCTAAAAAAATTGATAAAAAAGATAGTGTAATCTTACTTAAAAGCTTAATAGATACTTGGGCATTAAAGAATATCATGCTTAAAAAAGCAGATGATAACTCTACTCAAGAAAATGTTGAACAAATTAATAAATTGGTAAAAGATTATCGAGAAAGTTTATTAATCAACAATTATAAAGAACGTCTTATAAAACAACAGCTAGATACAATAGTTTCTGAAGATGAAGTCTTTAAGTTTTATAAAAAAAACAGCCAAAATTTTAGATTAAATGAAGAGCTTATTAAAATAAAATATCTAACCATGGGGAATGATATTTTTGATAAAGAAGCAATTATAGAGCAATTTAAATCAGATGATATTCTTGATAGAGAACAATTAGAAAATCAAGTGTTAAGCTTTAAAAAGTATCGATTTAACGATTCTACTTGGATATCATTAGATAATGTTTTGTTAAAAATCCCTTTTAAGAAGGAAATCCTGTTAAAAAAATCAAAATTCACTCAAAAAGAAGATTCATTAGGGTTATATTTGGTGGCTGTAAAAGATGTTTTAAAACGGAATAGTATTGCTCCTTTAAGCTATATTAAACCTAGTATTAAACAAATGGTTTTACATCAACGTAAATTAGAGTTAATTAGAGAGATAGAAAAAATAATTTTAAAAGATGCAGTACAGAATAAAGACTTTACAATTTATTAAACTTTTCACTTTAGTATTTTCATTAGTAGTAGTTCAAAATATATCAGCACAAAAAACTAAGATAGATGGTTTAGCCGTTGTTATTGGTAAAAATATTGTGCTAGATTCTGACATAGAGAAGTTTAAGCAAGAGGTTGAGCAAAATAATGAAGGTAAAATTACAATCTCTGATTGTGAAATGTTAGAGCAATTAATGTTACAAAAATTATTAGCTCATCATGCTATTGTTGATAGTGTTACTGTTTCTGATGCAGAAATTAATGCCGGTGTTGATAGAAATATTAGATATTTTATACAACAATATGGAAGTGAAGAAAAAATGGTAAATGCTTATAACTTTAATGATGTAGATGATTTAAAAAAGGAGCTATATAATATTGAAAAAGAAAAAATGTTAATTGGGAGAGAACAGGCAAAAATTACTGAAACAATTGATGTAACTCCAGAAGAAGTTAGGATTTATTATAATGGATTAAAAAAAGAAAATAACTTACCAGAATTTCCAGCTGAAATCTCGATGGCTCAGATTGTAGTTTATGCAAATCCAGAAGCAAATGAAAGTGAGCGTATAATTAAAAAACTAAACCAAATAAAGAAAGATATTGAAGGTGGTTCTAGTATAAAAATGAAGGCTATCATTAATTCTGAAGATCCGGGAGTTACTCAAAATGGAGGAAGATACCCTGTAACCAAAGAAAGCGGATTAGATGCCACTTTTAAAGACATGGCTTTCTCATTGGAAGTAAATGAAGTATCAGAACCATTTAAAACTCAATTCGGATATCATATTATGCAATTGCATACTGTTAAAGGGAATATCAGAGAAGTATCTCATATTTTATTACAACCTCAAATTCCTGAAGATAAATTAAAAGAAACAGAAGCAAAAGTTGAAAAAATTAAGCAAGAAATTAAAGACGGTGAAATTACTTTTGAAGAAGCAGTAAAAAAATATTCTGAAGATAAAGCAACAAAATTTAATGGTGGAGTTATTATTAACCAAAGTACAGGTGAAACTACTTTTGATTTAACCAGAATGGATCCAGCTTTGTATGCACGTGTAAATAATTTACAAAAAACAGAAATTTCTGATGTTTTTTATGATGAAACTAGAGAAGGAGAGAAGATGTATAAGTTTTTGTATATGAAAGATAGAACCAATACACATACTGCAGATTTAGTAGATGATTATGTGAAGATTCAGCAATTAGCTTTACAAAAGAAAAAACAAGAGACTATTAGAAAATGGTCTAACGAAAAAATTAATGACACGTATATTAAATTAAATAACAACCATAAAAAATGTACGTTTGAAAGAAACTGGAAAAAGGAAATTAATTAATGTCAGACGTAGCAGCAGTAAATAATTTAGTAGAAAAATACTCCCAATTAAAAACTGAAATTAGTAAAATAATAGTAGGTCAAGAAGAGGCGGTAAACTTTGTTTTACTATCTATATTTTGTGGCGGTCACTCTTTGTTAGTTGGTGTACCAGGTTTAGCTAAAACTTTATTGGTTAATACCGTTTCTGATGCTTTAGGTTTAGATTTTAAACGTATTCAGTTTACACCAGATTTAATGCCTTCAGATATTTTAGGTAGTGAGATACTAGATGAAAAACGTCAGTTTTCTTTTATTAAAGGGCCTATTTTCACTAATATTATTTTAGCGGATGAAATTAATAGAACGCCACCAAAAACGCAAGCAGCTTTATTAGAGGCTATGCAAGAGCGTTCTGTAACAATAGCTGGAAAACATTATAAATTAGACTTACCATTTTTTGTATTGGCAACTCAGAATCCTATTGAACAAGAAGGTACGTACCCTTTACCAGAAGCGCAGTTAGATAGATTTATGTTTTCTATTAATTTAGACTACCCTTCTTTTGCTGAAGAAGTACAAGTAGTAAAAAATACAACATCAATAAATTCTCAAGAAATTATTTCGTTGTTTTCTGCTGAAGAAATTATTGAAATTCAAAAATTAATAAGAAAAATCCCTGTAGCTGATAATGTTATAGAATACGCTGTTTCTTTGGTTGGTAAAACAAGACCAAAATCTACAGAAGCTACCGACTTTGTGAAACAGTATTTAGATTGGGGAGCAGGACCAAGAGCATCACAAAATTTAATTTTAGGAGCTAAGGCTCATGCAGCAGTTAGAGGGAAATTTTCCCCAGATATAGAAGATGTGAAAGCAGTTGCTATTCCAATTTTATCACATAGAATTGTAAAAAACTACAAAGCTGAAGCTGAAGGTATTTCTGTTGCTGATATTATTAATACTTTACTTTAAGCTTCTTCTTTCTCAAAGAAACTAAAAACATTACTTCCATAACGTTTATCGTAACTGTGTTTTGGGTGATTACTTAAATCTGTATGTTTAGAGTGTTCAATAATTAAAACACCTTCTTCATTTAAAATATTTCTTTCAAAAACTACATCAGCTATTTTAATAAACTGACTTTCTTCAAAATCATAAGGTGGGTCAGCAAAAATAATATCAGCAGTTAATGGTGTTCTCTCTATGAATTTATAGACATCATTTTTATACGTGTTAATTGGAAAGTCAAATTCCTTAGAAGTTTCGGAAATATATTTTATACATCCAAAATGTGCGTCAATAGCATAAATGTCTTTTGTACCTCTTGAAGCAAATTCATAACTTATATTTCCGGTGCCAGAAAATAAATCTATTACAGAAATCGAATCAAAATAGTAGTGGTTGTTTATGATGTTAAACAATGCCTCTTTAGACATATCTGTAGTTGGACGTACTGGGAGTTTTTTTGGAGCACTTAGGCGCCTTCCTTTATATTTTCCTGATATGATTCGCATTAACTTAAAAGGATATAATTATTGTGGTTAGAATGAGGTATTGTGTCGAAAATTGAATTCGTGTTTTCTATAAAATCAACTTTTCTAATATAATCGTAAGTACTATTATAAATTTCTGATTCTGTATCAATATCACCTAAAAGTATAAGCTGAATAGTATCTGTGTCTAATTTTAGTTGTTCTGCAACAAATAAAATATAGTAGATAAAATCTTCTTTAGTTTCAAAAGAAAAGCAATTCGCAAGAATTAATTTATTGTTTTCAATAACAACAATATCAAGATTTTTTGGATGAACATTAACATACATCACTTTTTCTTCGCTTTTATTATTTGAAATTAGCTTGTCAATTAATACTGATAAATGATGTTTAAATTCAAAAGTTCCAAAATTTTGAAATATAAAGTTGTTAATATTTACATACGGAACATAAACATTTTTAGCTTCTATTTCCTTCAAATCATCAAAAACTAACAAATCATTTGCAAGTATTTTTATGTTGTGTTGTAAATATTCTTTTAGATTATTTTCATCAAAATACTCATTAGGTACTAGCGAAAATAAGTTGTTGGTATGAATTGCTGTAATAGTAGCAAAGTCTTGTTGTAAAATGTTGTTTTCCTTAAAAGTGGCAGCTAATTTATCTAATAAGATATTAGGTGTCGCTATTGTTTTGTCAAAAGAAAAACTTTCAAAATGGAGTGTTTCTTTAGTTGCGCTGTTTTTAACACAAAAAGAAAATCCATCCAAACTGAATTGGATGGATACTATATTTTTATTAGTAGTTTCTATACTATTCGTCTTTTTTTGCACTTGCTTTATCGTAAGAAGGCGGCCAATTTCCACCAGTACTAACTTCTTCTAAAGAACCTACAGAAACAAATTCTCCTTTAATCTCATCAGCTACAATAGCTTCTAGTTCTTGTTTTACTAATGAAGGATCCATTCCTTTTAATATTGATGCTTTATCTGTTTTTGCTTCGAAAGTAGGAACTTTTAATCCTGCTACTTTCTCAACCATACCAACAGTTAAGTCGAATTCTTTACCTGCTACACCAGGTACTTTAAACATGTTTTTGTAATCTTTACCATCAAAATCTTTTACAACTGGTTTGTAACCAATAGTATCTGTTACTTTTTTCTCTACTTCTTTTGTAATTCCACCACCAGTATTGATAGTTTCAACAACATTTTTTGTTTCAGTAACAGCAAATTGAGCAGTATCTATAAATTGAATTAATGCATTCTTATCTTTAGCGTAAGTTCCATTTACTTCATAGTGAGCTAATTGAGCGTCTCTAATAATTTTTAGGCTATTAATAACCTTAGCGAACTTTACTTTTTTGTCTTTATTAAATTCAATGGGTCCCATAACGCCATTATAAATTTTAAAAACTAAAAATATTGATAATAACAGTAATAATAAAGATGCTATCCATCTTAATTTAAGAGGTAAATATTTTACTACTACATATGCTAATAAAACTGCAACTAGAACAGCTCCTATAATCCAAATTAATAATCCCATTTTTATGTATGTTTTTAATATGCTTCTCGCAAATCTACAATTTTTTTTTAATGATAAAAACTTTTATTTATAAATCAATGTATCTTTGGTACTTTAGAATTTTTATGATAAAAATACCAAACGATTTTTATAAGGAAATCAATAAAAATTTTCCTCATAACCCAACAGTAAAACAACATGAATTACTACATCTTTTGTCAGAATTTATTTTTAAAGAAGATAATCAATCATTGTTTTTACTTAAGGGATATGCTGGTACAGGTAAAACTACAATAATTAGTACAGTAGTTAATAACTTGTGGCGTGCAGGTAAAAAGGCGGTATTGTTAGCGCCAACTGGTAGAGCTGCAAAAGTAATTTCTGTGTATTCTAAAAAGCAAGCTTTTACAATTCATAAAAAAATATACTTTCCAAAAAAACAAAGTAACGGAAATGTAGCTTTTGTTTTACAACCCAATAAACATACAAATACTATTTTTATTGTTGATGAAGCTTCTATGATTCCGGATAAACCGCAAAATGGAAAGTTGTTTGAAAAAGGATCTTTATTAGACGATTTAATTTCATATGTGTATTCTGGGAAAAATTGTAAAATTATTTTTATTGGAGATACGGCACAATTACCACCTGTAAAATTGAATGTTAGTCCAGCATTAGAAGTAGATAGGTTAAGGATAGATTATAACAAGACAGTTCAAGAAATTGAATTAGATGAGGTTATGCGTCAACATGAGAATTCTGGAATTCTTGTAAATGCAACACATTTAAGATTGCATGTACAGAATGATTCAACACAATTTCAGTTTAATATTAATTTTCCAGATATTATTAGATTAGAGGATGGATATGATATAGAAGATGCAATAACCTCTGCTTATGATAATGAAATTGGGGTAGAAGATACTGCAATTATTGTACGTTCAAATAAAAGAGCCAATCAATACAATGAGCAAATTCGAGTAAGAATTAGAGGGCAAGAAAATGAAATTTCTTCGGGAGATTATGTCATGGTTGTAAAGAATAATTATTATTGGCTAAAAGATTCTTCTACAGCTGGATTTATTGCCAATGGCGATATTTGTGAAGTGCTACGGATTAATTCGATTAAAGAATTATACGGATTTAAATTTGCTGAAGTAGAGCTTAGAATGATTGATTATCCAGACATGCATCCTTTTGAAACCGTTTTATTACTCGATACTTTAACGAGTGAAAGTCCTTCACTTACTTATGAAGAATCCAATAAATTATACGAAGCTGTAAAAGAAGATTTTGCACATGAAAAATCGAAGTACAAGCAATTTATGGCGATTAAAAAGAATAAATATTTTAATGCTTTACAGATTAAGTTTTCTTATGCAATGACTTGTCATAAATCTCAAGGAGGACAATGGAAAACTATTTTTGTAGAACAACCTTATTTACCAGAAGGAATAAGTACAGAATATTTACGATGGCTTTATACCGCAGTTACAAGAGCTCAAGAAAAATTATATTTGATAGGTTTTAAAGATGATTATTTTGAATCTTAACGGATTAAATAACTAAGTATTATTGATCCGTAACTATGTCCGCTAGTAATCCTTAAATCTTTACTTTTATTGGTGTTGTAATTAAATACATATCCAAAATTAAATCGATTTACGGTAAATTTAACTCCTAATTCTAAATCAAAAACTATAGGATATAACTCTTTTGTTACATCACTATTTTTGTTTAGAAAACTTCCTTGTATGGTTGCATCATAATGAGAATACCGAATGATAGGTTTAAAATATAAAAACGATTCTAATACTCTATTTTGATTTGTAGTATCGTTATTTAAACTTGTATTAAATCCTATAGAATTAATAATGCTCTGTAAAGGCTTAAAACCAATTCTGGTATAAAATCCAGTTGATAAGTTTGTAAATACTGTCCCGACTTTTATATCGTTTATCCAATGTATATCAAAATAAGAGTCGTCTGTGGAAATTAAAAACTTATTGTAACTAGCGTTTAGATTGATGCCAAAGGCATTTTTTATCTGATATTTCCAACCAACTGCTGGGGAAAAATTATAGATATCATGAATAAAACCTTGTAATTCTTCACCGTAAGCTGCAGGGCCAATTACACCAATTTGTAGACTTGTTTTTAAAGTAGAGTTGTTTTTATAAATTCTATTGATGCCAAAACTACCATATAAATAAGCAGCAAAAGGTCTGTCGTGTAATTTAACACTTGTAATTACTGCCTTAAAAGGCGTATACATATATTGGCCAACTTGCCATTCGTAGATTTTTTTCGCTAACTTTTCATTGTTGTTTTTTGTAAGATGTCGGTAGGTTAAAAACATACCATTGGTGTAATATCTATCTTTAGAAATAGATACATACAGGTCATTATCATTTACAAAACTAAATTCTTTAGCAAATTTTTCTTGTGATAAAACTGAAATCGATAGCAATAAAAAGAGACAGCAACTAATTTCTTTCATTGGGGCAAATATAGTAGTTGTAGTTTTAAAATAATTTCTTTTTATCAGTTTAATTAAAAAAAGTGCTTATTTTTAGCTCCGTTTTATACCAAACATGTTTTATGGAGCAACAACCAAAATTAACTTTAGAGGATTTTCAACGTATTCAATCAAATGAAGACTTAATTGAATGCTTAAAAGAAAAGAAAATTCCTTTTCATAAAGTTGAAAAAACCATATTATATAATGAAGAATTACGTTTGCTTCAAATAGAATTGGTAAAGTTGCAACAATGGATTTCTAAACAGAATAAGAGAGTAGCAGTAATTTTTGAAGGTAGAGATGCAGCTGGAAAAGGTGGAAATATCCGTCGTTTTATGGAGCATTTAAATCCGCGTTCTACAAGTTTAGTTGCTTTAAATAAACCTACTGAAGTTGAAAAAGGACAATGGTATTTTCAACGTTATATTAAAAAATTACCAAATCCTGGTGAAATTGTTTTTTTTGATAGAAGCTGGTATAATAGAGCAGTTGTAGAACCTGTAATGGATTTTTGTACTAAAAAAGAGTATAAAGATTTTTTATTGCAAGTACCAGAATTTGAACATATGTTGTATGAAGATGATATGATTATTATTAAATTTTGGTTATCCATTTCTAAAGAAGAGCAGCAAAAACGTTTTGATGGAAGAAAAGATAATCCTTTAAAACGCTGGAAATTTAGTCCAGTAGATCAAAAAGGGCAAGAGTTATGGGATAAATACACCGTTTATAAGGAAGAAATGTTTAGTAAAACACATACTTCTTATTGTCCATGGATGATTATAAAAACCAATGATAAAAAAACAGCAAGATTAGAAGCAATTAGACATGTGTTATCACAGTTTGATTATGATGGGAAATCAGCAGCTTCAACAACTATAATTCCAGATCCAAATGTAGTTATGCGTTATTATCGTTCATCAACTAATTTAGATTAAATGGAAAAAGAATTTACAGATTTAGATATTAAAAAACTGAATTCTAATAAGGGTTTGTTAGCGCTTTTGTCTAAAGAACCTTTAAATGTAGAACGTGCGCTTAGGTATTTGAATTATGAGAAAAAGTTAAAAAAACTTCAAGTAGAATTAATTAAATTACAAACCTGGGCGATAGAAAATAATGAGCGAATCATTATTTTGTTTGAAGGTAGAGATGCCGCAGGAAAAGGGGGAGCAATAAGAAGAATTACTGAGCGTATTAATCCGCGTCATATGCGTATTGTTGCGTTACCAAAACCAAGTGAAGACCAAACTACTCAATGGTATTTTCAACGATATGTAGAGCAATTCCCAAAAGCAGGAGAAATTGTTTTCTTTGATAGAAGTTGGTATAACAGAGCTATTGTTGAGCCTGTTAATGATTTTTGTACTAAAGAAGAATATGAAATTTTCATGAATCAAGTAAATGATTTTGAAAAAATGATTTTACAAAGCGGAATTTTCTTGGTTAAAATTTACATGTCTATTTCTAAAAAAGAACAAGCTAAACGTTTTGAAGACTTACAAAACGATCCATTAAAACAATGGAAAATGACTGCTGTTGATAAACGTGCGCAAGAATTATGGGATGATTATACAGAGTATAAAAAAGCCATGTTTTCTAAAACAAATACCGAAATATCTTCATGGAAAGTAATTAGAGCTAACAGAAAAACTGAAGCAAGAGTTGCTGCAATTAATCATGTGTTAGACAAAATTCCTTATCAAAAAGATATTAAGATTTAAAATAATCAATCAAGTTAAATAAACTTTTTTAATATTTGTATTTTTTTGATTAAATTGTTTTGTTAAATAAATAGTATTGAAGTTTATACCCTATAAATTGAGAAAAATAATCGTTTTATTTTTAGTGCTTTTTTCTTGTAAAAGTTTTTCTCAAGCAGAAATCTCTTATCTGCCTGATACAAGCAATCAAAATACTATAGATAATGTTAAGAATCTAGAATTTATAAAAGTAGATAAAACCATTAACAAAGGCATTAACAATGGTGTTTATTGGTTTAAGATAGAAAATGTTGCAGAAAAAACGATTATTCAGTTTCCTAACAATCATTTAGCAAATGGTGTAGCTTATTATAATGACAAAGAAATTTTGTCAGAAAAAAATGAACGCTTTTTAACCTTTATTATAGAGCAATCACCAACGTTTATAAAACTAAATATAATTAAAGAAGCTTATATTCCTATTACCATACAAGAGTATTCAGATTATAAATATAGTAGTAAAAAAGATAATTTATTTACTGGTTTTTACTACGGTTTTGCCTTTGTTGTAGTATTAATAAACCTCTTTTATTTTATCAACTTTAGAGATAGAACTTTTTTATACTATGCACTTTTTTTATTTGGTGTTTCAGCATCTTTATTTATAAGTGATGGTATTTTAAGTTTTTTTAGTTTATCAGAAAAAACTATAGATATTATTACTTTAGTAGTTCATATTACAACTTCTATTTTAGGTGCTTTATTTGCTACATCTTACTTACAAACAGATAATTATTATCCTAAGTTGCAATATGTTATTTTAAGTTATATAGTTATTCAGGTTCTATTATTTATACTTTATTTAGTAACTAATAGCTTTAATTACTTTGCTTTAATAGAAGTTTTTTCATTTACCTTATTAGGTATTTACTGGGTAACAAGTTTATTTTTATTTAATAAAAATATTTTCACCAAAGTATTTGCAGTGGCTTATGTGTTTATCTTTTTACTAGGAGTAGATTATTATGTACTCAAGTTATTCGGATTTCAATTACTTCAAATTAGCAGAGATTATATAAAAATGGCAGGTTTTTTCGAAATGATTTTACTCTCATTCGCGGTAATTTACAGGATGCGTATTTTGCATGAAGAAAACATACAAATGCGAAATGACATTACTAAGTACGCAACACAAATATCTTCCTTATCTGAAGAGTTAGAAAAAAACAAACAAGGGAAAACCAATTATTTTACCGAGTATGATTTATCTGAAAGAGAGCAAGAAATTTTTACGCTGTTAGCACAAGGAAAAAGCAATAAAGAAATTGCAGAAACACTTTTTATTTCTGTAAATACCGTTAAATATCATATTAAAAAAATATACAGCAAACTGAACATTAAAAATAGAGAAGAAGCCAAACAAATTTCTGTAATTTAGTTTAATTATTGAAAAATAGTTATTTATCGTTTTACAACTACCCCTCAACTACCCTCTATTTTTCTTCATTTAAGTAAACGTTTTGTAATTTTATAATTATAAAAATCATTTTTATAATTGCTATAAATTATATGAATATTAAGAAAATTAGATTACTTTTTATAGTATTATTTTACTGTTTTATTTTTAATACAAAAGCACAAATAACACAAACCCTAACAGGAGCAACAACTATTGTTTGCCCACAAGATAATACGTTAACACTGCAAAACTCTGAAACCAATTTTAATTATTTCTTACGAAATGATACTACAAAAGAAGTGATTGGAAACCCACAAACAGGAACAGGAAGTGCTTTAAATTTTCAAACAGGTATAGTTTCAGAAACTACCGATTTTCATGTATTTGCAGCCAACCCAAGTTACGCTTTAACTTTTGATGGAGTAGATGACTATGTTTCAATTCCACATAATGCTTCTCTAAATTTTTCTACTGGAGTAACTGTTGAAGCTTGGGTTCATCCAACAAATATTACAAATGGTTATCAAGAGATTTATAGAAAAGAAGGTACAGATGCAGTAGGTAGAATTTTATTTTCCTTTCAAAATAATGGCACAATTTTATCTTTTGGAACACATACCACAACAGATGCTTATACAGAATTAGATGTATCTATAAATCCAGCAGATTATAACAATCAATGGGTACATATTTTAGCTTTTTTTGATGATGCTACCAATGCAATGCGTGTGTATAGAAATGGCGTAGAAATTGGTAATAAAGCTAGTAATGGTACATTGGTTAATTCTGCAAATCCACAAGCAGGTTATATTGGTTCTTGGAACGGAACTGCAGAATATTTTCAAGGTAAAATAGCTTCTTTAAGAGTTTGGAACAAAGCTTTAACCACACAACAAGAAATACAACAAGCCAAAGACAATGTATTTGTAGGCGATGAAACCAATTTAGTTGCCTATTACCCGTTTTTCGAAAATGCGGGCACACAACTTACAGATAGTTCTACAAACGCCAATAACGGAACAATTAACGGTGCAACTTGGAGCACAGGTACAACAGGTGGTGTGGGTAAAGTAGTTTCTAATACACAAACTATTACAGTTAATTTGCCTACTATTATTTATGTAGATAAAAGTGCAACAGGAAGTAATAATGGAAGTTCTTGGGCAAATGCATTTACATCTATACAACCAGCAGTTACTGCAGCAACAGAAAATCAAGAAATACGTATTGCCCAAGGCGCTTATAATATAACTAACCAAATTAGTATTACTAAAGCTTTAGTAATTAAAGGAGGTTACGCTATTGGTGGTAGTTGTACACAAGACATTGCCAATAACCCAACCATAATAGATGCCTATGAGTTTGCTAATAATAATAAACAAAGAGTTATAAATGCAACACACACAACAGGTACATTATTTTTAGAAGGGGTAACCATACAAAACGGAGATACATTTAATTCTACATTTGGTGGTGGTGGTATTGCTACTGTAGGCAACTTACATTTAAGTTTTGTTACCATAAAAAATTGTAAGACAAGAGTTGGTGTTAATAGTTTTGGTGGCGCAATTTATTCTTTAGATGGAAATATAACTTTAAATAATACTATTTTAAATAACAATACTACTGATAATGCTAATGGAGGTGGAATTTATACAGATTCTGGTGATATTTTGATAACTAATAATAGTCAAATAACTAACAATTCTTCTTCTTCTGGAGGAGGGATTTATACTTCTATTGGAAGTATAACACTAACCAATAGTCAAGTAACCAATAACACTTCTTCTTCTTCTAATGTTTCTTTTGGAGGAGGGATTTATAATTCTAGTGGAAGTATAACACTAACCAATAGTCAAGTAAGCAATAACACTTCTTCTTCTTCTTCTTTGTCTGCAGGAGGAGGGATTTTTAATTCTAATGGAAGTATAACACTAACCAATAGTCAAGTAACCAATAACACTTCTTCTTCTTCTTCTTCTTCTTTTTCTTCAGAAGGAGGAGGGATTCATACAAATGATGGACTTATTACCTTAACCAATAGCGTAGTAAGCAGTAACACTTCTTCTTCTTCTTCTTCTTCTTCTTCTTTTGGAGGAGTTCGTGGAACAACAATTTTGCAAAACTCTATTTTATGGGGCAACACCAAAAGTACAGATGGTGGTGTTAATTTTACACCCAGTGAACATTCTGGTACACTTACTGCTAATTATAGTCTTATTAAAAACCAAAACCCAACAGGTACCGCAAATATAGATGCTACTGTGGGTGGTTTTAATCCTTTATTTGTAGATGAAGCCAATGGAGATTATCGTTTGCAAACAGGAAGTCCATTAATCAATGCTGGTTTAGATAGTTATAATACCACTTTAGCAGATTTAGACAACAATGTCAGAAAAGTAGGTGTAATAGATATTGGTGCGTACGAATTTAATGGAGCAACCAACGCCAATACTTCTTGGACAGGAGCAACAAACACCTTATGGCAAGAACCTACCAATTGGAACAATGGTGTGCCAAATGCAAACAGTAATGTTACAATACCCACAGGTTTAGGAAATTACCCAACAGTTACAAACCTAAACAATGCAACTGCTTTTAATCTTGATAATCAAACAGGAGCAAGTGTAATAATTAATGCAGGCAAAGGTTTAACCATAGAAAACAATCTAACTAATAATGGTACAATAACTGTACACTCTAATGCTACCAATAGTGGTGCATTAGTTGTAAAAGGTTCAGCATCTGGTAACATCACCTACAACAGATATGTAACTGATAACTGGCATACAGTTGGTACACCAGTAATTGGACAAACTATACAAGATGTAGCAGAAAATAACCAAGTCATCCAAAATGGAGACAATACAAAATATGCTATTGCTCCTTATAATAATGATATTCCTTCTAATAATTGGGAGTATGTGTCTGTGGCAAATGTTGCTAATGTTGGTAATTTTGTAAACGGAAAAGGGTATTCTATGAAGCGAAATCCTGCAGGAACTTATTCTTTTACAGGAGCTATAGAAAATAGTGATAAACAAGTTGCTTTAACAGAGGGTTCTAAAAACAATTGGAACTTAATTGCAAATCCGTATCCTAGTTTTTTAAAGTTTAACAATTTAGCTGATGCAAGTAGTAATCTATTGTTACAAAATGTAGCACAAATAAACTCAAATAATTTAGCAGTTTATATTTGGGATACTACTACATCTGGTTACAAACCATACAATCATGCAAGTACCAACTTGCAATATATTGCACCAGGACAAGCCTTTTTTGTAAATGCAAAATCTGGTGGTGGTACATTTACATTTTCTAAGAGTTTACAAACTACAAGTACACAAAATGTTTTTGCAAAAACCAACAATGCAATTTTTGAAATAAATCTTTCAGTGTCATTTCGAGCGCAGTCGAGAAATCTTACAAAATCCACAGAAATTAAATATTTACCTAACACTACCAAAGGTTTAGATGTTGGTTACGATGCAGAAACGTTTACAGCCCAAGACAATAGTTTTAGTGTTTATACACATTTGTTAGAAAGCAATAACAACAAAACCTTTGCTTTGCAATGTTTGCCTCCAACAAATTTTGAAGAACAGATTATTCCTATAGGTATTAATGCAGATGTTAATACAACTATTAATTTTTCTGTGGATGTAAAAAACATTCCAACAGGATTTACTATTTATTTAGAAGACAAACAAGAAAATACGTTTACCAAATTAAACGATAATGGAAACTATGAAATTACTGTTTCTGAAGCACAAAGTGGTATAGGTCGTTTTTATTTGCATACCACCAATCAGGTTTTAGATGTTAATGAGTTCTCGACTGCGCTCGAACAGACAAGAATATGGTTGACTGAAAAGAGAATCTTAAAGATTGCCAATTTGCAAACCGAAAAAGCAACACTAAAATTCTATGATTTGTTAGGAAAAGAGGTGTTTGTAAAACAATTGTCTCCTCGAACGATCCCGAAACTTCGGGAGAGAGGTCTAGAAATACAGTTACCAAATAGATTACAACAAGCGGTTTATTTGGTGAGGTTACAAACAGAGAAAGGGATAAAAACAACTAAAATTATTCTTGATTGATGAAAGAATCTTCAAAAATAATAACAAGAAAAGAAGCTATTCAAAAGATAGGAAAGTATAGTAAATATGCTGCCTTAACATCTTTAGCTACTTATATGATTTTGCATCCCAAATCTGCACAAGCTATGAGTGATGCTCCAGATGATGGTTTAGGAATTGGTTTTTGAAAAACTTAAGAATTATATTAATTTTATGCCCTTATGAAAATAAAATTACTGATTTGCTTAACTTATATTGGTTTCCTATGCCTATCATCATTTAGTCAAACAATCTATGTAGATATTACTGCCTCTGGTAGTAACAATGGTACTTCTTGGGTAAATGCGTATACCAATATACAAGATGGGGTAAATGCAATTTCTACAGGTGGCGAAATTTTAATTGCAGCAGGTACATATAAACAAGGCGCAGAAATAACTATTAATAAAGCGTTAACCTTAAAAGGTGGTTATCCTACTGGAGGTGGTACACAAGACATTACCAATAATGCAACTATTTTAGATGGTAATACTACACACAGAGTGTTAAGTGCTACACATACTACAGGTACTTTATTTTTAGAAGGACTAACCATACAAAAAGGACATGCTAACAATCATGGAGCTGGTATTTATGCTACTGGTACTTTAGACTTACAGCAGGTAGTGGTATCTACCAATCAAACTACCATTACTTCCTCGAATACTGCATCGTTAGAAGTTTATGGAGGAGGAATTCATGGAACTAATATTACAGTAACTAATAGCAGAATAACTAGCAACAATGCTTCTGCTTATAATAATGCTGGTAATCCTTTGCCTATGACAAGTAATGCATATGGAGGAGGAATTTATGGAACCAACATTACAGTAACCAATAGCCAAATTACACATAATTCTACATTAACTTTTGTTGATTCTGCTCAATCAAATTTTAATTCTTTTGGAGGAGGGATTTATGGAACCAATATTACAGTAATCAATAGCAAAGTGGCCAGTAATAATGCTTTTAGTAGTATGGCAGGAAGTGGGATTAATGTTTCTGATTCTAGTAGAGGTGGAGGAATTTATGGAGCAGCTACCATAACCTTAACAAATTCTTTAGTAACTAATAATTCAGTTGCTTCTGTACTGTATTTTTTTGGAGGAGGAGTTTATGGAACAACAATTTTACAGAATAGCATTTTATGGGACAATACTAAAAGAGAATTTTCAAATGCTAATTTTATACCTAGCGAGCATGAAAGCGGAACATTAACCGCTAATTATAGCCTTATTAAAACCCAAAACCCAGCAGGTACTGCAAATATAGATGCAACAGTTGCTGGTTTTAACCCGCTATTTGTAGATGAAGCTAATGGAAATTATAGCTTACAAACATGTAGTCCACTTAAAAATTCAGGTAATGATTCATATAATGCTACCACACAAGATTTAGATGGTAATACACGTAAAGTGGGTACTATAGATATTGGCCCTTATGAATATAGCCTTTCTAATAATGGAATAAATATCATTTATGTAGATATTACTGCTAATGGAAGTAACAACGGAGGTTGTTGGGCAAATGCATATAACTCTTTACAAGATGCAATAGCAGCAGCAACTGCAGGATCTGAAATTTGGGTTGCCAAAGGAACGTATACACCAGATGTAGGTGTAAATGTAACTTTAGGTGATAGAAACGCCTCTTTTGTTATGAAAAACAATGTAGGCATTTATGGAGGTTTTAACGGTACAGAAACCTTACGAACTCAAAGAGATTGGGAAAATAATACCACTATTTTATCTGGAGATATAGGCATTTTAAACACAGAAACAGACAATTCTAAAACAATTATAAAATTTGAAAACCTAGATGCAACTCCTGTTTTAGACGGATTTACCATTACCAAAGCTTATGGAACGGAGACTCTTGGTGGTGGCTTATATATAGATGAATCTTCTCCAACAATTTCAAATTGTATCATTACAAATAATAAAAGTAAAAATGGAGCCGCTATTTACACTAGATTAGAGAACCCTGTTTTTAAGAGCTGCACCATTAGTTTTAACCACGCTTTACCTAATGGTAATGCTGTTGTGTATACAAATGCTAACGATACATTTATAAATTGTAAATTTATTGGTAACTCTTCAAATTATGCAAGTGGTGGTGCTATTCTTAAAAGTTCTAATGATAGTAAAGCCATCAATTGTTTTTTTGATGACAATACAGGTTATACTGCTGGAGTGATATTAAGAGGCGGCGGTTCTTTTGATTTTACCAATTGTACGTTTACCAATAACAGATCTCTTAATAATGTTGGTACTGTAGCATTTGGAAGTGGTTTAACCTTTGTAAATAGTATTTTGTGGGGAAATATAGGCGGATCAAAAATAAACGGTACTATTAGTTATTCTATTTTACAAGACGACACAGAAGATGGTACGGTTACTTTTCCTAGTGGAGTTACCGATGGCGGACATAATTTAGACAGAAACCCAAACCTTGTTGAGGGTTATAAAGAACTCCCTTGTATAAGTCCTTCTATAAACAGCGGTAACAATGCTGCACCCAATTTGTCGGGTATTACCACAGATATAGATGGAAACCCTCGAATTTATGAAGGAACGGTAGATATAGGTGTTTTTGAATTTCAACAAGATAAGAATCCCACTTTTAATTTCCCGGATGATATTATTTATGTCAATAAAAATGCAACCGGAGCTAACAATGGGTCTTCCTGGGTAAATGCTTTTACAAAATTATATGATGCCTTATTTTATATCAATGGATGTGGAGCAACAGCCTCTCAAATTTGGGTTGCTAAAGGGACTTATATTACAGATGATAGCTTCTTTAACAATGTAGGGGATAGAAACAACCATTTTAAATTACCCAATATTAGTATTTATGGAGGTTTTGCGGGGAATGAAGCACCAACGTTTAATCTCAATACCCGAGATTTACAAGCCAATGAAACCATTTTAAGTGGCAATATTGGTAATGAAATAAGCAATACAGACAACACTTATACTGTTGTAATTGCCAATAATTTAAACAATATAACCATAGATGGCTTTACAATACGTGATGGTTATGGTACGAGTCCAAAAAATGGCGGTGGTATTCAAATACTTAACTGTAACAACACCGTTACTTTTAAACAACTTAAAATTACTAATAACAACAGTGCAAGATATGGTGGGGGCGTATATATCAGTAACTCTCAATCCAATATAACCCATAGTCTTATAAAAGATAATTTCGCTTCCTCTAAAGGTGGAGCTATGTATACTACTAATTCTTCCCCAAATCTAAGCAATATTACCTTTTCAGGAAACACCGCTAATATCGCTGGAGGTATGTATAATAATAATTCTTCCCCAAGCATTACCAATACCACCTTTTCGGGAAACACAGCTACAGTTGGTGGTGGAGGTGGTATCTTAAACGCTGAATCTTCTTCTCCAAACCTTATCAATACTACGTTTTCAGGAAATACTGCAAATTATGGCGGTGGTATGTATAATGATTATACTTCTTCTCCAAACCTTATCAATACTACGTTTTCAGGAAATACTGCAAATTATGGTGGTGGTATGTATAATGAATTTCCTTCTTCTTCTCCCACACTATATAATACGGTATTATATGGAAATGGTACAGATATTGTAAATGGTTCCGGTGCAACTATACATGCAAGTAGTGCAAATAACTTTTCGCAAAACTTTACAGGAACAAGTTTTACCACGCTAACGGCAGATCCTTTTAAAAATAGTGTAGATCCTGATGGTACCGATAATATATTTAGTACCCCAGATGATGGTTTTGTACCAGCAATAGGTAGTCCGCTTATTAATGCAGGTAATAATACCTTTAATTCTTTAACAACAGATATTGCAAATAATACACGTTTTGTAGGTACTATAGATATTGGTGCGTATGAATTTAATGGAGCAACAAACGCCAATACATCTTGGACAGGAGCAACAAACACACTTTGGCAAGAACCCACCAACTGGAACAATGGTTTACCAGATGTAAATAGTAACGTAACTATACCTACAGGTCTAGGAAATTACCCAACAATTACCAATCTAAATAATGCAACAGCTTTTAATGTAGAAAATCAAACAGGAGCAAGTGTAACAGTTAATGCAGGAAAAGGATTAACCGTTGGTAACAATGTAACCAATAACGGAACAATTACCATACATTCTGATGCTACAAGTAGTGGTTCTTTGGTTGTAAAAGGAAATGCTTCAGGAAATATTACCTATAACAGATACGTTACAGACAATTGGCATACAGTTGGTGCTCCAGTACTAGAACAAAGTATTCAAACCGTTGCAGAAAACAACCAAGTAATTCAAAACGGAGATAATACAAAATATGCAATTGCTCCTTATAATAATGATATTCCTTCTTCTAATTGGGAATATGAAACTGTTGCTAATATTGCTTCTGCTGGTAATTTTGTAAACGGAAAAGGTTATTCTATGAAACGCGCTACAGCTGGAACATACAGTTTTACAGGAAGCATAGAAAACGGCGATAAAACAGTAATCTTAACAGACGGTTTTAAAAATAGATGGAACCTAATTGCAAATCCGTATCCCAATTTTTTAAAGTTTAATAATTTAGCTGATGCAAGTAGTAATCTATTGTTACAAAATGTAGCACAAATAAATACCAATAATTTAGCAGTTTATATTTGGGATCCAGCAACTTCTGGATATAAACCTTATAATCATGCAAGTACCAACTTGCAATATATTGCACCAGGACAAGCATTTTTTGTAAATGTAAAAGATGGAGGTGGTACATTTACTTTTAATAAAAGCTTACAAACAAATCATTCAGGAAATGTTTTTGCAAGAGTTAAAAACGAAATATTTGAAATGAGTTTAACAGTTTCTGATGGGAAAAATGTAAAATCCACAGAAATAAAATATTTAGATAACACTACTAAAGGTTTAGACGCTGGTTATGATTCAGAAATTTTTACAGCCCAAGACAATAGTTTTAACGTTTATACACATTTGTTAGCAAACAATAACAACAAAGCATTTGCTTTGCAATGTTTACCGCCAACAAATTTTGAAGAACAAATAATACCTATAGGTATTAATGCAGATGCTAATACAGCTATTAGTTTTACAGTAGAAGCAAAAAACATTCCATCAGGAATGAACATCTATTTAGAAGATAAACAAGAAAATACGTTTACAAAATTGAATGATAATGGAAATTATGAAATTGTATTATTAGAAGCACAAAGTGGAGAAGGACGTTTTTATTTGCATACTACAAGTGAAGTTTTAAGTACTGAGTTCTCGACTGCGCTCGAACAGACAAAAATTTGGTTATCAGAAAACAGGGTTTTAAAAATTTCAAATCTAACTTCTGAAAAAGCAACTATAAAATTGTTTGATATATTAGGAAATGAGGTTTTTAAAACAAGTTTTAAGACAGAAAATAATTCTTCAATTAAATTACCTGAAACTATTACAAATGCAATGTATTTAGTACAATTAAAAACAAAAAAAGGAATAAAATCTACTAAGATTTTTGTTGACTGATTAGATTTTAGATTGTTATCGAATTCAGAGTCAATAACTCTAAGCCATTAACTTCTTTACTTCAGAAAATATAAAATAAACTTCACCAGCAATTTGTTCATTCGTTTTTAAATAAGTTTCGTCTTGTAAATCAGAACCGTCAGAATGTTTAGGATCTACAAAAGGTAAATGAAAACGATGTAATGCTGATGGAATAAACGGGCAATTTTCGTCTGCATTATTACAGGTAGTTATTGCAAGAAAAGGTTGATTATTTTGTGGGTCATCAAATACTTTTGAAAAACCAAGAATAGATTTTTCAGCTCCTTCAAAAGAAATAGAATATTTCGGGTTTTGATGAGAGAAATCTTCAACATCAAAATTAAAACCAACACTTTGTAGTGTTTTTACTGTATTTCTAAAAAAAGCTGTTACTTCCGTTCCGCCAGAAAAAGCATTAATATTTACATCAAAATACTGAGCTGCATAATACCCCCAGACTTGTCCTAATTGACTTCTTCTTGAATTATGAGTACAAATAAAATTCAAGTTTACAACTTTATTTTCTTGTAACTCTTTTGCAATAGTATCAGCTATTTTAGCAAGTAATGTTTTTCTATCAGTATCTAAACTGATATTTTTTATTGAGTTTTCAAAGAAGTTTTTAGTAGAAGTAACCGTAGTATGAATCATCTTAGTATTTTTGTGTAAATATAGTTATTGATATCACATTAAAAATTAATTTAAAGTTAAGAATGCGTTTAGAAATTGGAGATAAAGTTGCGGTTTTAGATGATGTAATTTCTGGTAAGGTTGTTAAAGTTGAAAATAATAACATTACTATAGATGAAAATGGAATGTTGTATACTTTTGAAGCTTCTGAATTGGTGAAGATTGAACAAGATCAACATGATTTATCAAAGTATTTAGATATCAATAATAGCATGCTTAAAGAGAAAGAATCAGAAGTTGTTAAAAAGAATTCTGCGTTTAAAAAAACAAAGAATGAAGTTATTATGGAAGTTGACTTACATATTAATCAACTTATAAAATCTACAAGAGGTTTAGATAATTATGATATGCTAAACTTGCAATTAGATACTGCAAAACGTAAATTAGAGTATGCAATTAGTAAGAGAATTTCTAAATTAGTTTTTATTCATGGAGTGGGAGAAGGTGTTCTAAAAACCGAGCTTCAGTATCTTTTTAATAAATACCCAGTAAAATATTACGATGCTTCTTATCAAAAATATGGATTGGGTGCAACTGAGGTGTATATTTATCAGAATGTAAATAATTTCGAAAATAATTATTGATTGTTAAACAATCTTTAAAAAATGTACTTTTGCGCTATGAATGCTATATATTTAGATAACGCTGCCACTACTTTTTTAGATAAAGAAGTGATTGAAGTTATGCATCAATCTATGATTGATATTAATGGAAATCCTTCTTCTACGCATCAGTTTGGTAGAAAAGCGAAAGCATCTATAGAAACGGCAAGAAAAAATATTGCTAAGCATTTTAATGCCTCAGCTGCTGAAATTATTTTTACTTCTAGCGGAACAGAAGCTGATAATTTAATTTTATTTAATGCAGTAGAAAACTTAGGTGTAAAAACTGTAATTACTTCAAAAGTAGAGCATCACGCTGTTTTACATACCTTAGAATATTTAGAAAAACAGCAAAATATTAATGTAAAATATGTTGATGTAAACGATAAAGGTAGCATTAATTTAGAGCATTTAGAACAACTCTTAAAGGATACTGCTGAGAAGACTTTAGTGAGTTTAATGCTTGTGAATAATGAAATAGGTAGCATTTTGCCTATTGATAAAGTTTGTAAACTTTGTGATGATCACAACGCTTTATTTCATTCGGATACAGTTCAGGCTGTTGGTCAATATCAAATAGATTTACAAAAAACTCCAATTGATTTTATGGTGGCGAGTGCTCATAAATTTCACGGACCAAAAGGAGTAGGTTTTGCGTATTTTAAAAAGGGTTTTGGAATTCAGCCAATGATTCATGGAGGTGAACAAGAAAAAGGTGTTCGTTCTAGTACCGAAAATGTGCATTCTATCATAGGAATGGAGAAAGCATTAGAAATATCGTTAAAAAATATCGAGAATAATAGCACGAAGATTAAAGCCTTAAAAAGTTACTTTATTACTGAACTAAAATCAAATTTTTCAAATATTTCATTTAATGGTGATTCTGATGACTTAGAAAATAGTTCATATAAGATTTTAAGTGTTCGTTTTCCCGTTGAAAATAATATGTTGCTTTTTTCTTTAGATTTAGCTGGTATAGCTGTTTCTGGCGGAAGTGCTTGCCAAAGTGGAAGCAATAAAGGATCTCATGTGTTACATGCTTTTTTAAACGAGGATGATGCTTTAAAAACTTCAGTTCGTTTTTCTTTTAGTAAACAAACAACAAAAGAAGAGTTAGATAGAGTTGTTGTAAAACTAAAAGAGCTTCTATAAATAGAAGCTCTTTTTAAATAATTAACTCAGACAAATGTGTTAATTTTTTATAACAATTTTCTTATTTATAATTCCTTTATTGGTTTTAATTTTTACAACATATAATCCTTTGCTAAACTTTTTTCTTAGTTTAAGTTTAAACTTATTACGTTGCTTTTTAATATTCCAATTTTGTACTTTTCTACTATTAATTCTAAACAATGAAACTTGTTTAACTTTAATTTTATCTTTTTTAACAACTACAATTCTGTTGTTCTTCTTGTTATAGAATACCTTTAAAGGGTTTTTAGTTTCTTTTGTAGCTTCATCTTCATTTTCACCATCAAAAGCAAGAGCAAATCGATCAGTATAGGTTCCAGAAGCTAAATTTAAAGTTGCTTTAGAATCATTAAGTTTATATATAGTGTCGTTTTCTATATCTTTTAAGAATACGTTTCTATTAATGTATTGCCATTCATCAATCTTAATAGTTAACTCACCAGCATTTTCTACAACAAGCTCTAAAGGAACTTCTAATTCTGGAGTAATAGCTTGCACACCAGCAATAGCATACTTGTTTTCATCTTCATCAAATTTCCAATAGAAATCTGTATTACTTTCTACATATACTTTAGAGTCGTATCCCTTGTCTGAAGCAAAGGTGTTATTCTTATTGAAAGAAATACCAATCTGTCTATGTAAACCAGCATCATTTTGATCTTTATAATCTAATCCAAGCTTTATAATTGGTAAAGTGTTCTTACTAGTTTTAGTTACTTTTTTAGCTGCGCTTGCAGTTCTAAAGAAAACTGATTCTGTTCCTTCTGTCTTATATTCTCTTTGACTATTGTTAAAAGTAATTGCACCACCATCAGTATCTCCACTAATAAAGAAACCTTGCCCTACAGCAATATAAGGCTTAGGAGCTGTATAACTACCACTCCCTAAAGAAGGTGTAGAGTCATCACTATTATCATTAGAAGTTACCTGATCTGCAGATAATCCCATAGAAATATTTCTAGTAGAATATCCACCTACATAACCAGCATAATTATGACCGCTTGTATCGGTAGAAGTATCTTCTTCACCAGCATGTTGCCAGAAATACAACGTACCATCTATAGCATCTATATTATCTTCAATAAATTTCTTAGCGCTCAATGCAGATGCATAAGGATTCCCAACTAAATATGATTCGTTTGCACCAATAGCCGTTGGAAGGTTACCATCTTTAGGCGTACCCGAGAATGTGTAATTCTGTGCTTGTCCAGGCCCTTTAAATGTAAAACCATCTGTTTGTGGTATATCTCCAGCTTTTCCTTTTCTAGACCAGTTAGATCTTCCACCATCACCACTTGCATAGGTATAAATCCAATAATCTGCAATTGCAATAGGAGAGGAGGTGTTACCATCATATCCACCTACAAAGGTGATGTCTTGTGCCATATTATTTCCAGGAGTACCAGAAAAAGAAGTAGGATTAGTTCCATCTTTTAATACATCTTCAATAGAAAAAGTACTACTACCAACTGTGTTAACAGGAGAACTTAAATAGTTATATCTGTATTTACTTGGTACTTCAGAATTTTGATCTATATACAATTTTCCATCACCAGTAATTTTTGTAGCATCTGTATGCGTTTGGATTAATTGAGAATTTCCAACTAATCGTATTTCATCGTTAGTATTAGTTAATGTGATATCATTTGTAACTACCAATAAATTATTTGTTACTGTTAAATTGTTATTATTAGTAACAACCAACTTTCTTGCACTTAATTTATCTGTATGATTATGATCTTGATTAATAACTACATGTCTTGATCTATCTGGATACCCATTAGACCAATCAGTATTTTCTCTAGTGGTTAAATTTATTCTATGTAAACCTAATAATGTATTAGCTTCACTATTAGAATTCACTATTTCAGAAAGTAAAGGATCATGGGGATGTCTTTGTGGACCTCCATTTGCTAAATCTCTATACGGATCTAAATTATCATCAACAAAAGCTACCCATTCTGATGCTGTAAATGTTGTATTAGGTTCTGTAACATCGTCAATTCTCACATAAGACGTATTATTTTCTATGGTATGTACTTCATCAATTCTATTACTCCAAGAACTGTTATCGTTGGTTTTTGAAATAACAATGACATCATTTGTATCAGAAAAATCTGTAACATTATTGTCTGTAACCGCACTTCCTTTTATATTAGAAATACCTGAAGAGTTCGATTTAATTAAGATAGATTCTCCTGCATTTATTATTTCTGAATTTGTAAAAGAAGCAGTAGGTGACACATTAGAATTATCTCCAGTTGAATCTTTGAATAATGAAAGGTAAAAACTTGATTTTGATATGATACCACTTTGGTGTGTGTTTGTGATTTCTATCCATCTTTCTGTAGCTGTTTGATAGATTTGTGTAATCATTGGAACACCACAGGCACTTAGGTCACTGTCTAATGCATTTGCATAACTATTTGTGAAATTTGATGCTGCTGTTGAAGTATCATTATCTTCCAAGCTATTTGCATATCCATTTGCACCAACTGGATCTATATTTATATCTATTACTGCATTGTCTGTATTATTTGCAATTCCGTCATCTGGATTCGTTCCACTAGCTATTAAAGTTGTTGGTACACCTGCTTCTGCAGCGTCTGAACATCCATCTCCATCAGAATCTAAATCTAAAGAATTTATGATACCGTCACCATCAATATCATTATTTGAAACTGTATTTGATGCCCAAGTTTGTCCAGTTGCGCCAAAATAATTTGAAACAATAACTTCACCTTCATAGGTAATACTTGCAATACCATACCCAGCTGCTGTGGCACTCGTTGCTATTGCAGCATTTGTTCCACCAGAATTAAAATCAAAATTTGGTAAATTCCCAAAAACATATTTAGCATCTGTTTGTGTAAATAAAATACCAGACATGGTATCTTCTATTTTAATTTTTATCGCTTTTGTGTAAACATGGTCATATGCAAGTACCCAAATTTCATCACCACTATTAAAATCTGCAGGAATGGTAACAGTCTGAGTTTTTTCTGAAAGAAACCAACCTCCATCTAATACAACAGTAATTGGTTTATTTCTTAAAGAAACTACAGTTTCTCCATAATCTTCTTCTGTGTCTAAAATTCCATCATTATCATCATCAATATCTATATGATCTAAAACCCCGTCATTGTCTGAATCTATACAAGCATTTATTGCACTGTCGATTGCAATTTGATAAGTTTCATTATAATCCGGAGTTCCATCATTGGCTGTTCCGTTATTTGCACCATTATCAACTAAATCAACTAATCCATCATTATTTGTATCAGTACCAGAAAATTGAAAGTTCGTTGTTAAATCTCCTGTTGCACCTACTTCTGCTGCATCAGAACAACCATCACCATCAGAATCTAGGTCTAATCTATCTACTATACCATCGCCATCTGTATCTTTATCTGTACAGGTATAGGCTGAATTTTTCTCAGATATTTTAAAGTTTTCAAATGTTTTGTCAAATATACCAGATGAGAAAACAATTTTATAATCGCTATTTTGCCCTTGAAAAGATCTGTATTGAGTTCCA
Organism: Lutibacter sp. Hel_I_33_5; assembly: GCF_007827455.1. NCBI lineage: Bacteria > Pseudomonadati > Bacteroidota > Flavobacteriia > Flavobacteriales > Flavobacteriaceae > Lutibacter > Lutibacter sp. Hel_I_33_5. Next base: position 2,866,391 of record NZ_VISM01000001.1, read on the forward strand.
TTTCTTTTTAATGTTACAAAACCAGTTACATCAATATCCATTTCAAATTTATCACCAGCTGTATATGCGTTATGACCAGTCTGCGCATTGTTATGTAATGACCAATGACTACCAGCAGCTAAATATATTTTTTCTCCTAAATCTAAGTATCCATTAGGTACTTCTGTTCTGTTTGTAGCTATTAAGCCAATCATTGCATAATTTGTAACTGTGGGAACTGTAAATTCTAAATGAATAGGTAAAGAGAATTCTTGATCTGAATATGCCGACTTCCAAGTATTATTGCTTGTTAAATCTAAAGTTGATCCATCAAAACTAGAAATGATAGAAGTTGTTCCGTGAAATGAAGCTTCGCTTAAGTTTTCTGATTGACTACAATTTATTGATTCTGTTGAATCTAATATTCCATCATTATCATCATCTATATCTATATGATCTAAAATTCCATCATTATCTGTATCTGTACAAATATTTGTTGTACTGTCGATTACAAACTGGTTAGAAGCAATATAATCAGGTATTCCATCGTTAGCTGTTCCATTATTTGTTCCATTGTCTACTAGGTCTACTAATCCATCATCATTAGAATCTACATCTGGAAATTGATAATTAAATGTTAGATTTCCAGTTGCACCAGATTCTACAGCATCTGAACAACCATCGCCATCAGAATCTAAGTCAAATCTATCTGGTTTGTTATCATTATCTGTATCAATATCTGAACAGACTCTTTCTGTATTAGCATCAGAAATAATAAAGTTTTGGAACTCTTTTCCAATTGATTGTGATGTTACGGCTATTTTATAATTTGATGCTTGTCCTTGATAACTTCTTATTTCAGTTCCGTTTCTTTTTACGGTAACAAATCCATTTTCATCAATATCTAATTCAAATTTATCGTTTGTGCTATATGCTGTAGCTCCTGGGTTCCAAGTCGCATTAAAATAACCATAGAATCTATTACCTGCCCAAAAGAAAAACTTTTCAGCATTATCATTCCAACTAGTACTTCTCTCAGTGTCATTTACTGAGATTAATCCTAACATAACTCTTCCTGCTGTTGTAGGTGTTGTAAACTCTAAATGTATTGGTAATTCTAGTTCTTGATCTGAATATGCAGATCTCCAGCCATTTGAATTTCCAACAGCGACATTAAAATCTGTTCCTGACACATTTGATATTATTGAAGTTTCTCCATGAAAAGTAAACGTTGATAAATCTATACTTGCAGTACAATTTATAGATTCTGTAGTGTCTAAGATTCCGTCATTATCGTCATCTAAATCAATATCATTACAAATGCCATCTCCATCAAAATCATCATTGTCAGCCATGCCGCCAATTATACCGTTACAGGGAGTTGAGTTTTGAGTTATGCTATTTGCGTATATATTTTGTGAAGTAAATATTATTAAACAAAAGCTAAGTAATACAATAAGCTTGTTTATTACTGATACTTGTTTTTTATTATGTAGTGTGTCTTTCATATTTATTTGCAATTAAAAATGTTCTAAATAAATACTAATTAAGTATTTTCTTTTTATAAAGATTGCTTAATTAATCCATGTTAAGAGTGTTAATTTTTTACTCCTAACTTCAGTAAATAAATTTAGATTTTTGCTTAATTCGACTGAATTAATATTTGGGGTATGTAGCAAATAAATATTTAATATATGCTTCTTTAAATTTTAGTAGCATATGTATTAAATTTCTTACAACAATAATACATCTTTTTATGGATAGTATCTTTTTTTTTAGATAAATGACATTTATAGAAAGGTGAAATACCCTTTTTATTAGGCAACCTTAATAATTTATAAAAATAAAATTGATTAATTTTCGTGAGTATTGTGCTTAATAAGAGTTAGATAGAGTTGTTGTAAAACTAAAAGAGCTTCTATTTACAGAAGCTCTTTTTTAATAATATACCCAGACAAAGGTGTTAATTTTTTATAACAATTTTCTTATTTATAATTCCTTTATTGGTTTTAATTTTTACAACATATAATCCTTTGCTAAACTTTTTTCTTAGTTTAAGTTTAAACTTATTACGTTGCTTTTTAATATTCCAATTTTGTACTTTTCTACTATTAATTCTAAACAATGAAACTTGTTTAACTTTAATTTTATCTTTTTTAACAACTACAATTCTGTTGTTCTTCTTGTTATAGAATACCTTTAAAGGGTTTTTAGTTTCTTTTGTAGCTTCATCTTCATTTTCACTATCAAAAGCAAGAGCAAATCGATCAGTATAGGTTCCAGAAGCTAAATTTAAAGTTGCTTTAGAATCATTAAGTTTATATATAGTGTCGTTTTCTATATCTTTTAAGAATACGTTTCTATTAATGTATTGCCATTCATCAATCTTAATAGTTAACTCACCAGCATTTTCTACAACAAGCTCTAAAGGAACTTCTAATTCTGGAGTAATAGCTTGCACACCAGCAATAGCATACTTGTTTTCATCTTCATCAAATTTCCAATAGAAATCTGTATTACTTTCTACATATACTTTAGAGTCGTATCCCTTGTCTGAAGCAAAGGTGTTATTCTTATTGAAAGAAATACCAATCTGTCTGTGTAAACCAGCATCATTTTGATCTTTATAATCTAATCCAAGCTTTATAATTGGTAAAGTGTTCTTTCTAACTTTGGTTACTTTTTTAGCTGCACTTGCAGTTCTAAAGAAAACAGATTCTGTTCCTTCTGTCTTATATTCTCTTTGACTATTGTTAAAAGTAATTGCACCGCCATCAGTATCTCCACTAATAAAGAAACCTTGCCCTACAGCAATATAAGGCTTAGGAGCTGTATAACTACCACTCCCTAAAGAAGGTGTAGAGTCATCACTATTATCATTAGAAGTTACCTGATCTGCAGATAATCCCATAGAAATATTTCTTGTAGAATATCCACCTACATAACCAGCAAAATTATGACCGCTTGTATCAGTAGAAGTATCTTCTTCACCAGCATGTTGCCAGAAATATAAGGTACCATCTATAGCATCTATATTATCTTCAATAAACTTTTTAGCACTCATTGCAGAAGCATAAGGATTCCCCACTAAGTATGATTCGTTTGCACCAATAGCCGTTGGAAGGTTACCATCTTTAGGCGTACCAGAGAATGTATAATTCTGTGCTTGTCCAGGCCCTTTAAATGTAAAACCATCTGTTTGGGGTATATCTCCAGCTTTTCCTTTTCTAGACCAGTTAGATCTTCCACCATCACCACTTGCATAGGTATAAATCCAATAATCAGCAATTGCAATAGGAGAGGAGGTGTTACCATCATATCCACCTACAAAAGTGATGTCTTGTGCCATATTATTTCCAGGAGTACCAGAAAAAGAAGTAGGATTAGTTCCGTCTTTTAATACATCTTCAATAGAAAAAGTACTACTACCAACTGTGTTAACAGGAGAACTTAAATAGTTATATCTGTATTTACTTGGTACTTCAGAATTTTGATCTATATACAATTTTCCATCACCAGTAATTTTTGTAGCATCTGTATGCGTTTGGATTAATTGAGAATTTCCAACTAATCGTATTTGATCATTAGTAAACCTAAGTTCAATGTCATTAGTAACTACTAAAAGATTATTATCTATTGTTAAATTTTTATTATTTTGAACTAACAACTCTCTAGCACTTAATCTAACTCCAGTATGATTGTAATGTTGATTTATATGTACATTTCTACTTCTATCTGGAAAACCGTTATTCCAAGCTCCATTTGTTCTTGCTGTAAGTTTTGTTCTGTGTAAACCTAAAAGAGTATTTGCTTCTGTGTTTGAGGTTGCAATTTCTGAATATAAAGGATCATGAGGATGTCTTTCTGGACCACCATTGGCTAAATCTCTATAAGGGTCTAAATTATCATCAACAAAAGCTACCCATTCAGAAGCTGTATACGTTGCATTAGGTTCTATAACACTATCTATTCTTACATAGCCTGTATTGTTGGTTATGCTATTAATTACATCTGTTTTACTTTCCCAAGTTAAGTTGTTTTTAGCTGTAGAGAGTGTTAAAATATCATTTCCATCCCAAAGTCTTGTTATGTTAGTATCTACTATTGATGGTGCATTAACATTTGTAATAAGGCTAGAGGATCCTCTTTTAAATAATAAAGATTCACCAGGATTTAGAACTGTATTGTTTGTCGCTGTATATGTTGGAGAAACACCCGTTTGATCTCCTGTTTTGTTTTGAAATAATGATAGCACAAGAGAATTTGCAGGAACAACCGCAGTTGAATGAATATTCGTAATTTCTATATATCTATTTGCGCCAGGACTTGTAGTTTGTACTACTTGTGTTATCATTGCTATACCACAACCACTTTTTGTATTATCTAATGCATATGTTGCATAATTAGTAGCAATAAAAGCATCGTTTGCTGTTGCAGAACTAGTATCGTTACTTTCTAAACTAGCTGCAAAACCATTGTCACCAACTGCGTCTAAACTAGTGTTTATAACTGCATTTTCTGTGTTGTCTGTTATACCATCTGTTTTTATACCACTACTTTGTAATGTAGAATGTACAGATGCTTCTATTGCATCTGGACAGCCATCATTATCTGAATCTAAATCTAACTTATCTATAATTCCATCATTATCTGTATCTGTACATAAAGCAGTTGCAGATGCACCAGACCAATCTAGATTTTTAATATAAAAATCATCTCCATTTGCAGTAAATACCCAATCTATTGTGTTATTTATTTTTGGATTTGGTATAGATAACGTAATAGAGGTGAAAGCGCCTGTAGTTGTAGTAACTGAAAAAGTAGCAGGGCTTACAGTTGCACCATTTGAGGCTACAGCGGTAGCAGTTGTATTCGCTGATAGGTTTGAAAATGTTGCATATATAACTCCATTTATAACAAACTCTAAAGTTGCTATTTGTGATGAATTAATAAAATCATTTATACCATTTGTTCTGATATCAAAAGTGAGCTCTAAAGTTTCTAAACCAATGTTAGAAAAATTGATGGTTGGTGAAGAAAAAGTATCATTATTAATATTATCTTCTTGATTAAAAACCTGGGTTGAATTAATTAATTGCCAGCCACTTGTATTAGAATTTGTGTAATTATTAAAATCCGAAATATCTGGTGTGGTACCTTTACATTCGTCTTTATCTAAAATACCATCATTATCATCATCAATGTCAACTGAGTCAGGAACACCATCATTATCAGTATCAATTTCATAACATAAATTAAGTGTTACTGTGTTAATTGTACCACCATCAAATTCAATTGCATCTGTTACTTCTAAAGTCCAATTTCCACTTGAATTTTCTGAATTAAAATCACTAAGATTCCCTTCAGGATTAAAAGTCCCGTTGATTGTTGAATTATTTGTTGGTAAGTTGTTCGTAGAAGCGTCATCAAATGTAGCATTGTAATTCTCGCCGCTTCCTCCATTTGCTGTAGATAGTTCTACTCTAGTACCTGTAGGTGATATAAGAAATATTTCTAAATCACTATTCCAAGTATGTGTAATGTTTACAGAAACATTTACATCAGAAATCGTAAAACTGTCTGGTACGTTTATGGTTGTGTTATACGTTACATTAGCTGCTGTTGTAATTGTTGTATTTGGATTTACGGTATAATCACTACAAGTTTGTGCAGTTAAATTAAGAGATGTTAAAATTACAAATAGAAAAATTGCTTTTGTAATTGTTTTTTTTGAGAATAGCATTCCCACAAATGCATCAACTCTAAAATTCTTTTTTATCATTTTGTATATTTAAAAAAAGGGGGTGCATAAAGCACGTCTATATATTATGACCCCTAAAATTTTTAAAGGTCACAAATATACTGCGAAATTTAATATTTTACGAATCTTATATTTTACACAAAAATAGTAGTATTAACTCATTAGTTTTTATTTAATAGATGAAGTAAGCTTTTTATTAGATAAACGGAAGTAAAAGTTAGATAATGGTTTTTTTTCATGTAAGTTTTATGTTTACTAAAAAAAAAGAGAGCTATTTTTAAGTAGCTCTCTTTAAGTTTTTTATTTAAAAATTTAATTAATTGATAATTAATTTTTTTGAAATTTTACCTTTATCTGTTGTTATGTTAACAATATAAATTGAAGATGAAATAAAGTCTGTATTTAATTTATTATACGTGCCTTTAATATTTTTCCAACTAGAAACTTTTCTTCCCAAAAGATTAAATATCTCAACGTTATTAATAAGATTATTACTGTTATTTTTAATGACTAATTCGTTGGCACTATTATCTGAATAGATATTAATATTTTTGCTTAACTCTAGATCTCCAGTGCCTAATGCTGCACCTCCAAAAGTTATAATAAATCTTTCAGTATAAGTTCCTTTTGGTAATGTTAATGAAACAGGTCTCGTTAAATCAAAAATTTGTCCCGTAACTAAATCAACCAAATAAATGTCATAACCATCCATGTTTTCTTTTTCATCTATCATCACATGCATAGGATCTTCTGTGATAACATTAAGTCCGAGAGGAATTCTCATGTCTTGAGTTATTTTCCCAATTCCAGCAATCACTAAATTTGATTCTGCTTCAGGAAATTTCCAGAATAAATCATTAGCTTGTAAGTCAAATATTGCACTATCAAAACCACTTTCATAGGCAAATGTATTTCCTTCTTTAAAGTTTAATCCTAATTGTCTGTGTACAACAAAATTATTTTCATTAGTGTAATCAAAACCAAGTTTTAATGTTTTAATTTCGTTATTAGTTCTAAAGAAAATATTATTTGAACCAAAGTCTCTTTGAGAATTTCTAAACCTTATAGTACCACCTAAATTAGCTGAAACAAAGAACCCTTGTCCAACTGCAATAAATTGATCTGGTTCTGTATAAGAATGATTTCCTAAGCCAGCAGTTCCGTCAATAACTGAATTTGCTGCAACTCCCATAGCTTGATTTCTTTGCGAATATCCTCCTTCATAACCAAATTTACCATGACCTTCTGCTTGTGGGTCAGTTGTTGTACTTTCTCCTTTGTGTTCCCAGAAATATAAAGTACCATCAATTACATTTGTATTGTCTGCTATAAATGTTGTCGTATTTATATTACTTGGATATGGATTTCCTAATAAAGAAGCTGTTCCAGGAGAAATCACTTTATTGATATCTCCATCATTAGGAGAGCCTACAAAAGTAAAGTTTTGTGGATTTCTACCTGTACTTTTCATAATATATCCCTCTCCAATATTTACTGGATTAGTATGACCTTTTTGAGCCCAGTCATCTCTTGTTACTCCGTTAAAATAAGAGAATATCCAGTAGCTTGCAATCGTAATTGGATCCGTTTGTGCTCCATTTAAAGATGCTAGATTAGTATATGGTATGAAATTAATGTCTTTTGGTGAAGAGTTTAGAGATGTTGGTGTTGAGCCATCTTTCATAACACTTGCAACGGTAAATGATGTTGCACCTCTAGCTGCTACAACAGGTGATGACCAATAATTATATCTATAGGTGTTAGGTAGGTTAGAGGCTTGATCTCTATATATTTTACCATCCCCTTGTACATTATTATTACCAGTATGCCTTTGAATAATTTGCGCATCTCCAATTAATCTAATTTCTCCATCTAATATGAAATCTTCATCAAACCATAAATAATTATCATTTGCAATAGTAAGTTTAGAATTTGCTTTTACCCAAACACATTCTACTACTGCATTTTCAGTTAAACTTGCATGCGTTAATGTTGCTTCTGCATCAATAATTAGCACTTTATCTACATCTGAAGTTTCATCACTAGGGCCATTTGCATTTCCAGCACCACCTGTCCAAGCATTAGTGTCTCCATTCCAGAAAATTCCATTTATTTCAGAATACGTAAAATATTTAGTACCGTTAAAATCTACATTAGCAACATAATTACTAACAGTATTACCTCCTTGAGTTATATCTTTAGTTGTGTTAATTTGATAATACTCTAAGTTTGTTGTAAAGTTTGAATCGTCTGCAACCTTTAATACCTTTAAAGTGCTAGGAGTGTTAAGTTGAGAGTCGATGTTTGTTACGGGGACAGCTACTTCTACCAAACCAATATTTCCAGTTTCTACTACTTTCCATACTCTATCTAATTGTTTTTCAGGTGCACAAACTATTTCTGTTGTAGTTGTGTTGGTTAAACTAGAATTATTATTACCCCATACTAAGAATGAGTTGTTGCTGCTAATATTATTATTGTTTGCAGGGTTTGAATCTGCAATACTAACATGACCTATAGTTATAATGCCATCGCTATTAACAGAGGAAGATTGCTTTTGCATTAACGCTAAAGCATCATACCTTCCAATTCCAGCGACATCATTATGATAGGTGCTATTAGCATCTCGATCCCAAATAGTTGTTGTCGTTGTGTTGTCATATAAAATATAATCTCCTTCAGTAATATTTGCACTTGTATTAGTTTCATCTAGCGTAAATCCATATTTAATTGCTAAATAACTTTCTACTTGTTGCCTTTCTACGTCAGTATGTTGGGTGCTAAATAGCATTACTTCTGCAACACTACCTGTAATTCCTCTTGTGTTATTTGTTCTATCTCTACCAACATAATATGTATGACCAGCATTTGATGGATTAGAATCAAATATTCTTGAATGTAATTCGTAATTATCTGGTCTAGCTCTTGTTGTAAAATCTATTGCAAAACCATTAACATATTCTGTTCCGTCTCTTACTTCAGCAGGAGTGAAGGTTGCATCATATAGTTGTGAATCATCTGTAAAACCATGACCAATCCCATCTCCATCGTTATTAGTAAACGCGGTAGTAAATCCAGCAGTTGATGTATCATTATATACTATATACATAGAACCTGGATTTAAATTACCAGTATAAGTAAGAAAATCTGCACCGTTATTAAAAGTTACAACGGGGTTAAAGTTTAAATTGTTTGCTGTTACGGTATTATCTGGTGTACCAGCACCAGTAAAATCTGCATTTGATGTAGTTTGATCCTCCCAGTCTGTTACTGTAGCACCTCCTGTTACACCAATATCTGCACGTAACCATAAGGTATTACCCATTACTGCAGGATCTACAGAATCGTCTGAATCATCTCTATAGTCTAAATCTTGTCCAGAACCCGAATCTCCATCCGTATCTGGTAATATACTTGCTAACGGATTGTTTATATCATCATTAGAATCCCAATTTTCTCCTGCTGTTGAGTTAATTCCTTCAAAAGCATCATCTAAACCATCACCGTCAGAATCTGTACCTGAGGCAGTATTCGCCATTCCGTTTTCTTCTATATCTGGTGTTCCATCATTATCTGAGTCTAAGTCTAAATAATCTGGAGTATCTGTATTATCTGTGTTTGTTATTGGAAGATTGGTTGTACCACTATCGTTCACATCTTCATAAATATCATATAAACCGTTTGCTCCAACACTACCAGATGGTGCAACATATCCAGCACTTGTTTGTGCTTCTATATTATCTGGAATACCATCACCGTCTGCATCAATATCTAAAGAGTTAATAATACCATCACCATCTGTATCACAACCCAATATTAAATTTACTTGAGTGGTCGTTAATGCAGTTTCGTAGTATGCAAATTCATCCATTAATCCAGTGAAAAAATTACTACCAGCTGATCCAAATGCATTAGAAGCATTGGCGCCACCAAAACCACTATTATCAGTGTGTTGGGCTAAAGTGCCATAACCTGTTGATAATGTTGGTGTAGCTACCCCATCTAAATATAATGTAACATTACCGTTTGCATATGTTAATGTTATATTATACCAAGTTCCCACATTTAAAGTAGTAAGAGAAGATGTGTCTAGATTTTGTTGTACATTATTTTCTCTAACTGCAGCTTCTAAAACATTTCCATTTAATCTTATCGCAACACCATTACCATTACCACCTTCATCTAGTAAAAATTGTGTTCCAGTAACTGAACTTGGATTTACCCAGAATGAATGCGTGAAGTTCTGAATAGTTTTCTCTAAAAAATCTGCATTTGTACTATAATGTAATAAATAGCTTCCATTAAATGATACAGAATGTGACCCTCTAACCGCATTTGTAGAATAACTAAGTGCGCCTGGATTATTTACTAAATTATGATTTGTAGTAGAATCATCTGTTGTAGAATCAAAACTATAATGTGCTTCATAATTTGGTACAGAAGGTAAACAGTTACTGTTCTCAATTGAATCTGGTATTCCATCATTATCATCATCAATATCTACACTGTCAGGAATTCCATCTCCATCTGTATCAATATCAGATGTAGTATCTCTATAATCTAAATCACCAGCTGCATTAGCATCTCCATCCACATCTGGTAAAATGCTTGATAAAGGATTGTTTATTTCATCATTTACATCATAATCATTAGTGTTTCCACCTTCAAAGCTATCATCTAAACCATCTCCATCAGTATCAGTTCCGCTAGCAGTATTTGCCATTCCGTTTTCTTCAATGTCTGGTGTTCCATCATTATCGGAGTCTAAATCTCTATAATCTGGTAAATCTGTATTGTCATGATTATTGGGAGATAGTCCTGTTGCTGTAAACGTATCATTATTTTCATAAGCACTATCTACACCGTTAGAACCTACATTTCCTGTTGGTACTACATAACTTTGTGTTGTTTGTGCTTCTATATTATCTGGAATACCATCGTTATCAGAATCAATGTCTAAATAATCTGGGTTTCCATTAGCGTCTGTATTTGTTAAAGGTAAATTTGATACAGCTCCTGGAGTATCATTATCCTCATAACTTGCATATAAACCATTGTTACCCACACCACCAGATGGCGCTACATAACCCGCAGTTGTTTGTGCTTCTATATTATCTAAAATACCATCGTTATCTGAGTCTAAATCTAACGAGTTTATAATACCATCTCCATCAAAGTCGTTACAACTAGGCAATGAAACATTTGCTGCTTGTACCCATAAGCTTAAACTTTCATTTGCAGGTATTTCACCATTATTCCACAGTGTTCGTTGATGATCTGCATTCGGAAACCAAGTAAAACCATTTACATTACCACAAGGGTGTATTATTTTTTGATGTAAAAGGAAATTTGAACCGGATGAACAATTTGCATTTACTGTTAATTCTGTTGCTCCTGTACCAGACCAACTATTATTTAGAGTGTTGTCATCACCATTTCCATCATTAAGGTTACCTCTATGTAAAGAAATATTTGAAGTAATTCTAGACAAATAGGTAGCATCAGTTGATGTTGCATCAATTAAACCACCAGAATGAGATACTCTTACACTTGTCGCATCTGTTAACGTTGCTAAAATTGTTGGATTTAGTATACCACGTGCAGCATCTGTTAAGGCTGTTCCTTGTGGTAAATTACCAGCGCCGTTACCAAAATCTACTGCAATTTGCACAAAACCATTTGCATCTACGTATGTAGAGAATTGATTGCCATTTAAATTAAAAAAGTAAACACCGGCGCTTGAAACAGATCTTGCCTGCCCTAATGAAGTAAAAGCAGTGCCAACTGAAGTACCGTCAATACAAGAATTACTAGCATCTTCTACCGTATCTAAAATACCATCGTTATCATCATCAATATCTATTGAGTTTACAATACCATCACCATCAGTATCGATACCAGCTAGATTATCTCTATAATCTAAATCTCCACCTGAATTAACATCAGTATCAACATCTGGTAAAATACTTGATGCAGGTGTATCAATATCATCATTTGCATCCCAAGGTTCATTAGCTGCGCTATTTCCACCTTCGAAAGCATCGTCTAACCCATCTCCATCAGAATCTGTACCTGTTACAGCATTTGCCATGCCGTTTTCTTGAATATCAGGAGTTCCATCTTCATCAGCATCTGTATCTCTATAATCTGGTTCGTCTGCTAAGTTATCTGTATTTGTTGGTGTAAGACCAACTGCATTATAATTGTCTGTAAAATCGTAGGCATTATCTAATCCATTTACGCCTACAGTACCAGAAGGTGCAACATATCCTAATGTTAATTGTGCTTCTATATTATCTGGTATACCATCGTTATCAGAATCGATATCTAAATAATCGGGTATTGTCCCTGATGCATCAGTATCAGAATTAGGAATTGGTAAGTTTGATATTCCACTTTCATTAACATCTTCATAAATATCATATAAACCATTTGCACCTACTGCTCCAGTTGGAGCAACATAACCTGCAGTAGTTTGTGCTTCTCTATTATCTATGATTCCATCATTATCAGAATCTAAATCTAAAGAATCTACAATACCATCTCCATCCGTATCTCTAGTACAAGAAAAATAAGCACCTACCACTGCTTCAGCAACTTCAAATCTACCACCAGATCTATTAATCATTTCTACTTGAATATACTGTGTATTTGAATCTAATACATAATTTATAGCTGTTACATTTGTGGCTATTACTGATTGATCGATAATAAAGGGGTTTGTGCCATTTCCTAAATCTTGAGTTGCATTTGTTAATTCGGCAACTCTTAGTTGTTTTGCTCCTGTATTATTTTTCCAAATATGAAATGTGATTGTAGTACCAGAAGGAATTATTCCTCCTAAATCTAAAACAAAATATTCTCCATTGCCATTTAAATGTACACCTAAATTATCTGAAATAATTCCATCATTTATAGTAAGAAGACCACTGTTAATTCCAAAATTTGCACCTATACTACCAGGTGGACCACTAGGATTATTAACACAACCTTCATCAGTATCTAATATTCCATCATTATCATCATCAATATCCACAGAATCTGGAATTCCATCACCATCAGTATCTAATCCGTTAACCGTATCTCTATAATCTAAATCTCCTACAGTATTTACATCGGTATCACTATCTGGTAAAATACTGGAAGCTGGCGTGTCAATTTCATCATTAGAATCGTAATCAGTAGTATCACTACCTTCAAAAGAATCGTCTAAACCATCACCATCTGTATCTGTTCCAGAAGCAGTGTTAGCCATTCCGTTTTCTTCTAAATCTGGTGTTCCATCATTATCAGAATCGGAATCTCTGTAATCTGGTTCATCTGTTAAATCTGTATTGGTTGGATTTAAAGCTGTTGGGTTATAAGTGTCATTATTTTCATAAATACTATAAACTCCATTTGAGCCAACAACTCCAGAGGGAGCAACATAACCAGTTGTAGTTTGTGCTTCTACGTTGTCTGGAATACCATCATTATCTGAATCGATATCTATATAATCTGGATTTCCATTAGAATCTGTATTGGTAAGTGGTAAATTTGAAATCCCACTTTCATTTACATCTTCATATACATCATATAAACCATTTGCTCCAACATTTCCAGCAGGTGCTGTGTAGAATCCTGTATTTTGCGCTTCAGCATTATCTAATATACCATCATTATCGGCATCTAAATCTAAATGATTTGGAATTCCGTCTAAATCAAAATCAAAATGATCTTGAACTCCATCATTATTAACATCTCCTAAATTTCCACCACTACCATTATTATCTGAGTCTAAATAATTAGGAACTCCATCATTATCTGCATCTGCACTTGGGTCTGTACCAGTTGAATTTTCTGCGGTATCTGGAATACCATCATTATCATCATCTATATCTACACTATCATCTACTGTATCGCCATCTGAATCAAGTACTTCTATTGCATTTACGTCGTCGACAGAAAACAAAAGTGCTTCCCAGTTAACTCCTTCAGGTGTTCCTTCAAAAGTTGCGTCTGCACCTGGAAAGACTCTAAAGCGCATTGTTGTTGCATCTGCAACAAAAATAAATGTATTTTGAGACCAAACATCTTGAGAAACATTTGTTATAGTTACCCTTTGATAAGTACCAAACTGATATTCAAAAAAGTTTAAATATGTACCGGCATAATATGCGTTATTTCCACTTCCACCATTTGCATTTGTTCTAGCAGTCATTGAAAATACTCTTAATTTATAAATCTTTCCAGGAATTAAACCAGTAATATTAGTTTCAACATTTTCTTCAAAACCGTCACCCCCTATATCTCTTAACGTAATAAAACGGACATCTCCAGTTGGAGGCAATGGTAATTGACCTCCAGGAACATTCCATGAAGCACCTGCACCAACAAATCCCTCTCCTCCAGCTATATCTCTATTAGAAATGTCAGGAGTACCATCAATACCATCATCTGCTTCCTGCCAATCAATTGGATTACAATTCCCACAAATAGCAGAGGAAGAACCTGTACCTGGGATAGTTTGTGAAAAAGATTGCGTGTTTGTTAATAACAATAGTGCTAAAACAAAAAAGAAAATAGCATTGTTACCTACTGGGAATAGTCTTAATAATTTCATATAAAATTATATAATTCATAAATTACTGGGGAACAATAACAAGCAAAAATACAGTTGTATATCTATATATGCAAATTTAGAGTAATTTATTTGCGATGTGTTAAGTGGTTGTAGGTTAGTTTGTTGAGTGTTGATATGAAAAAGTTAGTTAATAATTTCGTTTATTTTTAATAATGAAATTTCTATCATCTAATTTTATAATAGACATAAAAAAATAAAATAAACTCTTTTTTACTTGGATATTAAATTTTTCTAAGCATATATTTGCATTCACAAAGTTCAATAACTTATTGAAATGTTATCAAGAAAGGTGGAGGGATTAGACCCGTTGAAACCTTAGCAACCCTTTAGTAATAAAGAAGGTGCTAAATTCTACCCTGTGCTGAACTAGTTTCAGTATCTCATTAAAAGAGATTGGATAGATAACAAAAATGAATTTTCTATTTCTAGAACATTCAATTTTCTTAATAACATTTTTCGAGTAAGGTTCATCAAAATAATTGATGCATTTGACTTTTGGTTTAATTAATTATTAACTCAAAAAACTAGAAAAATGAGTACATTAAAATTAGCAACAAACGCATTGCACGCAGGACATGACGTAACTGCCAATGCAGGAACTAGAGCAGTTCCTATTTATCAAACAACATCGTATGTTTTTAACAATTCAGAACATGCTGCAAATTTATTCTCTTTAAAAGAATTAGGATTTATTTACACACGTTTAAATAATCCAACAAATCAAATTTTACAAGAGCGATTAGCTGCTGTAGAAGGCGGAATTGGAGCTGTAGTTTTTGCTTCTGGAACATCTGCAATTGCTACAGGTTTATTAACGTTATTAAAATCTGGTGATCATATTGTGGCGTCAAGTAGTTTATACGGAGGAACGTATAATTTATTAAATGTAACGCTAAAAAGATTCGGAATTACAACTACGTTTGTAGATGCTTCTAATCCAGAAAATTTTGCATCAGCAGTACAAGATAATACAAGAGCATTTTTTGTAGAATCATTAGGAAATCCAAAATTAGATGTCTTAGATTTAGAAGCAATTGCTGTTCATTCTAAAGCAGCTGAAGTTCCTTTTATTGTTGATAATACAGTAGCTACACCTGCTTTATTAAATCCATTAAAACATGGAGCAAATATTGTAATTCATTCGTTAACAAAATATATTGGAGGACAAGGAACTTCTATTGGAGGTGCAATTGTAGATGGAGGAACATTTAATTGGGCAAATGGTAAATTCCCAGAATTTACTGAGCCTTCTGAAGGATATCATGGATTAGTATATCATGAAGCATTAGGTGCTGCTGCATTTACTTTTAAATTAATTTTAGAAGGTTTACGTGATTTAGGTGGCGCATTAAGTCCAACAAACGCGTTTAATATTATTCAAGGTTTAGAAACGTTGCCAGTTAGAATTAAACAGCATTCAGAAAATGCTTTAGCATTAGCAAAATGGTTAGAGCAACAAGATGAAGTTGCTTGGGTAAATTACCCAGGTTTAGAAAGTAGTAAATATAATTCTTTAGCTAAAAAGTATCTACCAAAAGGACAAAGCGGAATTGTAACATTTGGTGCTAAAAAAGGATTTGAGGCAGCAAAAAATATTGCAGACAATACTAAGGTATTCTCTTTGTTAGCAAATATTGGTGATACAAAATCATTAATTATTCACCCAGCAAGTACAACACATCAACAATTAGATGAAGCGGCTCAAGCAAGCGCTGGTGTTTCTCAAGATTTAATAAGATTATCTGTTGGTATTGAAGATATAGAAGATTTAAAAACGGATTTAAAAGCAGCATTTGCTGAAATAAAATAAAACAAAACTTTGAGCAAGAATTTGCAACATATCGATATTCTTAGTTTTACTACAGAAAGTGGTACACAATTTAAAGACATCCAATTAAGTTATCAATTGTTTGGTCAAAAATTGGGTACTGCCCCTGTGGTTTTGGTCAATCATGCATTAACTGGTAATAGTGATGTTGCTGGCGAAAATGGTTGGTGGAAAGATGTAATTGGATCGCATTTAGCGATTGATACAAATCAATATACCATTCTTGCTTTTAATATTCCTGGAAACGGTTTTGATGGTTTTTTAATCGAAGATTATAAAAGTTTTATTGCAAGAGATATTGCAAATATCTTTTTAATCGGATTAAAAGAATTAAAAATTGATCAACTATTTGCTTTAATTGGAGGTTCTTTAGGTGGTGGAATTGCTTGGGAAATGACAGTTTTAAATCCTGATATTACTCAACATTTAATTGCTGTTGCTACCGATTGGAAATCTACGGATTGGTTAATTGCAAATTGCCAAATTCAAGAACAATTCTTAGTAAATTCCAGCAATCCTGTTCACGATGCTCGCATGCATGCTATGTTGTGTTACAGAACACCAGCGTCTTTTAAAGAACGTTTTCATCGCTCTAAAAATGACGAATTAGAAATCTTTAATGTAGAAAGTTGGTTGTTGCATCATGGAGAAAAATTACAAGAAAGATATCAGTTAGCTTCCTATAAATTGATGAATCAATTATTGAAAACAATTGATGTTACCAAAGGAAGAAAAGAAGAGTCTATTTTAGAAACTATAAATGCTGATATTCATATCGTCGGAGTAAATTCTGATTTGTTTTTTACTGCTGAAGAAAATAGAGAAACGCATCGAAAATTAGCATCAAAACATGCAAATGTAACTTATAACGAAATTGATTCTGTTCATGGTCATGATGCATTTTTGATAGAATACGAACAATTAGAAAAAATTATTGAGCCAATTTTTAATAAAGACTCAAAAAATAGAAAAATGAAGATTTTAAAGTTTGGAGGAAAATCATTGTCTAATGATGGAATTCCACACGTACTTGAGATTATTGAAAAGAAAATCAATAATAAAGAAAAAATTGCAGTTGTCGTTTCTGCAAGAGGAGAAGCAACAGATCAATTAGAAGAAATTTTAGAAAGAGCTTCAAAAAATAAAGAATTTCAAACTTCGTTTGATGCTTTTAAAAATTATCAAAAAAAGTTAACTCCTGAGGTCGATTTTTCCGAAGAATTTTCTCGTTTAAAAAACCTTTTTGAGGGCGTAAAATTATTAGGAGATTATAGTCAGAAAATAAAAGATGAGGTGTTGGCACAAGGAGAATTATTGTCGATTAAAACCTTGTCGAATTTATTACAAGAAAAAGGTATAAAAGCCAATGCAACTGACGCTAGAAATTTACTAAAAACCGATGAGAATTTTGGTGATGCAAAACCGTTAAGTAACGTTTCTAAAGAAAATATTATAGCTCATTTTAAAAAGTACAATGGCGCTACAGTTAATGTTATTACTGGATTTATTGCTTCTAACTTAAAAAATGAAACTACAACGTTAGGTAGAAACGGAAGTAATTATACAGCAGCACTTTTAGCAAATTATTTAGATGCAGAGGAGTTGCAAAATTACACACATGTTGATGGTATTTTTACTGCAAATCCAGATTTAGTTTCTGATGCAAAAAAAATTGAAGAATTATCGTATTCAGAAGCGAATGAATTAGCAAATTTTGGAGCCAATATTTTACATGCAAAAACCATCATTCCGTTATTAGAAAAGAATATAAATTTACGTATTTTAAATACGTTTAATCCAGAAGATAAAGGGACATTAATTACGGCAAAATCTACATTAAAAGGAATTAAATCGTTATCAACATTAAACAATGTTGCTTTAATTAATTTTGAAGGTAGAGGTTTACTTGGTAAAGTTGGTATTGATGCTAGAATTTTTAGAGCCTTAAGTAATAAAAATGTAAATGTAAGTATCATTTCTCAAGGATCATCTGAGCGTGGTATTGGTTTTGTTGTCGATAAACATAAAGCAAAAGATGCTGTTGAAGCGCTAGAATTAGAGTTCGAAAATGATTTATCTACACAAGATGTGCACCAAATATCTGTGATAGATGATGTGTCTGTAATTTCTATTATCGGTCAAGATTTAAGTGAATTTCATTTACCATATAATGCATTGATAAAAAATCAAATAGTTCCAGTATTATTTAATAACTCAATTTCTGGTAAAAATGTGAGTTTGGTTGTTAAAAAGAAGCAATTAAACAAAGCTTTAAATGTAATTCATGGACAAGTTTTTGGAGTCGCTAAAAAGATAAATATTGCATTATTTGGTAAAGGTTTAGTTGGTGGAACGTTAATTGAGCAAATATTAGAAAACGCAAAAACGATTTTAGAAAAACGTAAAATTCAGTTAAACATTTTTGCGATAGCAAATTCTAAAACTGTTTTATTAAAGCAAAATGGAATTTCTAAAAACTGGAGAAAAAATTTAGAGGATTTAGAAGATGATAAAAATGCAATAAATTCGATTATAGAGTTTGCAGCTAAACATCATCTAGAAAATTTAATTGCAGTAGATAATACAGCAAGTGTTCCTTTTACAGAAAATTATATTTCATTAGTAAATGCTGGGTTTGATTTAGTTTCGTCAAATAAAATAGCCAATACCTTGTCTTTTGATTTTTATAAAGAATTAAGAAGAACTTTAGAAAATAATAATAAAAAATATTTATACGAAACTAATGTTGGTGCAGGTTTACCGTTAATCGACACAATTAAATTATTACATGATTCAGGTGAAAATATTACAAGAATTAGAGGTGTTTTCTCAGGTTCATTAAGTTATATTTTTAATCGTTATTCTGCCGATGATGTATCTTTTGATACAGTGTTGCAGGAAGCAATTGATAAAGGTTTTACCGAGCCAGATCCAAGAGAAGATTTATGTGGGAACGATGTTGCTAGAAAACTACTAATTTTGGCAAGAGAATTAGATTTAGAAAATGAGTTTGATGATGTGAAAATAGAAAATTTGATCCCAACAGCTTATAGAGAAATATCTTCTCAAGAATTTTTATCAGACTTAATAGTTTTAAACACTAATTTTGAAGATAAAAAAGGAAGTCAAGATGAAAATCATGTATTGCGATATATTGGTGATTTATATGGAGATTTATCACAAACAAAAGGGGATTTGGATGTGAAATTAGTTTCAGTACCAACAAGTTCTCCGTTAGGAAGCTTAAAAGGTTCGGACGCAATATTCGAGATTTATACAGAATCGTATGGTGAGCAGCCTATTGTAATTCAAGGAGCAGGAGCAGGAGCAAAAGTAACTGCAAGAGGTGTTTTTGGAGACATTTTACGATTAGCAAATAATAATTAATTACTATTAAATGATTAAAAAATTAAATAATTCAATTAAGAGTTTTTATTTTTTAATCTTTAAATTATTCAATAAATAATGAGCGATTATCATTTTGAAACGGATGCAATTAGAAATCAAACAGAAAGATCACAATTTTCTGAGCATTCTACACCTTTATATTTAACTTCAAGTTTTGTTTTTGATGATGCTGAAGAAATGAGAGCTTCTTTTGCAGAAGAAAAGCAGCGAAATTTATACAGTAGATTTTCAAATCCCAATACAACAGAATTTGTAGATAAAATTGTAAAAATGGAAGGTGCTGAAGCTGGTTATGCTTTTGCAACGGGTATGTCTGCTGTTTTTTCAACATTTGGTGCGTTGTTAAACGCAGGAGATCATATTGTTTCATGTCGTTCTGTATTTGGATCTACACATTCTATGTTTACCAAATATTTACCTAAATGGAATATTGAGACTAGCTATTTTAAAATCAATGAAACTGAGAAAATTGAAAGTTTAATTCAGCCGAATACTAAGGTTTTATATGCAGAAACACCAACGAATCCAGGAGTTGATATCATAGATTTAGAGTTGTTAGGTGAAATTGCAAAAAAACATAATTTATTATTAATAATAGATAATTGTTTTGCAACACCTTATTTACAAAATCCTATAAAATTTGGAGCTGATTTGGTTATTCATTCAGCAACTAAATTAATTGATGGTCAAGGAAGAGTTCTTGGAGGCGTTACAGTTGGTAGTGAAGATTTGATAAGAGAAATTTATTTATTCTCTAGAAATACTGGGCCAGCAATGTCGCCATTTAATGCATGGGTTTTGTCTAAAAGTTTAGAAACGTTATCAATTAGAGTAGAAAAGCATTGTGAAAATGCGATGAAAGTAGCTGAATTTTTAGAAGACAATGCAACTGTAAATTTTGTAAAATATCCGTTTTTAAAATCGCATCCTCAATATGAAGTAGCAAAGAAACAAATGCGTTTAGGAGGTAATATTGTTGCTTTCGAAATAAAAGGAGGTATTGAAGCTGGACGTGCTTTTTTAAATAAAATTAAGATGTGTTCTTTATCAGCAAATCTAGGAGATACAAGAAGTATTGTTACGCATCCTGCATCTACAACGCATGCAAGTTTATCTGAAGAAGATAGATTAGAAGTTGGAATTACAGATGGTTTGGTTAGAGTTTCTGTAGGTTTAGAACATGTAGATGATATTATTGCAGATTTAAAACAGGCTTTACAATAGTTTTTTATTTGAGTATATTTGTAGAATATGCTTTCTAAAAAAACAAAATACGGAATTAAAGCGCTTACTTATTTAGCAAGACAGGAAGATAGAAATCCTGTGCAAATTGCTACAATTTCTAAGAGCGAAAATATTTCTTTAAAATTTCTAGAAAGTATTTTGTTAACGCTTCGAAAAAATGGTTTTTTAGGTTCTAAAAAAGGAAAGGGTGGTGGATATTACCTCCTAAAAGAACCTTCAGAAATCAAAATGACTTCAGTTATGCGTGTTCTTGAAGGTCCAATAGCTATGGTGCCTTGCGTTAGTTTAAATTTCTATGAAAAGTGTGATGATTGTCCTGATGAAAACCTTTGTGCTGTCCATAAATTAATGATTCAGGTTAGAGACAATACGCTAGAAATTTTCAGAAATACTTCGTTAGCAGATTTGTGTAATTGCTAATACAATAAGTCAATTCTTAACTTAATTCAATATTCTTAATATTTTACATAAAAATTTATTAATCTACTAAATCTATAGGATTTAACGAATTATTCACTTTCATTCTTATTTTTATTAATAAAAATGCATTATGTTTGCATACTCTATTGAATTAATAGGGTAATAAAAATGTTGAATTATTATGATTTTAGATCAGGTGATTTTAAATAAAAAAGAAGCAAAAGGAAGTTTTGAGGATGATAAAAATTCTGAGAAACCGATACGTAGCGTAGCAAAAGCATTGAGTTGGAGAATTGTAGGGACGCTAGATACGTTAGTGGTTTCATATTTTATCAGCGGAAAAATAGCATTAGCAGCTACCATAGCATCCGTAGATTTTTTAACAAAATTAGTGTTGTATTTCTTTCATGAAAGAGTTTGGAATACTATAAAATGGGGGAGATAATGAGTTTACAAGCAGAATTAAATTTAGAAGAATTAAACGAAGGATTAAAGAATTTAAATCCTAAACAAATAGTGGAATGGGTTTTTGAATTGAATAAAAAAACCATCATCACAACTAATTTTAGACCTTATGAATCCGCCATTTTAGGACTGGTTTCTAAGGTGAATCCATCTACAAAAGTTATTTGGTGCGATACAGGTTATAATACTCCGCAGACATATAAACATGCTGAAGAATTGATTGAAACATTAGAGTTGAACATCCATTTATATGTTCCAAAACAGTCTGTAGCACATAGAAACATAGTGTTAGGATTGCCTTCTGTAGAGGATCCAAAACATGTAACGTTTACAGAGCAAGTAAAGTTAGAGCCATTTAAAAGAGCATTGGCAGAACATCAGCCAGAAGTATGGTTTACAAATTTAAGAAAAGGGCAAACTGCCTTTAGAAATAGCATTGATATTTTATCATTTAGTAAAGACGGAGTCTTAAAAGTAAGTCCATTTTACAATTATTCTGATGAACAATTAGATGCGTATTTAGAAGAAATTAATTTACCAAATGAGTTCAAATATTTTGATCCAACAAAGGTAGAAAGCAACAGAGAGTGTGGTTTGCATATATAAAAGACATGGTTATGAACACAAATACAATTAAAGTAGGCGCATTAGAAAGCGAAGCAATTTACATTTTTAGAGAAGTTGTTGCGCAGTTTGAGAATCCGGTATTGTTATTTTCAGGAGGAAAAGACAGTATTACTTTGGTAAGATTAGCTCAAAAAGCATTTTATCCAGGTAAGATTCCATTTCCTTTAATGCATATTGATACAGGTCATAATTTTCCAGAAACGATTGAATTTAGAGATCGTTTGGTGAAAGAATTAGGCGTAAAATTGATTGTAAGAAACGTACAAGATAATATTGATAACGGACGTGTAAAGGAAGAGCAAGGTAAGTATGCAAGTAGAAATATGTTGCAAACAGAAACTTTGTTAGATGCTATTGAAGAGTTTGGTTTTGATGCTTGTATTGGAGGAGCGAGAAGAGACGAAGAAAAAGCGAGAGCGAAAGAGCGTATTTTTTCAGTAAGAGATGATTTTGGTCAATGGGACGAAAAAAATCAACGTCCAGAATTGTTTGATATGTTAAATGGTAGAATTGATTTAGGTCAAAATGTACGTGTTTTTCCAATATCAAACTGGACAGAATTAGATGTTTGGTCGTATATCAAAGCAGAAGATATTGAAATTCCATCGATCTATTTTGCGCATAAAAGAAAAACATTTTTTAGAGATGGATTAATCTGGTCTGCGGATGATGAGATTGTATATAGAGATGAGGAAGAGGAAGTTGTAGAAAGAATGGTTCGATTTAGAACTGTAGGTGATATGAGTTGTACGGCAGCAGTTTTATCAACAGCAGTAGATATAGAAAAAGTAGTAGAAGAAATTAGAGATTCTTCAATTTCAGAAAGAGGAGCAAGAATTGATGATAAGCGTTCTGAAGCTGCAATGGAAAAAAGAAAACAACAAGGATATTTTTAAAGTTAAGAAGATGAACGTACTAAAAATAGCAACAGCAGGAAGTGTAGATGACGGTAAAAGTACCTTGATTGGTAGAATTTTATACGATACAAAATCATTAACAGATGATAAGTTAGAGGCAATTGAAGAAAAAAGTAGACAACGTGGTTTTGACTATTTAGATTTTTCTTTAGCAACTGACGGATTAGTAGCGGAAAGAGAACAAGGGATTACAATTGATGTAGCTCATATTTATTTTTCTACACCAAAAACTAGTTTCATTATTGCAGATACGCCAGGTCACGTAGAATATACAAGAAATATGGTTACAGGAGCTTCAAATTCACAAGCTTCAATTGTTTTAGTTGATGCAAGAAATGGAGTAGTAGAGCAAACATATCGTCACTTTTTTATCAATAATTTGTTGAGAGTAAAAAACGTAATTGTTGCTGTAAATAAAATGGATTTAGTTGATTTTTCTCAAGAAAAATTTAATCAAATTAAAGGAGAAATAGAATATCTTTCTTCTAAAAGCGAATATCAGAATCAGCAAATAACATTTATACCAATTTCTGCTTTACAGGGAGATAATGTAGTTGATAAATCGGATAAAATGGATTGGTATCAAGGAGAAACACTATTGAATTATTTAGAAGGTTTAGAGCCAGAAGATGTTCAAGAACAGTCTCAAACGCGTTTTCCTGTACAGAATGTTATTCGCCCTAAAACAGAAGATTATCATGATTATAGAGGATATGCTGGAAAAATTTATGGAGGTGATTTAACTGTTGGAGATGAAGTGACAGTTTTACCATCAGCAACAAAATCAAAAATAAAAAGTATTCAGTTTTTTGATAAAGAATATTTAAAAGCAAAAAGAGGAAGTTCTGTAAGCATCACTTTAGAAGATGATGTAAATGTAAGTAGAGGAGATATGTTAGTAAAGTCTGGCGAAGAACCAACAGTTACTAAGCAATTAGATGCTACTATTTGTTGGATGGATAAAGATCCTTTACAAGCGTCATCTAAATATTATATAAAACATGGTGTTAATGATGCGCAGGCAAAAATCATGAATTTATCGTCGATTATTCATACAGATTTTTCAGGAAAAACAGAAGATGTTTCTCAATTAACATTAAATCAAATTGGTGAAGTAAGCTTAAAGTTAAGCAAACAATTATTTGTGGATAGTTATGAAAATAACAAAGCAAATGGCGCCTTTATTTTAATCAACCCAAAAACAAACACAACAGCAGGAGTAGGCTTTATTAAGTAAGTTACTGTTAAAAAGATAAGAGTATGCAAAGTTTTAGAACAGAAATAGAAAACCCAGTTGTAGAAAAAGATATTATAGAATTAGCAGATAAAATTGCAAAGTTCAATAATTTACAAATCGACGAAGAAAAATTTAGAAGTCTACGTTTAGCTAGAGGTGTTTACGGTCAGCGTCAAGCAGGCGTTCAAATGATTCGTATAAAATTACCATATGGTAAAGTTAAGAGTAATCAATTAAGAAGAATTTCTGAAGTTTCGGACGAATATTCTAGAGGAAGATTACATATTACAACGCGTCAAGATATTCAAATTCATTACGTAGATTTAAATAGAACTCCAGAATTATGGGCAGAATTAGAGCGTGATGATGTTACCTTACGTGAAGCTTGTGGTAATGTTGTTAGAAATGTAACAGCATCAGAAACTGCAGGAATTGATGTAAACGAACCTTTTGATGTTTCTCCGTATGCAGATGCATTGTATAAATTCTTTTTACGTAATCCAATCTGTCAAGAAATGGGGCGTAAGTTTAAAGTTTCTTTTTCTTCTACGGATGAAGATACAGGTTTGTCTTATTTACATGATTTAGGATATATTGCTAAAATTCAAGATGGTGTTAGAGGTTTTAAAGTGATGGTAGCTGGTGGATTAGGTTCTCAACCTAGACATGCAGAAGTGTTATATGATTTTTTACCTTCTGATAAAATTATTCCAGTAATGGAAAGAGTTTTAAGAATTTTTGATCGTTTTGGTGAGCGTAAAAGTAGAGCGAAAGCAAGAATGAAATTCTTATTAAAAGATATCGGTTTAGAAGCTTTTAGAGAATTAATTGAACAAGAACAAAATGCAATAGAACTTAAAACAGTTGCTATTGATGCAGATTCTTATGTGCCATCTACTCCAGTTTCTGTAGATACGCCAAAAGTAGAAATTAAAGATCAAGCAGCATTTAATTTATGGAAATCAACCAATTTAATTCCACAAAAACAAGAAGGTTTTTATGGAATCGGAATTAAGGTTTTATTAGGAGATTTTTATACAGATAAAGCACGTTTATTAGCAGATTTAGTAGAAAAATATGCAGCAGGTGAAATTCGTTTAACATTACGTCAAAATATTGTTATACCGTTTGTTAAAGAAGATTTGATTCCGTATTTCTATCAAGAATTAGAAAAATTAGGTTTTGTAGAAGCTGGATATAATAAAGCAGTAGATATTACAGCGTGTCCAGGAACAGATACATGTAATTTAGGGATAGCAAGTAGTACAGGAATCGCAGAGGAATTAGAAAGAATGATTGCTGCTGAATATCCTCAATATTTAGAAAATCAAGATTTAGTTATTAAGATTAGTGGATGTATGAATGCTTGTGGACAACACAATATGGCAAACATAGGTTTTCAAGGGATGACAGTAAGAACTCCAGAAAAATTAGTTGCACCAGCTTTACAAGTTTTATTAGGCGGTGGTAATTTGGGTGATGGAAATGGAATTTTTGCTGATAAAGTTGTGAAAGTACCTGCTAGAAGAGGGCCAGAAGCTTTACGTAGAATTTTAAATGATTTTGAAGCCAACGCAAACGGAAAACAATTTGTTGACTATTATAAAGAAAAAGGTGAGAAATATTTTTATGATTTTTTAAACGATTTACAAGATGTTTCTAATTTAACTCAAGAAGATTTTATTGATTGGGGAGAAGAAGAAAAATATGTAAAAGAAATCGGAATTGGAGAATGTGCAGGTGTTGTTATTGATTTAATTGCAACATTATTCTTGGAAAGTGAAGAAAAAATAGACAATGCAAAAGAAGCTTTTGAAAACGGAGTGTATTCTGGAGCAATTTATTACGCATATCAATCTATAGTGAATTCTGCGAAAGCATCATTATTAGCAGAAAATAAGAAAACTAATACACACGCTAGTATTATTTCTCAATTTGATGAATTATTTGTTTCATCTGGGAAAATAGATTTAGGAGCTTCTTTTTCTGATGTGATTTATCAGATAAACAAGTATGCTCCAACTGCAGAATTTGCAGAGAAATATATAAAAGATGCAAATGTATTTTTACAAAAAGTAAGAGCGTGTAGAGAAGCTGAAACAGCTGTTGTAGAAAAAACGATATAATGATGAATTTAAATAAGCCAAAATTAACCATTGTTGGTGCAGGACCAGGAGATGTTGAGTTAATTACTTTAAAAGCGATTAATGCTTTAAGAGCTGCTGATGTGGTTTTATATGATGCTTTGGTAAATGATGAACTTTTAGGGTATGTAAATCCAGACGCAGAAATCATTTTTGTAGGAAAAAGAAGAGGTTGTTATAAATATCAACAAGAACAAATTAACGAATTAATAGTTGCAAGAGGTCATTCTCATGGGCATGTTATCAGGTTAAAAGGAGGAGATCCATTTATATTTGGTAGAGGTGCAGAAGAAATGGAGTATGCAGCAAAATATGGTTTAGAAGTATCGGTAGTTCCAGGAATTTCGTCTTCATTATCAGTTCCAGCTTATCAAAATATTCCGCTAACCAAACGAGGTATTTCAGAAAGCTTTTGGGTAATTACCGGTACAACTAAACAACATAAAATTTCTAGTGATGTTGCTATGGCAGCAAAAACAAATGCAACTGTTGTGATATTAATGGGAATGGGGAAATTATCTCAGATTGTTGAGATATTTAAAGGTGAAGGAAAAGAAGATTTACCTGTCGCAATTATTCAGAATGGAACTACTAAAGATGAAAAAGTAGGCATAGGAACTGTTTCTACGATAGAAAAAGTTGTTTATGAAAACGAGTTAAGCAATCCTGCAATTATTGTTTTAGGTGAAGTTGTAAATCATCGCGATGAATTACTTAAGGTACAAGAACAATATCAACAAGGTATTTTAGCGTAAAAAAGATGGAGAGAAATAATTTATATCCAATTTTTTTAAAAACTAATAACCTTCAAGTTTTAATTGTAGGTGGTGGGTTTGTTGCTGAAGAAAAATTAACTTTCTTGTTAAAATCAAGTCCAGATGCTAACGTTACAATTATTTCTCCAATGTTTAGAGAAGGTACCATAGCTTTAGCAAAAAAAGGAAATGTAACACTTGTCAATAAAAAATATAAAAAACGCTATTTAAAAGGAAAGCATATTGTTGTAGCAACGACAGATATCCCAAAAGTAAACGAAACGGTATATGCACATTGTAGAAAGAAAAATATTTTAGTAAATGTTGCTGATAATCCACCATATTGTGATTTTTATATGGGAGGAATTGTAACCAAAGGAAATGTAAAAGTGGCAATTTCTACAAACGGAAAATCGCCAACAACAGCAAAAAGATTACGTCAGTTTTTTGAGGAGGTAATTCCTGAAAATATTGATGATTTAGTGAAGAATTTAAACGAATATAGAAAAACCATCAAAGGAGACTTTGAGGAAAAAGTTGAAAAACTAAATGAATTTACGAAAAGTTTAGTTGAAAAAAAGTAGATTATGATTACAACAGATATATTAATTATAGGCGCAGGGCCAACAGGATTATTTACCGTTTTTGAAGCAGGATTGTTAAAATTACGTTGTCATTTAATTGATGCGTTAGCTCAACCTGGCGGACAATGTTCAGAGATTTATCCTAAGAAACCAATTTACGATATACCAGCATATCCAGAAATTTTAGCAGGAGATTTAACTGATAATTTATTAGAACAAATTAAGCAGTTTGAACCTGGTTTTACAATGGGTGAGCGTGCAGAAACGATAGAGAAGCAAGATGATGGTTCTTTTATTGTAACAACAAATAAAGGAACAAAACACCAAGCACCAATTGTTGCGATTGCTGGTGGTTTAGGTAGTTTTGAACCTAGAAAACCAAAGTTAGAAAACCTAGAAAAGTTAGAAGATAAGGGTGTAGAATATATTATTAAAGAGCCAGAATTATATAGAGATAAAGATGTTGTAATTGCTGGTGGTGGAGATTCTGCTTTAGATTGGTCTATCTTTTTAACGGATGTTGCAAAATCGGTAACGTTAATTCATAGAAGAAATGAATTTAGAGGAGCGTTAGATTCTGTAGAAAAAGTACAAGAATTAAAGAATTTAGGAAAGATAAATCTAATAACTCCAGCTGAAGTTGTAGGTATATTAGGGGAAGATAAAGTTTCTGGAGTTGTTGTTCAGAAAAAAGGAGAAGATGCATTTATTGTTGATACAGATCATTTTATTCCGTTATTCGGTTTATCACCAAAATTAGGGCCAATTGCTAATTGGGGATTAGAAATTGAGAAAAATGCTATAAAAGTTAACAATGCTTTAGACTATCAAACAAATATTCCCGGTATATTTGCAATCGGAGATGTAAATACGTATCCAGGAAAGTTAAAGTTGATTTTATGTGGATTTCACGAAGCAACTTTAATGTGTCAAAGTGCGTATAAAATCATTCATCCAAATAAAAAGTATGTAATGAAATATACAACAGTTGGTGGTGTTACTGGTTTTGACGGAACCAAAAAAGAAGCGCCAAAAGCAGTTGTTAAAGCGATAGATTAGTGAGTGATATTAACATAAAAATAACCGATAGAGAAGGAGTTGTACACGAAGTTGTAGCACCTACAGATATGGCAATGAATTTGATGGAAGTAGTTCGTTCTTACGAGCTTGCTCCAGAAGGAACCATTGGTGTTTGTGGAGGTATGGCAATGTGTGCTTCTTGTCAGTGTTACGTGAATTCCGATCATGAATTAAATGAAGTGACTGACGATGAAGATGCAATGTTAGCAGAAGCATTTGATGTAGAAGATAATAGTAGATTAGGTTGTCAAATACAAATGACCCCTAATTTAGAAGGATTGGAAGTAACTTTAGCTCCAGAATCATAATGAAAGTAGAAGAAATTACACGTTTGAGAAGCTATAATGTTTGTTTAAAAGACACCGTAGAAAAATTCACAAAACAATTGTTTTATGCATTGTTTGATGAAGTTTATAAAAGTGCTCATAAAGAAGAAATTGAACAGCTTTTTTGTGCAATTTCTTCAAAACTTAACATTAAAGATTTAAAAGGTATTTGGTCAGTTTACACAACTAGTTTTTTAGAAATTAGAGAAGCGTTAGATTTAGACGCAAATGCTTTTAATAATACAGATCCGGCTTGTAAAAGTTTAGAGGAAGTATATTTAGCGTATCCTGGTTTTTATGCAATAG
This sequence comes from Lutibacter sp. Hel_I_33_5, assembly GCF_007827455.1. Lineage (NCBI taxonomy): Bacteria > Pseudomonadati > Bacteroidota > Flavobacteriia > Flavobacteriales > Flavobacteriaceae > Lutibacter > Lutibacter sp. Hel_I_33_5. Next base: position 2,896,096 of record NZ_VISM01000001.1, read on the forward strand.
TTATTCATAGATTAAGTCATCAATTATACAAATTAGAGGTGCCGATTTTACCTAGAATGATGAGCGAGTTTGCACATAGTTTAACAGGTACAGATATTCATCCAGGAGCGGTCATTGGAAAATCATTTTTTATTGATCACGCAACAGGAATTGTTATTGGAGAAACGACTGTGATTAAAGATGACGTGAAAATTTATCAAGGAGTTACTTTAGGCGGAATCCAAGTTGCTAAGAATTTAGCTTCCACAAAGAGGCATCCAACGATAGAAAATAATGTAACTATATACGCAAATGCTACTATTTTAGGTGGTGATGTTGTAATTGGTGAGAATTCTATTATTGGAGCTAATGTTTGTGTAACTGAATCTATTCCAGAAAATTCTTTAGTAATTGAGCAATCAGAGAATAAAATCATAAAAAGAAAGTCCTAAGATGAAGACAAAAAGTATTATCGATTTTGTAGGAAATACTCCTTTAGTTGAGGTTAGAAATATCTTAAAAAAAGAGGGTGTACGATTATTACTGAAACTTGAAGGAAATAATCCAGGTGGAAGTGTAAAAGATAGAGCTGCTTTTAATATGATTTCTGAAGCGCTTAAAAGACAAAACATAAGAGAAGGTGATACTTTAGTAGAAGCTACTAGTGGAAATACAGGTATTGCTTTGGCTTTAATGGCAAAGGTTTTAGGTGTAAATATGGTACTTGTTTTACCGGAAAACTCTACTCCAGAACGAATTAAAACGATGAGAGCTTATGGAGCGGAAGTTGTTTTGACACCACAGGATTTAGGTATGGAAGGAGCAAGAGATCATGCCTTAGATTTAAAGTATAAGAAAGGATATTTTAGATTGAATCAGTTTGATAATAACGATAATTTTAAAGCACATTATAAAACTACTGGGCCAGAAATTTGGAACGATACTGAAGGCCAAGTAACACATTTTGTTTCTGCTATGGGAACAACAGGAACCATAATGGGTGTTTCTGATTTCTTAAAAGAACAAAATAAAGATATCACTATTATTGGAGCTCAACCCAAAGAAGGTTCTAGAATACCAGGAATTAGAAAATGGTCTGAAGATTATAAACCTGCTATTTTTAATGCTAAAAAAGTAGATCAAGTTATAGAAGTTGGAGAAGAAGATGCTAGAAATATGACACAGCGATTAGCTAAGGAAGAAGGAATATTTTCTGGAATGAGTAGTGGTGGAGCAGTTTATTCTGCTTTAGAACTAGCTAAAACAATAGACAAAGGCGTAATTGTTGCTATTATCTGTGATAGAGGAGACAGATACTTGTCTTCTGATTTGTTTGAGTAGTATTTTTTTGTCATTCCTGCAAAAGCAGGAATCTATACCTAAAATTGTTAAAAGGGCTTCTGCTTTCGTAGGAATTAACAAAATGAAGATTTTAATAGAGTTATAAACTAACTATTCAAAAAACTTTTCAACTCCTCATAAGTTCCAATCTTTAAAGCTTCTTTTTCTTTATCAATAACTGATTTTATTTGCTCAGGAATTTCAACTTCTACAGGTAGCGTTTCTGTAACAACATCTAAAAATTTTACTGGATGTGCCGTTTCTAAGAAAATTCCGAATTGCTCTTCTGTTATTTTATATTCTTTTAAACCTAAATACCCTACAGCTCCGTGAGGATCTGCAACATAATTAGCGTTTTTATAGATGTCTTTCATAGCAACTTTCGTTGCTTCATCCGTAAAAGAATAAGAAGAAAAAGCAGTTTTTAATGCTTCTAAATCGTTATTAAATAATTCTTGAATCCTGATAAAATTACTTGGATTTCCAACATCCATAGCATTAGAAATTGTTGCTTTAGATGGTTTTGGATTGTAAACGCCGTCTACTAAATAATTAGGAACGGTGTCATTAACATTGGTTGCAGCAATAAATTGTTTTACTGGTAGTCCTAATTTTTGCGCCATTAAACCGGCACAAATATTTCCGAAATTTCCACTTGGTACAGAAAAAACAACTTCTTTATTCTTTTTATATACTTGTTTGTAAGCAAAGAAAAAATAAAACATTTGTGGTAGCCAACGTGCAATATTTATTGAATTTGCTGAAGTTAAGGTTCTAGGAATATCACTATCTAAAAAAGCAGTTTTCACCATTTCTTGACAATCATCAAAAACGCCATCAACTTCTAACGCTTTAATATTTTGACCTAAAGTTGTTAATTGCTTTTCTTGAATATCACTCACTTTTCCGCTAGGATATAAAATAACTACATCTACACCTTTAACACCTAAAAATCCGTTTGCTACAGCACCTCCAGTGTCACCAGAAGTAGCAACCAAAACAGTAATCTGATTGTTGTTATTTCTATTAAAATAGCCTAAACAACGTGCCATAAATCGTGCACCAACATCTTTAAATGCCATGGTAGGACCATGAAATAATTCTAAAGTTCCGATGTTTTTTTCAATCTCAACTACAGGAAAATCAAAGTTGATCGTTTCTTTAATAATCTGTTGTAAAACATCTTTTGGAATTTCATCACCAACAAATTGTTTAATCGCTTCGTAAGCAATTTCTTCATTAGAATAATCACCAATAGTATCAATAAACTCCTTAGAGATTGGCGTGATGTTTTCTGGAAAATAAATACCTCTATCTGGCGCTAATCCTTTAACAACAGCTTCTTGAAAACTTACTTTTGGTGATTTATGATGTAAACTATAGTAGTTCATTTTTTTTGTCTTTAGTGCTAGTTACATTTCTAATAACTAAGAAATTATTTTCACTCCTTCTGTACTAATTTTAGAAGTAAATAAATTATAATCTATATTTTTATTTTGATATGCTTTGTCAATCGCATTGTATACTTTTTCAGCAATTTCATCACCTTTACAAAGTGCAAAAATTGTAGGTCCAGAACCTGATATTCCAGCACCTAATGCTCCAGCTTTGATAGCTTCACTTTTCACTAAATCAAAATGTGGAATTAAATGTTTTCTTGCTGGCTCTACAATAACGTCGGTTAATGAATTGGAAATTAAGTTATAATCATTGGAATGTAAACCGCTAATTAATCCACCAACATTTGCCCACTGAGTTACAGCATCCTTTAAAGGAACGTCTTTCGGTAAAACATCTCTTGCGTCTTTTGTTTTAACTTCTATTTGAGGATGAATTCCAACAACTCGTAATTCACTCGGAACTGGTAATTTAATGATGTCTAATGGATGATAACTTCTAATCAATACAAATCCTCCGAAAATTACTCCTGCAACATTATCAGCGATTTGTGTACCACAGGCAGCTTCTTCACCTAACATAGCAAATTGAGTTAACTCTAATTGACTAAAAGGTTTGCCTAATAATTCGTTTACACCAAAAGCTGCTCCGGCAGCACTCGCTGCGCTACTACCCAATCCACTACCAGGAGAAAAACCTTTATGCATGGTCATGGTAATTCCAAAATCTACTGAATGTTTTTCTAGCATTGCTAAAGCAACAACGCCAGCAGCATTATTTTCTGCTTCGACAGGTAAATTAGCACCAGTTATTAAAGATATTTTTACACCTTTATCCTTGGTTTTAGTAAATGTCATTTCATCTCCTAACGCATCAATTGCTAGCCCTAAAGAGTCAAATCCACAGGAAACATTTGCAACAGTAGCAGGAGAAAATATTTTTAATTCATCCATAATTTAATTATTACCAATTCTAATTACATCTGCAAATACACCTGAAGCAGTAACTTCTGCACCAGCACCAGCACCTTTTATCTGTAAAGGATTTACAGGATATCTGTCTGTAAAAAACAATACAATATTATCACTTCCTTCTAAATTATAAAATGGATGATCTGAAGGAATATGTTGTAAGCCAACATTAGCTTTTCCGTTTTCAAACTCGGCAACATATTTTAATCGACAATTTTTATCGTTTGCTTCCTTAAATATTTGCTGAAATTGATTTTCAAATTCAGTTAACGACGCGTAAAAATCGTCATTATTAGTAGTTTCTAAGCTTTTTTCTGGTAAAAATGCATTGTTCTTAATATCTGAAAGTTCTAAGTTATAAACACTTTCACGAGCAAGAATCAATATTTTTCTGGCAACATCAATTCCACTTAAGTCAATTTTAGGATCTGGTTCTGTAAATCCTTCTGCTTGAGCGGCAGCAACTACATCGTGAAATGTATTTGTATCATTAAAATTATTGAAAACATAATTTAAGGTTCCAGATAAAACAGCTTGAATTTTATGAACTCTATCGCCTGATGCAACTAAGTTTTTCAAGGTGTCAATTATCGGTAAACCAGCACCAACATTAGTTTCAAATAGGAAAGGAGCATTGTATTTAGTAGAAATACTCTTTAAATTTTTATAATTATCTAAATTAGAAGCACAAGCGATTTTATTACAAGTTACTACAGCAATGCTTTGTAGTAAATATTTCTCATATACTTCAGAAACTTTTTGATTTGCAGTATTATCTATAAAGACAGAATTACGGAAATTCAACGATTTTGTTCTATCAAAAAAGGATTCTAACGTTGTTGGTTCGCCAGAATCTAATTGTTCTTTCCAGTTCGATAAATCGATTCCTTTTTCATTGAAAACCATTTTTCTAGAATTAGAAATTCCAATAACACGAATCTTTAATTTTAAATTTTTCTTAAGGTAAGAAGCTTGTTTTTGAACTACTTCTAAAAAACGTTCGCCAACATTTCCAACACCAGTAACAAAAAGGTTTAGTTGTTTTATTTTTTCTTCAAAAAACTGCTCATGCAAGGTGTTTAATGCTTTTTTTGCATCAGAACTATTAATTACAGCCGAAATGTTTTTTTCTGAGGCTCCTTGAGCAATCGCTCTTATATTTACGTTATTTCTACCTAAAGCGCTAAACATTTGACCACTTAAACCTTGATGATTTTTCATGTTGTCACCCACTAAAGCTATAATTGCTAAGTCACTTTCAATAGAAACTGGTTTTATCTTTTTACGCTGAATTTCATATTCAAAAACATCGTCTAATAAATCTTTTGCTTTTGTAGCATCTTGATCGTAAATACCTATACAAATAGAATGTTCTGAAGAGGCTTGAGTGATAAAAACAATGTTAATATTGTGTAAAGAAAGATTTTCGAACATTCGTTTAGAAAAACCAGGTACACCAACCATTCCGCTACCTTCCAAAGTAATTAAGCTTATGTTTTCTATATGTGAAATTCCTTTTACAGCTCTGTTATTTTTTGAATCTTTAGAGATTAATGTTCCTTCGTTTTCAGGGTCAAATGTATTTTTAATTCTGATTGGAATTTGTTTTTGTAAAACAGGTTGAATTGTTGGTGGATACAATACTTTTGCACCAAAGTGCGATAATTCCATTGCTTCTTGATATGAAATCTGAGTAATTGCAAATGCTTGTTTTACAACTCTTGGATTTGCGGTGTACATTCCACTAACATCTGTCCAAATCTGTAATTCGTTAGCGTCTAAAGCTGAAGCATAAATAGCTGCAGAGTAATCTGATCCTCCACGACCTAAAGTTGTTGTTTCGCCGTTTTTATTGCTAGAAATAAATCCGCCTAAAATGGTTACTTGTTTGTTATTTGAATTAAAAAAGTCTTCAATATTTTTATTAGTTGTATTAAAATCAACATGTGCATCTACATATACATCATTAGTAGAAATCAATTCTCTACTATCTTTATGTGTTGCATCAAGCTCATTTTTTGCAGCTTCAGCAATAATATAAGAAGATAATTGCTCACCAAAACTAGCAATAGTTCCTAATGCTTTTGGAGATAATTCTTTTAATAAATGAACACCATCATAAATAGAACTTAAACTTTCTAAAAGAGTATTAACTGTTTCTTTTACAGAGGTTTGATTTTCTTTATTGATTAAATCATCAATAACAGAAAAGTGTAATTCTTTTAATTCTGAGACTAATTTTTTAGCTTCAGAAATGTTTGTTAAAGCAGCATCAGCAGCAGCTAATAATTTATCGGTAGTTTTTCCAAAAGCAGAAACGACTACTATTGTTTTTTCTTTATTAGAAACTTGTTTTACAATTTGTAAAACTTGCTTTATGTTTATTTGATTGGCTACAGATGATCCGCCAAATTTTAAAACTTTCATTGTATTTTTATAAGAAATTAATATTGTTTTTTTGTTTAGTTATCTGTTTTTGTTCTTTCAAAAATATAACCTAACCTAGCTGATATGTATAGTTTAAACCCCTAAAGGGTAGTTGTTGTGTTTGTTGTAGATCCAAAAGAAATCGTTACAGCCGTTGTAGCTGTAGTAGAAGTAATTGTATTTCTTTTGTTAAAAATCATGCATCAAAAGTATATCTATTTTTTTTTTGATAAAATGTTTTTGTTGTTTTTTTTGTGAAAACTGGTAATTAATATCAATCTAATAATGAAAACTCTAATAAATTCGAAATTTTAATTATTTACCTCTTTTTTTTACTTTTTCTTTAATGATCTCTGCAATAGGTTTATTCTCTATCTTGCTCTCTAGCCAAGAAAGGATATCTAAATATAAAAAGGCTCTTTTCTCATAAGGATGATTTTCAAAAACCTTTAAACGAGTATGGATTTTTTTGAATTCCTTCTTTATTTCATGTGGAAAAACATCACTTAAAGATCTAATAGAAACAATAAATTCTTTTTGCACCTCTTGCAAATTTTCCATCTTAAGTAAAAACTTAAACGTATCTTTAAATTGCCTTTCTAGATGATAATCTAATCCACATTCATAATGTGCAATTAAATTTAAAACCCTAGCAAAACATTGTAAATCCTCACCAACATAGAGTTTTTTAGCATTAATTATTTTTGATAAATACTCGATACATTTTTTATTTTCTCCCATACCAAAATAGAGGCAGGCAATTTTATAGTTCAAAATAGTGGTATGATGTTTATCTAATCGATGACTGTATTCTTTTATTTTTTGATTGATTTCATCAACTAAATATTCACCTTCTGCAAAAGTTCCATTTAAAAAATGTTTATGTAACTGATTTGAATGATAATATTGAAAAATTAATAAATCTGTATTTCTGTTTTTAGGAATAAGGTCATTTTCTATTTCATATTCAAATTGTGTAAGTTCTTTATCAAACTCTTCATTTTTTTGGATAAAAAATAAAGCCTCTAATAAATAATTTTTCCCTTTTAAATAGAAAACTGGATGTACCGTTATGTTTTTAGGATTGTCTTTAAAAAGATATACCCATTTATGTGCATATTTATAACTCTGTAGAAAATCTTGCGTTAATAAACTTCTCCATAAATGCGCTTTATATAGCCAAAGTTTTTCACGAAAACCAAAGTTTTTAAATTCGTATGAAGGCAATCTTGCATCAAAATATTCATTGACTTTCGTAAACTCAACATCATTTTTCACATATCCGGTTTTTAATAAAATACCGTAGAGTTGTAATGATAAATTTGATAATTTACTAGTGATGACATTTTGCTGACTAAGTTCTTTTGCTTGTATTGTAAGCTCGTCTGCTCTTGTATCAATACTTCGTGTAATGTATTGACTTTCAATAACTTTTTCAAGCTCAACAATTTCGTATGCAATGTTTTTTTCTTCATTATCCAGCGCCATAGTTTTGGCTTTGTCTAATAATTTTAAACTTTGTTTATATAATCCTTTTTGATATAAAACCGTGGCAAAATCTAATTGTTCTCTAATCTGAATTCGTATATTTTTATGCGCCGGATTCATTCGTAAACTAATTAAAAGCTGCTTATATAAATGTGCTTTTAAGTTAGAAAGTTGCTGTTTACTAACAATTCCACTGCTAATAATGCTCTTTTCATCATAGGTTTTTTGCTTTTCTAAAAATTTAAAAAGCGAAAAGAATTTTGCATCTACATTTCCCTCTAACCGCCCTACATAAAGGTTAAATTGCCTCTTTTCAGATTTTGATAAAGATTTTATCAAAATAAAAAGAGAATCCTTTTGTTGGTTGGCTGCTGTAACGAATTTATTCATAAAAAATTGATTTACAGTTTTTTATATGGGTGATTAAAAGGTTTAATGTCGTAATACATAAGATTAAAAATACTCGTTTGGAAAGCCAATATATACATTTGTTTTAATAGAATAAAGCAAAAGTAGAATGAAGGATAACAAAGTCCAAATTTTTGATACCACACTTAGAGACGGAGAACAAGTTCCGGGGTGTAAATTAGATACAACAGAAAAACTAATTATCGCCGAACGATTAGACCTTTTAGGTGTTGATATTATAGAGGCTGGTTTTCCTGTTTCGAGTCCAGGAGATTTCAAATCTGTTGAAGAAATTGCTAAAATTGTAAAAAACGCAACAGTTTGTGGTTTAACCAGAGCCGTTAAAAAAGATATTGAAGTTGCTGCAGAAGCATTAAAACATGCTAGAATCCCTAGGATTCATACAGGTATTGGTACTAGTGATTCTCATATAAAATATAAATTCAAAACTTCTCAAGAAGAAGTTATTAGAAGAGGAAAAGAAGCGGTAGCATATGCAAAGAATTTTGTAGATGACGTAGAGTTTTACGCAGAAGACGCTGGTAGAACAGATAATGCTTTTTTAGCAAAAGTTTGTGAGGAAGTTATAAAGTCTGGTGCTACAGTTTTAAACATTCCTGATACTACAGGATATTGCTTGCCTGAAGAATATGGAGCGAAAATCAAGTATTTAAAAGATAACGTTAAAGGGATTGAGAATGTAATAATTTCTTGTCACTGTCATAATGATTTAGGATTAGCAACAGCCAATTCTATTGCAGGAGCAATTAACGGAGCACGTCAAATAGAATGTACAATAAATGGTATTGGTGAGCGTGCAGGAAATACAGCGTTAGAAGAAGTTGTAATGATCTTAAAACAACACCCATATTTAAATTTAGAAACAGACATTAATGCGAAGCTATTGTATGATACAAGTAGAATGGTAAGTGAGAAAATGGGTATGTTTGTTCAGCCAAACAAAGCTATTGTTGGTGCAAATGCGTTTGCGCATAGTTCTGGAATACATCAAGATGGAGTCATAAAAAATAGAGAAACCTATGAAATTATGGATCCAGAAGATGTAGGTGTTACAGAAAGTGCAATTGTACTTACGGCAAGAAGTGGTAGAGCTGCGCTAGCGTATAGAGCAAAAAAGATTGGGTACGAATTAACTAAAGTTCAGTTAGATTCTGCGTATCAATCATTTTTACAATATGCTGATAAACAAAAAGAAGTGATTGATAATGATCTTCATTTAATTATGAAAGAAGTCAATAAAACATCAAAAATTGCAATGGCTTAATTAATATAGTTATGAAATTTAATATTGCAGTAATCCCGGGAGATGGTATAGGACCAGAAGTAACAGCTCAAGCAAAAAAAGCGTTACAAGCTATTGGAGATCAGTATGATCATACTTTTATCTTCAAAGAAGCATTAATGGGTGCAATAGCAATTGATAAAACTGGGAATCCTTTACCTGATGAAACTATAGAGATTTGTAAAAATTCTGATGCGGTTTTATTTGGAGCAATAGGAGATCCAAAATATGATAATGATCCAGCAGCTAAAATTCGTCCAGAGCAAGGTTTACTTAAACTTCGTAAAGAATTAGGGTTATTCTGTAATGTTAGACCCGTAAAAGCGTATGAAAAGCTGTTAAAAAACTCTCCTTTAAAAGAAGAAGTGATTAAAGGAACAGATATTGTCATTTATAGAGAATTAACTGGAGGTATATACTTTGGTGAGAAAAAACTAAGTGAAGACGGTAAAAAAGCTTTTGATGGTTGTGTGTATTCAACAGAAGAAATTGAAAGAATTACTCATGTTGCATTTAAAGCTGCACAAAATAGAAAGAAAAAACTTACACTTGTAGATAAAGCTAATGTCTTAGAGACTTCTAGATTGTGGAGGAAAACAGTTACGGAAATCGCAAAAGAATATAAAGATGTAACGTTAGAATTTTTATTTGTTGATAATGCAGCAATGCAAATTATTCTAAACCCTAAACAGTTTGATGTAATTTTAACCGAGAATCTTTTTGGTGATATTATTTCTGATGAAGCAAGTGTTATAGGTGGATCTATAGGTTTATTAGCTTCAGCATCAATAGGGACAGAAAATGCTTTATTTGAACCCATTCATGGTTCTTTTCCGCAAGCAAAAGGAAAAGATATTGCAAATCCATTAGCATCAATTCTATCTGCGGCTATGTTATTAGAGCATTTAGGATTAGATGAAGAAGCTGATGCTATTGAAAGGGGAGTACAAAAATCGCTAAACCTAGGTATTACTACAGAAGATATAAAAGGAAAGAATTCTTATTCAGCTACAACATCTAAAGTTGGGCACTTTATTGCAGATTATATTCAAAATCAGGATGATAGTAATCTAAATTTCCAGAACATTCACATGGGGCAGAGTACTATTATTTAAGTAAAACTGACTTTCTTTATTGGTATTTTGAAATATTCTCAGTAAAATTGATTTTTCATTGAAAAATATTAATCATTTTGTCTTAAATCAATGAAAATAACTCAATAAAATGGTTGATTTCGATGTTTTTTTTAAATTATTTTCAATGAACTGTCATTTTTATGTCATTCGTAAATTATTCACATCATTTTATTGATATCATATTTTATTAATGTTCGTTTAAATTGATTTTATCAAATTTTAATTTTTACCCTATTTTTTTTGACACTCACTTCGTTTTCGAAATCGTTTTCGTAACGCTTAAGGCTTGCTGTTGTTTGGATTGAAAGACTTTTGTGTAGTAGTTTTGCTGCATATAAAAATTAAAAAACAAATCAATTATGTCAATTAAAAAAACACTTACATTATTACTTTTATCAACATTCAGTTTTACTGTATTAGCACAGGAAGAAAAAGAAGAAAAGGGTACTTTTTCACTTAGCGGTACTGTAGATACTTATTACAGTAGTAACTTTTCAAAAAACTCATTAGGTTCAGTTGGCGTATTAACGGATGTTCCAGCAAATGGTTTCGGATTAGGAATGGTAAATACTATTTTTTCTTATGAAAAAGGAAAAGCTGGTATTGTTGCAGATTTAGCGTACGGTCCAAGAGCAAATGCAGCAAATGCTTATACTGGTGCAATCAATCAATTATATGCGTATTATAAAGCTTCAGAAAGTGTTACAATAACTTTAGGACAATTTAATACGTTTTTAGGGTACGAAGTGATTTCCCCAACTGGAAACTTTAATTACTCAGTATCATATTTATTTAATGCTGGGCCATTTTCACATACTGGTATTAAATTAGATTATGCTTCTTCAGAAGATTTATCATTTATGTTTGCGTTTACAAATCCACATGCAATTACTGCAGGAGCAAACCCAACAGATGATTATCAATTAGGATTTCAAACAGGATATAAAGGTCAATACTTAAACTTAGTATATGGTGCAGTTGCACAGGGTGGACCAACAGATGTATTTTTTATTGATTATACTGGTGGATTTGATTTAACAGATACATTTTATTTCGGAATCAATGCTGCATACTCAAATTCTAGTAAAGCAGATGCAGGTTACCAAGGTTTAGCTTTATATTTACAGAACAAATTTTCAGAGAAATTTTCGTTAGGTTTAAGACCTGAGTTTTATACAACTACTTCTGGTGCTGGAGATGCAAATCAATCAGCTTTTACTTTAACAGGTAGTACAACATTAACAGATAGCTTGTCATTACTTACTGAGGTAAGATATGATACTTCTAATGATGTTACTTTCTTTGGGAAAAACAATGTTACTGGAGCAACGATAGCTGCGGTTTACAAATTTTAATAACATTTAAATTTTTATACCATGAAAAAAATTGAAGCAATTATTAGAAAATCAAAATTCAGTGCCGTTAAAGACGCATTGCACAAAGTAGGAGTGAATTTCTTCTCTTATTGGGATGTAACAGGTTTAGGCAATGAAAAAGAAGGGCATGTTTATAGAGGTGTTTCTTTTAGTACAAGTGATATTCAACGTAGGCATATAGCTATTGTAGTAAATGACGATTTTGAAGATATAGCTATTGATGCTATTATTAATTCGGCAGCAACTGGAGAAGTAGGAGATGGTAAAATCTTTGTTTCTGATATTAAAGATAGTTACCGTATTAGAACTGGCGAAAAAGGAGGAGATACATTAAATTAATTTAACCAAAATACAACAACACACACATGGAAATATTTACAACAAATAATGTATGGATGATGATCTGTACAGCCTTAGTTTTCTTTATGCATACAGGATTTGCATTTTTAGAAATAGGTTTAACAAGACAGAAAAACACAATAAATATTTTATTCAAAAACATATTTATTATCACCGTTGGATTGTTATTATATTACTTAATTGGATTTAATTTAATGTATCCTGGAGAATTTAATGGATTTATAGGTTCAATTGTTCCAGGAATTACACCACCAGAAAATGGTATGACACCTGAATATGCAGACGGAGGTTATACATGGTGGACAGATTTCTTATTTCAAGGGATGTTTGCAGCAACAGCAGCTACGATAGTTTCTGGAGCAGTAGCAGAACGTATGAAAATAGGTCCTTTTATGATTTTTACAGTTATTTATGTAGGTTTAATTTATCCAATTGCAGGTTCTTGGAAATGGGGTGGAGGATTCTTAGACGGGTTAGGTTTTTATGATTTTGCTGGTTCAACATTAGTACATTCAGTTGGTGGATGGGCTGCCTTAGTAGCAGTTTGGTTATTAGGTCCAAGAATTGGTAAATTTAAAGATGGAGTTTCAAAAGCTATTCCTGGACATAACATACCCTTAGCAACTGCTGGTGTTTTAATACTATGGTTAGGTTGGTTTGGATTTAATGGAGGCTCTGTACTTTCTGCTGATCCAACATTAACATCATTAACATTAGTAACAACATGTTTAGCAGCAGCAGCAGGTGGTGTTATAGCAGCATTAGTATCATTTATTAAATATAAGAACCTTGATTTAACCATGTTTTTAAATGGTATTTTAGGTGGTTTAGTTGGTATTACAGCTGGAGCAGATGTTATGACTCCAGAAAGCGCTATTATTATTGGAGGTATTGCAGGAGCAATTATTGTATTTGCAGTATCATTAATTGATAAATTAAGATTAGATGACCCAGTAGGTGCTATCGCAGTGCACTTAGTATGTGGTATTTGGGGTACTTTAGCTGTAGGTATATTTTCTACAAACCCAGAGCATACTTTTATAGCTCAATTAACTGGTGTAGCTTGTTATGCAGCTTTTTGTATAGTTACATCTTTCTTAATATTTTTTATACTTAAGAAAACTGTTGGAATTAGAGTTTCAGAAAAAGAAGAATTACAAGGTTTAGATAAGCATGAGCATGGAATGAATGCATACCCAGATTTTAGATTAAATGAGCATTAAAAGAATAGAAGAAGAATAGAATTGTTAGTTAATTGTTTTTTAAAAAAGTCTATAAAATTTATTTTATAGGCTTTTTTTTATTTACCCAGTTTATTAAATTATCATTTAAATTGGATTTAATTATCATTATTTAATTTTTTATATAGGTATTTTATTTTCATTATAAAAATCACATCATAAAAGCCAAAACACCTAATTATATTCAATAAAATAAGTAATTTAGCTGACTTAATTGAAGAATAATAATGGAGAAACAAGGACTTTATTTACCTGAATTTGAACATGAGAATTGTGGAGCTGGATTTATTTGTAATCTTAAAGGAGAGAAAACAAATCAAATTATTCATGATGCATTAGAGATTTTAGTAAAACTAGAACATAGAGGTGGTGTTAGTGCAGATGGAAAAACTGGTGATGGAGCTGGATTATTAATTGATATTCCTCATACATACTTTAAAAGAGTTTGTAATTTTGATATACCAGAGCAAAGAGATTATGCAGTAGGCTCGGTTTTCTTACCGAAAAACAAAAATCAATATAAATTCTGTAGAGATACTTTTGAAACAGAAATCAATAATCAAGGATTAAAAGTTCTTGGTTGGAGAGAAGTACCAGTTGATAACTCTAATTTAGGAGAAATTGCTTTAGCTTCAGAACCAAATATCGAACAACTCTTTATTGGAAAAACAGAAGAAATAACTGAAGCTGTTTTTAAAGCAAAACTATATGCTGCTCGTAAAATTACAGAGCATATTATTTCTGGGTCTAAAATGTCTCAGGTTTCTTATTTTTATGTGTCTAGTTTATCTACAACAACTTTAATTTATAAAGGGATTATAAGACCAGAAGATATTGGTCCTTTTTTTAAAGATCTTCAAGAAAGAGATTTAGTTACTCGTTTGGCATTAGTACATCAACGTTTTTCTACAAATACAATGCCTACTTGGGAGCTAGCGCAACCATTTAGATTTATGTGTCAGAATGGAGAAATTAACACGTTAAGAGGTAATGTTTCTAGAATGCGTGTGCGTGAAGAAATCATGAAAAGTGATGTTTTCGGACCACAAATCGATAAATTATTCCCAATTATTTTACCAGGAAAATCAGATTCAGCTTCTATGGATATGGTGGTAGAATTATTAACGCATACAGGTAGGTCGTTACCTGAAGTGATGATGATGATGATTCCTGAAGCTTGGGAAAAGCACAAAACAATGTCACCAGAACGTAAAGCTTTTTACGAATACAACGCGTGTATTATGGAGCCTTGGGATGGGCCAGCTTCTGTACCGTTTACAGATGGTGATTATATTGGTGCTTTATTAGATAGAAATGGTTTAAGACCTTCTAGATATACCGTTGCTAAAAGCGGAAAATTAATTATGTCTTCAGAAATTGGTGTGGTAGAAGTTGCGCCAGAAGACGTAGAAAGTCACGGTAGATTAGAACCAGGAAAAATGTTCTTGGTGGATATGAACGAAGGACGTATCATCAATGATGAAGAAATTAAAAGTAAGATTGTTTCAGAAAGACCATATCAAGAATGGTTAGATAAAACAAGATTGCATTTAAAAGATGTTCCTTATGAAGGAGAAACGTGTCCTATAGAAACCATCGATGTAAAAACTAGACAACGTTTATTTAACTATACGTTTGAAGATATTCAAGAAGTAATTACTCCAATGGCACAAGTTGGTAAAGAAGCTTTAGGATCTATGGGAATAGATACACCTTTAGCGGTTTTATCAGACAGACCACAGTTGATTTCAAACTACTTTAAGCAATTATTTGCACAAGTTACAAATCCACCATTGGATGGAATTCGTGAAGAAATTGTAACAGACATTAGTTTATCATTAGGAAAAGATAGAAACATTTTTAGCATTACAGAAAGACAGTGTAGAAAATTAAAAATTCAAAATCCTGTTATTTCTAATGCCGATTTAGAAAAAATTAGAAACATATCAATAGAAAGTTTTAAAGCAGAAACTATTGAAATGTTATATCCAAAAGCACAAGGTCTTAACGGATTAGAAGATGCTTTAGAAAATATTATCGTTCAGATTGAAAAAGCATTAGAGCGTAAAACAAATATTATTATTCTTTCGGATAGAGGTGTAAACAAAGAATTTGCTCCTATCCCTGCTTTATTAGCATGTTCTTTTGTAAATCATCAATTAAACCGTTTACGTAAGCGTTCTTATTTCGATATTATTATTGAATCTGCAGAACCGCGTGAACCACATCATTTCGCAACTTTATTTGGTTATGGCGCAAGTGCTATCAACCCATATATGGTGAATGAAATTATCAGAATGCAAGTTGCAGATGGTTTTATTACAGGAATGGATGAACAAAAAGCTGTTGATAATTTCAATAAAGCGATAGGAAAAGGGATTTTAAAAGTGATGAACAAAATTGGAATCTCAACGCTTCGTTCGTATAGAGGTTCTCAAATTTTTGAAATAGTTGGTTTCAACTCTCAATTTGTAGAAAAATACTTCCCATACACAGCTTCAAGAATTGAAGGTATTGGATTGTATGAAATTGAAAAAGAAATTGACCAGAGATACAAACAAGCGTATCCAGACAATCAGATTGATAAAAATTTAGGATTAAATATTGGAGGAGAATATAGATGGAGACGTAATGGTGAGCGACATATGTTTAATCCAACTACGGTTGCAAAATTACAGCAAGCTGTTCGTTTAAGTGATCAGAAAAGTTATGATGTATATGCTAAAGCGATCAATGAACAAGCTGAAAATTTAATGACCATTCGTGGTTTATTCGAGTTTGATAATTTTGACCCAATTCCTTTAGATGAAGTAGAACCTTGGACAGAAATTGTAAAACGTTTTAAAACGGGTGCCATGTCTTATGGATCTATTTCAAGAGAAGCACACGAAAATTTAGCGATTGCCATGAATAGAATTGGAGGAAAATCTAATTCTGGTGAAGGCGGAGAAGATAGAAAACGTTTTCAACCTGATGTAAATGGTGATAGTAGAAACTCTGCAATTAAGCAAGTGGCTTCAGGAAGATTTGGAGTGACTTCACATTACTTATCAAACGCAAAAGAGATTCAAATTAAAATGGCTCAAGGTGCAAAACCTGGAGAAGGCGGTCAATTACCTGGTGAAAAAGTATTACCATGGATTGCAGCTGCAAGAAATTCAACCCCTTTTGTAGGTTTGATTTCGCCACCACCACATCACGATATTTATTCCATTGAAGATTTAGCACAATTAATTTACGATTTGAAAAATGCGAATCGTGAAGCAAGAATTAATGTAAAATTAGTTTCAGAAGTTGGTGTAGGTACAATTGCCGCAGGTGTTGCAAAAGCAAAAGCAGATGTTGTATTAATTGCTGGTTATGATGGAGGAACAGGAGCATCACCTTTAACATCTTTAAAACATGCTGGTTTACCTTGGGAACTTGGTTTAGCCGAAGCACAACAAACGTTAGTATTAAATAACTTAAGAAGTAGAATTGTTGTAGAATGTGATGGCCAGTTAAAAACTGGACGTGATGTTGCAATTGCTACCTTATTAGGTGCAGAAGAATTTGGATTTGCAACAGCACCTTTAGTTGCTTCTGGTTGTATTATGATGCGTAAATGTCATTTAAATACATGTCCAGTAGGTATTGCAACTCAAGATAAAGAGTTACGTAAAAACTTTAAAGGAACACCAGAACACGTAATTAATTTCTTCTATTATATAGCCGAAGAATTAAGAGCAATTATGGCACAATTAGGATTCCGTACGATGGATGAAATGATTGGTCAGACTCATAAAATAAATGCAAATAAAGCAATCACACATTATAAAGCAAAAGGATTAGACTTATCATCAATCTTACATAGACCAGCGGTTTATAGCGAGATGGAAGTTAAGAATTCTGAAAAACAAGATCATGCTTTAGAAAATGTGATGGACTTTCAAATTTTGAAAGATTCGCATAGAGCATTATTCAGAAAAGAAAAAATGAATTTGAGTTACCCAATTAATAATACTGACAGAACTGTTGGTGCTATTGTAAGTAATGAAATTTCAAAAAAATATGGTCATTTAGGATTACCAGAAGATACTATTAATGTAAACTTCTCTGGTTCTGCAGGACAAAGTTTTGGAGCATTTGGAGCACATGGATTAACATTTACTCTAGAAGGAAATACTAATGATTATTTAGGAAAAGGTTTATCTGGAGCTAAATTAATTGTTAAGAAACCAGCTAAAGCAGACTTTATTGCCGAAAACAATATCATTGTTGGTAATGTATGTATGTTCGGAGCAGTTGATGGTCAAGCATACATCAACGGAATTGCAGGAGAGCGTTTTGCAGTAAGAAACTCTGGAGCAACAGCAGTTGTAGAAGGTGTTGGAGATCATTGCTGTGAATACATGACTGGAGGTAAAGTAGTTGTTCTTGGTAAAACAGGAAGAAATTTTGCAGCAGGTATGAGTGGCGGTATTGCGTATGTATATGATCCTGAAAATAAATTCACTAATGGTTTATGTAACACAGAGACTATTGAATTTGAAGATATTACAAAAGAGAATGCAGAAGAATTAAAAGCAATCATCAAAAAACATGTTTCTTACACCAAAAGTAATAGAGGAAAAGAAATTTTAGCAGATTGGGATAACAGCATTAATAATTTTGTTAGAGTGATGCCAACTGAATACAAACGAGCTTTAAAACGTTTAGAGACAGAAGAACAACAAGTAGAAGAATTAACAGCATAGAACGATGGGAAAAGTAACAGGTTTTAAAGAGTTCGAAAGAAAAGATGAAAAATACACGCCAGTAAAGGATCGTGTAAAAGATTATAAAGAATTTACTGTGCCTTTAAGTGATAAAGAAATCACAGAACAAGGTTCTCGTTGTATGGATTGTGGAATACCTTTTTGCCATAGTGGTTGTCCGCTTGGGAATTTAATTCCTGATTTTAACCATATGGTTCACCAAGGTGAATGGCAGAAGGCTTCGTGGGTATTACATGCTACTAATAATTTTCCTGAGTTTACAGGTCGTTTATGTCCCGCACCATGTGAACAAGCATGTGTACTAGGAATTATTGAAGATCCTGTTTCTATTGAAAATATTGAAAAAAATATAGTAGAACGTGCGTTTAAAGAAGGATGGATTAAGCCACAACCTCCAAAAGTTAGAACCGGAAAAACGATTGCTGTAGTGGGTTCTGGACCAGCAGGTTTAGCAACAGCACAGCAATTAAATAGAGCGGGGCATACCGTTACTGTTTTTGAACGTGATGATGCTATTGGTGGATTATTACGTTACGGAATTCCTAATTTCAAAATGGAAAAAGGAATCATTGACAGACGTATTGCAATTCTTGAAGCTGAAGGAATTACATTTAAAACCAATGTAAATGTTGGTGTAAATTATGATGTAAAAGATTTAAAAGCATTTGATGCGGTCGTTTTATGTGGAGGTGCTACCGAAAGAAGAAGTTTGCCAACACCTGGTATTGATGCAGATGGCGTAGTGCAAGCTATGGATTTCTTAACACAACAAACAAAAGTTGTTTTTGGTCAAAAAATTAAAGATCAAGTAATGGCAACTGATAAGGATGTGATTGTTATTGGTGGTGGAGATACTGGTTCAGATTGTATTGGAACATCGAATCGTCATGGAGCTAAATCAGTAGTAAATTTTGAGATAATGCCGAAGCCTCCTGGACATCGTTCAGCTACAACTCCTTGGCCTTTTTGGCCATTACAGTTAAAAACGTCTTCTTCACATAAAGAAGGTGTAGAGCGTAATTGGTTAATCAATACAAAAGAATTTATTAAAGATGAAGATGGAAAATTAACTGCTTTAAAAACGGTTAATGTTGAGTGGGAAATGATTCCTGGTGAAAGACCAAAATTAATAGAAATTGAAGGAACTGAAAAAACTTGGCCATGTGATTTAGCATTGTTAGCTCTAGGTTTTACAGGACCAGAAAGTACATTAGCAGATAAATTAGGATTAGAAAAAGATGGACGTTCTAATTACAAAGCGACATACGGAAAATATCAAACCAATGTTCCTAATATTTTTGCAGCAGGAGATATGCGTAGAGGACAATCGTTAATTGTTTGGGCTATTTCTGAAGGTAGAGAAGCTGCACGTCAAGTAGATATTTATTTAATGGGTAAATCTGATTTACCTTCTAAAAATGCTACTGGAGATTTGGTTGCTTTATAATTTTTATCGATGAAAGTGATTCGCATTAAAAATAAATTTTCATATTTGCACTTTATATGTATAAACAAGTATTAAATATCATTTTAGTTTCTGTCATTGTAATTCCATTACAACGATAGGAAGTCTATATTTAATATTTTATAAATATTTAAAAGCTTCCATAATTTGGAAGCTTTTTTTTATGTCTATAGATATCATATACTGAATATGTTAAAATATTGAAAATTAGGATTTTAAATGATTTTTAGGATTGGTGAAAATCATCAATAAAATAAAAAAAGAATAAAAAAATATAGAGAATAAAATACTTTCGATACTTGAAAAAGTATATAACACAACAGAATAGATAATGACTTTAAATAAACACAGTAGAAGATTAACTCAAGATGAGTCTCAGCCAGCATCACAAGCCATGTTATATGCAGTTGGTTTGACTGATGAAGATATGCAAAAAGCACAAGTTGGTATTGCAAGTACAGGGTACGATGGTAACCCTTGTAATATGCATTTAAACAATTTGGCTGGAGAAGTAAAAGTTGAGTGTAAAATTGCTGGTTTAGTTGGTTTAGGATTTAATACGATTGGTGTTTCTGATGGAATTTCTATGGGGACGTCGGGTATGAATTACTCATTAGCATCAAGAGATATTATTGCAGATTCTATAGAAACAGTTATGAATGCACAAAGTTATGATGCATTGATTTCTGTGGTTGGTTGTGATAAAAATATGCCAGGAGCTGTAATTTCTATGTTGCGTTTAAATCGTCCATCAATTATGATGTATGGTGGTACAATTGCTTCTGGAAATTATAAAGGAAGAAAATTAAATATTGTTTCTGCATTTGAAGCTTTAGGGCAAAAAGTTGCTGGAGAAATTGAAGAAGAAGAATATAGGGAAATTATAAAAAGAGCCATTCCTGGTGCTGGAGCATGTGGAGGAATGTATACCGCAAATACAATGGCGTCTGCTATTGAATGTATGGGGTTTGCTTTGCCGTATAATTCATCAATCCCAGCAGAAAATCCAAATAAATTATCGGAAGCAGAAAGAACGGCTTTGGCGATTAAAAATTTATTAGAATTAGATTTAAAGCCATTAGATATTATTTCTAAAAAATCAATTGAAAATGCGATTGCTTTGGTAAATGCATTAGGTGGATCAACCAATGCAGTATTACACTTTTTGGCGATTGCTCATGCAGCTGATATCGATTTTACTTTAGAAGATTTTCAAAAAGTAAGTGATAGAACTCCGTTAATTGCTGATTTAAAACCATCAGGAAAATACTTAATGGAAGACGTTCATGGTATTGGTGGTACGCCAGCAATTATGAAATATTTATTAGACAATGGATATTTACATGGAGAATGTTTAACGGTTACAGGGAAAACATTGGCTGAGAATTTAGCAGATGTAAAAGCGATGGAATTTGATGAGCAAGATGTTATTTATCCAAAAGATAAAGCATTAAAAACATCAGGAAACATCCAGATATTATATGGAAACTTAGCTTCGGAAGGAGCAGTTGCAAAAATCTCTGGAAACGAAGGGTTGTTATTTGAAGGGAAAGCAGTTGTATACGATGGTGAACAAGCTGCAAATACAGGTATTTCGAATGGAGAAGTCGAACGAGGAGATGTCGTCGTTATTCGTTATGTAGGTCCAAAAGGAGGTCCAGGAATGCCAGAAATGTTAAAACCAACTTCGTTAATTATGGGAGCAGGTTTAGGAAAATCGGTAGCATTAATTACCGATGGTCGTTTTTCTGGTGGAACACACGGATTTGTTGTGGGTCACATAACGCCAGAAGCACAATCGGGAGGAACAATCGGATTGTTGAAAACTGGAGATAAAATTAAAATTAGTGCTGAAGATAATTCAATTAATGTATTGCTTTCTGATGAAGAATTAGCAGAAAGAAAAGCAAATTGGGTTGAACCAGCATTAAAACACAAAAAAGGAATATTATATAAATATGCAAAAACTGTTGCATCAGCATCTAAAGGATGTGTAACAGACGCATTTTAAAATAAGAGAAAAGAACAAAGAGTTAAGAATCAAGAAAATGAGAATAAAAATATCTCTATTCTTTTTTCTCTTTTCTTTCATCTAAAAAGAAAAAAATATGGAAACACAAACCATAAAAAGTCAAAATAAAACATCAAAAACTACAGAACGTATTTCTGGTAGTGAGGCAATTGTTAGATCCTTAATTGAAGAAGGAGTAGATATTCTTTACGGATATCCTGGAGGAGCAATTATGCCAGTTTATGATGAATTATATAAGTATCAAGATAAAATTCATCACGTTTTAACACGTCATGAACAAGGAGCAACGCATTCTGCGCAAGGATATGCTAGAATTTCTAATAAAGTTGGTGTAGCAATTGCTACTTCTGGACCAGGAGCAACCAATTTAATTACGGGTATTGCAGATGCGCAAATAGATTCTACACCAATGGTGTGTATCACTGGGCAAGTACCTTCTCATTTATTAGGGAGTGATGCGTTTCAAGAAACAGATATTGTTGGAATTTCAACACCAGTAACAAAATGGAACTGTCAAGTAACAAAAGCATCTCAAATTCCAGAAGCAATTGCGAAAGCATTTTATATTGCTAAAAGTGGAAGACCAGGACCAGTTTTGGTTGATATTACCAAAGATGCTCAATTTGAAGAGTTTGATTTTTCGTATGAAAAATGTACAAAAGTTAGAAGCTATAATCCTGTTCCAAAAACTGATATTAATTCAGTTGAAGCTGCGGCAAAATTAATTAATGAAGCTAAAAAGCCATTAATTGTTTGGGGGCAAGGAGTTATTTTAAGTGAGGCAGAAGAGCAATTAAAAGCAGTTGTAGAAAAAGCAGGAATACCTGCTGCTTGGACTATTTTAGGAGCATCTGCAATTCCAACTTCACATCCATTAAATGTTGGTATGGTTGGTATGCATGGTAATTATGCGCCAAATATCTTAACCAACGAATGTGATGTGTTAATTGCGATCGGAATGCGATTTGATGATCGAGTTACTGGAAGTTTAAATACGTATGCTAAGCAAGCAAAAGTAATTCACTTTGAAATTGATCCAGCAGAAATTGATAAAAACGTAAAAACGGATGTTGCTGTTTTAGGTGATGCAAAAGTAAGTTTAGATTCTTTGTTGCCTTTATTAGATGAGAAGACTCATGCTGATTGGCATCAGAAGTTTAAAGATTTATATGCAATTGAATACGAAAAAGTAATCAAAAACGATTTATATCCTTCCAAAGAAGGCTTAACAATGGGTGAGGTTTTGAAAGAAATCAACATTCAAAGTAAAGGTGAAGCAGCAATTGTAACTGATGTAGGTCAGCACCAAATGGTAGCTTGTAGATATGCAGATTTTAATGTTACAAAAAGTAATATTACTTCTGGTGGATTAGGAACTATGGGCTTTGGTTTACCAGCTGCAATTGGCGCAAAAATGGCAGCTCCAGAACGTGAAGTTGTATCTATATCTGGTGATGGTGGTTATCAAATGACGATTCAAGAATTAGGAACAATTTTTCAGCAAAAAGCCGCTGTAAAAGTGGTAGTTTTAAATAATGATTTTTTAGGAATGGTACGTCAATGGCAGCAGTTATTTTTTGACAAGCGTTACGCATCAACAGAAATGGTAAACCCAAATTTTGTAAAAATTGCTGAAGGATATTATATAAAAGCAAGAAAAGTAACAAAACGTGAAGAATTAGCAGATGCTGTTGCAGAAATGATGCAGAGTAAAGAAGCTTATTTTTTAGAAGTTTGTGTAGAAAAAGAAGATAATGTATTTCCAATGATTCCTTCTGGTGCAAGTGTTTCAGATATAAGATTAGAATAAAATGAGTACAGAAAAACAACTATTCGCAGTATCGATTTATACTGAAAATAATATTGGATTGTTGAATCGAATTTCAGCAATTTTTCAAAGAAGACATATTAATATTGAAAGTTTAAATACATCACCATCAGAAATTGAAGGCGTATCTAAATTTATTATTGTTATCAATATGACTGAAGATAATGTTAAGAAAATTATCGGTCAGATAGAAAAGCAAATTGAAGTAATTAAAGCGTATTATCATGATATTGAGGATACAATTTATCAGATTTCAGGTTTGTTTAAAATTAAATCTGAATTATTGTTTGAAGAACGTCAGATTCAGAATATCATCAAAGAAAGTAATGCTAGAATTGTTACTGTAAATAAAGAGTTTTTTGTTCTTGAAAAATCAGGAAAAAAAGATGAAATCGTAGCATTATATAATCAATTAAACGTTTTTGGTATTATGCAATACACACGTTCTGGATTGATTGCAGTGACCAAAGAAGAAATGAAAATATCAACAATGTTAGAAACATTCAACAACTAAATAAATAAAAATGTCAAATTATTTTAATACGTTATCGTTAGGACAAAAATTAGATCAATTATCTAAATGTCGTTTTATGGACTCTTCAGAATTTGAAGATGGAGTAAATGCTTTAAAGGGAAAGAAAATTGTAATCGTTGGTTGTGGAGCTCAAGGGCTTAATCAAGGTTTAAATATGAGAGATTCTGGTTTAGATATTTCTTATACGTTAAGACAAGTTGCTATTGATCAGCAAAGAGAATCTTACAAAAATGCAACGTCAAATGGTTTTGCAGTGGGAACGTATGATGAGTTAATTCCTTCGGCAGATTTAGTTTTAAATTTAACGCCAGATAAGCAACATACAAATGTTGTAAATGCAGTAATGCCTTTAATGAAAAAAGGAGCAACATTATCGTATTCTCATGGATTTAATATTGTTGAAGAAGGGATGCAAATTCGTGAAGATTTAACAGTAATTATGGTCGCTCCAAAATCACCAGGATCAGAAGTTAGAGAAGAGTATAAAAGAGGTTTTGGTGTACCTACATTAATTGCTGTTCATGAAGAAAATAATCCAGAAGGAAAAGGTTGGGCGCAAGCAAAAGCATATGCAGTAGGAACAGGTGGAGATAGAGCAGGAGTGTTAGCTTCTTCTTTTGTTGCTGAGGTAAAATCAGATTTAATGGGTGAGCAAACAATTCTATGTGGATTGTTACAAACAGGTTCTATCTTAAGTTTTGATAAAATGGTAGAAAAAGGAATCGACCCTGGTTATGCTTCAAAATTAATTCAATATGGATGGGAAACTATCACAGAAGGATTAAAATATGGAGGTGTAACTAATATGATGGATCGTCTTTCTAATGTTGCAAAAATTAAAGCATTTGAATTATCAGAAGAATTAAAAGATATCATGAGACCGTTGTTTCAAAAACATATGGCAGATATTATGGAAGGACGTTTTTCTGAAGGAATGATGGCAGATTGGGCTAATGATGATAAAAACTTATTATCATGGAGAGCTGCAACAGGTGAAACTGCTTTTGAAAAAACGCCAGCTGGAGATGTAGAAATTTCTGAGCAAGAGTTTTACGATAATGGAGTATTAATGGTTGCAATGGTAAGAGCGGGTGTTGAATTAGCTTTTGAAGCGATGACCGAATCTGGTATTATTGATGAGTCTGCTTATTACGAATCGTTACACGAAACTCCGTTAATAGCAAATACAATTGCACGTAAAAAATTATTCGAAATGAATCGTGTAATTTCTGATACTGCAGAATATGGCTGTTATTTATTTGATCATGCTTGTAAGCCTTTATTAGCAGATTTTATGAAAACAATTGATACTGATGTTATCGGAAAACCATATGCGACTGATAACGGGCAAGGAGTAGATAATGCAAAATTAATTGAAGTAAATGCTGCGTTAAGAAATCATCCAGTAGAAAAAATTGGAACTTTCTTAAGAGCGTCTATGACTTCTATGAAAGCAATCGTTTAAGGAATACTATAGAGGAAAGAAATTTCTTATTTAGATATATAAACACCCGATACTATTTTTTAGTGTCGGTTGTTGTGTTTTTATATAGTTGTATTTACTGTTTTACTGATATTTTTGATGTAATTTTATACTATTAAAATTGAATAATTAATGAACATACCAGAAATATATAAAATCAAAGAACAAATTCAACAAGATACTTATTTAGTAAATGGAGAATTAAAAAAATGGAAAGGCGAAACTGCAGATGTTTTTTCTACAATTTCATCAACTAAAGAATACAAGCCAACATTATTAGGAACTGTTCCAAATTTGCAAAAAGAAGAAGCGTTAGAAGCATTGGATGCTGCTTATAATGCGTATGATAAAGGAAAAGGATTATGGCCAACGATGAAGGTTATAGACCGTATAGCCTGCATGGAAAAGTTTGCTGTGCAAATGAAAACCAAAAGAGACGAAGTTGTAAAATTATTGATGTGGGAAATTGGTAAAGACTTAAACTCTTCAAGAAAAGAATTTGACAGAACTATAGATTATATCTACGATACTATTGAAGAATATAAAAAGATTGATAGAGATAGTGCTAAGTTTGAAAAACATAGTGGAGTTTATGCACATATAAGACGTGGACCTTTAGGAGTAGTCTTGTGTTTAGGACCTTATAATTACCCTTTAAATGAAACTTTTGCGTTGTTGATTCCAGCTTTAATCATGGGAAATACTACAGTTTTTAAACCAGCAAAATATGGGGTCCTACTATTAAGCCCACTTTTAGAAGCATTTCAAAATAGTTTTCCAGCTGGTGTAGTAAATATTATATATGGTAGAGGTAGAGTATTGGTAACCCCAATTATGGAAACAGGTAAGATTGATGTATTAGCATTAATTGGGAATAGTAAATCTGCAAATGCAATTCAGTCAAATCATCCAAAGAAAAATAGATTACGATTGGTTTTTGGATTAGAAGCAAAAAACCCAGCAATTGTTTTACCAGATGCAGATTTAGATTTAACTATAAAAGAATGTATAGCTGGAGCTACTTCTTTTAATGGGCAACGATGTACAGCGTTAAAAATATTGTATGTTCATGAGTCGATTGTGGATGAATTTAATAAACGCTTTTCTAAAGCTGTAGATGCTTTAAAATTTGGAAATCCATGGGAAGAAAATGTGAGCTTAACACCATTACCAGAAACTGATAAACCAGATTATATTCAAGGTTTGATCGATGATGCTACAAAAAATGGAGCTAATATTATAAATGATAAAGGCGGAGAAAGAACAGATAATTATATTTTTCCAGCTGTTTTATTTCCTGTTACAAAAGAAATGCGAGTATTTCATAAAGAGCAATTTGGTCCAGTAATTCCAATTGTTTCATTTAATGATATAGATCAACCTTTGGATGATGTTTCAGAATCTAATTACGGACAACAAATAAGCCTTTTCGGAAAAGATGTAAACACACTTTCATCACTAATTGATGCTTTGGTAAATCAAGTTTGTAGAGTTAATTTGAATAGTTCATGTCAGCGCGGGCCAGATATTTATCCATTTACTGGAAGAAAAGATTCTGCGGTTGCTACCTTAAGTGTTCATGATGCATTACGTTCTTTTTCTATTAGAACTTTTGTTGCATCTAAAGACAATGAATATAATAATGCAATTTTAGAAGAATTATTAGAAAAAAAAGCATCTAATTTTATAAATACAGAATATATTTTGTAAAATATTAATAAGTACTGATATCTTATTTAAACTATTGAAAACAAAAGGGTTTGTTCTCAATTTTGATGAATACAAGAAAATATTATTACTATATTAAATGTTAAAAATTTGCGAAAAAAAAAATAATAGCTATATTGACAGATAATTTAACAATTCAAATATTCAAATAATTTACATTATGAAGACAAAAAAACATTTTAGAGTGCCCTTTTTAACCTGGATACTCTTGTTATCTGTAAGCTTTGTATTTGCGCAAAGTACAGTGACAGGATCTGTTTCTGACGATTCTGGTCCTTTACCAGGAGTAAACATAATTATAGAAGGAACTTCAACTGGTACAAGTACTGATTTTAATGGTAACTTTAAGTTAAAATCTAACGAAAGTTTTCCATGGACACTAGTATTTAGTTATACTGGGTATGAGTCTAAAAGTATCGTCGTAAATAATGCTTCTCAAACATTGAATGTGGTTTTAGAAGGAGGTTCTGTTTTAGATGAAGTTGTAGTATCAGCATCTAGAAGAAGACAAAAAGTACAAGAAGCACCAGCTTCTGTAAGTTTACTTACTTCTAAAGATTTAGAGAATTCAGCATCAGCAGTTGATCCTGTTCGTCAATTAATAAATACACCTGGAGTTCAAATACAACAACAATCAGCAAATTCTTTAAATATTGAAATGAGAGCTGGTTCAGGAGTTTTTGGTACTTCAACTTTTCCAATATTAGATTATCGTTATTTAGTAACACCTTCTGCAGGTCTCTTTTTAAGTTACCAAACAGGTATGTCTAATATCGATATTGATAAAATAGAGGTAGTTAGAGGTGCAGCTTCAGCTTTGTATGGACCAGGTGTTACATCTGGGGTAGTCCACTTCTTATCTAAAAGTGCTATTGATAAACCTGGTACAACGGTAGAATTTGTTAGTGGTACTTTAAGTACTTATGGTACAACATTAAGACATGCTACTGCTAGTAAAGATGAAAAGTTTGGTTTTAAAATCAATATGAGATATATGCAAGGTGACGATTTTGAATTAGATGCCGTAACAGATGCTGCATTTATAGCTGGTCAAAAAACAACTATATCTCAACCAGTAATTAAAGGCGGGAGAGTAGATCCTTCTCAAGCTGCTAAAACTTTACTCACTTTAGCTGATTTAGATGATAATGGTGATGGAAATCCTTTAGCAACTGAATATAGAAATTATTCTGCAAATATGCATTTTGAATTTAGACCAAACGAAAAAACAAATGCTGTAGTTTCTGCAGGTCTAGCAAATGGTAACGGATTATTCTTTAATTCACAAGGAGCAGGCTATACGCAAGGTAATGACTATTGGGCACAAGCTAGAATTCAAAGAGGTGGTTTATTTGCACAAGTATATTATAACTATAATGACGGAGGAGATGAAGAAAATCCAACTTTTTTATATGCATCAGGTTTAAGACAAATAGCTAAAAGATCTTCGATAGAAGCGCAATTACAATATAATTTTGATACACCTAATTTTTTAGACACAAACTTTACAGTGGGGGCAGATTATAGAAATTCAGCTTCAGATTCTGAAGGTACTTTATATGGTATAAATGAAGATGATGATCAATATGTGATTACTGGAATATATATGCAAGGAACTTCTAAATTGAGTGATAAGCTAGATTTAACCTATGCAGGTAGATATGATAAATATAATTTTATTAATGAAGGAGCATTTGCTCCTAGAGTTGCATTAGTATATAAAGCAGGTCCTAAAACTACTTTTAGAGCTTCTTATAATGTGGCTACTTTTGGACCATCCGCATTAGAGCAAAATATCGATTTTCCAGTATCAATTGTTGCTCCAGGTGTGTTAGATGTTTGGTTATCTGGGCAAAAAAATGCACAAACTTTTGTAGCTAACCCAACAATTGATTTATCTATTCCTGGTTTACCAGATTTACCATACGGAGCTACAAGTTTTCCTTTAGCTTACGTATATGGAGCTGTAGCTCAGCCTACTATAGCAGGGATAAATGCAGCATTAGCAGGTAACCCACTATTACCAGTTGTAAATAATTTCTTATCAACTTATGTGCCGTCTGGAAGTACTGGAACATTAGAAGGATATAACTTATTTAATGGAGAGGCTATGAATGAGCTTACACCAACATTACAATCTAGAATTGGAAAATTAAATTCTTTTGAAGTCGGCTATAAAGGTTTAATTGGCGATAAATTATCAGTAGGATTAGATGTCTATACGTATTCAAGAAAAGGTTTTACTCAATTTACTGCAGTAGCACCTACTTTTAGATTAACTGGTGCAAATTTTGCAAATGATTTATCAGCTAGAGTTGGTGCAGATTTTGCAGCAGACCCTAATGTTGTTGGAGCTATAACAGCAGGAGTATTAGCACAAGTACAAGGCGTATATGCTTCAAATGGTTGGCCTTTAGCTGGAATACCTGGAGTAGTGCCATCTGCTGCAGCTACAGCAGCTGCACAAACTCCAGGAGCTATTGCAACAGCTGCCGCTCAAGTAGGTGGAGCTTTTGCACAAGGAGGAGCTGGTTTTGCAAGTAATGTTGCACCATTGTTAAGTGTAATTGGAGCGGTTGAAACAAGTGGTGTGCCTCAAGGAGATGGCATAACGCATATTCCTGCTGGGTATAGAATTTTTGATAATGTAACTAGAAGTCATTTTGGTTCAGATTTAGCTTTAAAGTATTTTGCAAATGATAGCTGGACGCTATGGGGTAATGCTTCATGGGTGAGTCAAACAGAATGGATTCCAGGTCAATCGAATGATGATGGACTGCCTTTTTCTTCATATTTAAATTCTCCAAAATTTAAGTATAGAGTTGGAGCTCAATTTAATCAAGATAAATGGAGAGGTGGATTGGCTTTTCAACATGATGATGGTTTTAACTCTAATCAAGGATTATTTTCTGGTCCAGTACAAGAAAAGAATTTGGTAGATCTTAACGTTGGATATTCATTTAACAAAAAAATTAAATTAGATTTATCAGCAACAAATGTTTTTAATAATGAATATAGAGCTTTTCCAAATATGCCGGTTATCGGCAGAAGAGTTGTTCTAAGAACTACTGTAGATTTTTAATAAAAATATATTTGTAATAAAAAAAACCCTCAACTCTGAGGGTTTTTTTGTGTCTTAACATAAAGTACTTAACTTCATTTTTCATCGTTTCGTCGAATAATAAAAGCCTTACAACTTATAACTTTTAATTTTGTGTGACTTTTAGAAATGAATGTTTCATAAGAATAGTAGAATAATTTGACGTATTATGGGAAAAAAATACATTAAATTAAAAGCTGTAGTCCTTACAGTTTTTATTTTTTCATGTTTAAATATAAGTGCACAAACAACATCTTGTGGTATTAATACAGGGACGCCACAAGAAATTTGTGAAGGGAACTTATTTCAGTTAGCTGGTTCCGGAGATGCAAATGTAGTATCCATAGTTTGGACACAAGTGTCTGGACCATTTATTGGAATTAGTGATCCAACAAGTTATACTCCAGAAATAACGGGTGCCACAGGTAATAATACGTATGTGTTTAAATTAACAGCATTGTGTAATGATGGTAATTATACTTCACAAAATATATCTTATGATGTAAAACCAAGTCCAGTTTCAATGGCAGGTTCAGATATTTCTGGATGTCCAGGGAATTATATGTTAGCAGGAAATACTCCAACTGGAACTTTTACTGGTAAATGGACAACAGATACAAATAATAATGCAGGTGTAACATTTGCAGATTCAACATCACCAACAACAAGTATTACATTTCCAGAAGGTTCTTCTGGTGAAACTACGTTAACTTGGACAGTTAGTGGAGCTCCTGGAACGTGTCCAGGTGTCTCAAGAATAAAAGTAACTAATTTTGGTGCAGAACCTGTAAATGCTGGGCCAGATAAAACATTATCGGCATGTTTTGGTGCTACAACTACCACTTCTTTAGCCGGCTCTTATGCTGGAGATGGTACAGGTGGACAAATGGGTATGTGGGAATTAGTAAGTGGACCAAATGCTCCTACTATAGCAGATACTTCAAAAAATAATACAGGAATTAGTAATTTAATTGAAGGTTCTTATACGTTTAGATGGATAGTTTCTGGTCCTTGTAAAAATGGAAACGATACAGTAACCATTACTGTACCTCCACCAACTGGTGCGGTATCTACTGCTAGTAGTTTAGTAAGTATAAGAAATATTAGAATTTGTGACGCACCAACACCACCAGCTACTACACAATATTTATTAGAAGCTTTACCTCCATTATATGCAGGAGAAACTGTTGAGTGGACATTTGTTGGAGGAGGTTTAACTGCAGCTCAAAAACCAGTGATTGCTAACGCTACTTCACCAACTACTTTAGTTACTAATTTATCTGGAAACCCAAAAGGATTAGCTACAGCACCCGCATTTTATAATTATAAATTTAGATATACGGTAAAAACAGCTAACCCAGATTGTGATACTACTCGAGATGTAAATATTAAAGTCATAAACAGTGCAATTAGTGTTAACCTTACAGATAATGGTACAGCATCAGAATGTATTTTGGCTACTTTAAATCAAGCAACGAATAAAGTAAATGTAACATTTGGAATTGATAGAGATAATTCTGCCTCTACCATGAAATACAAAATTATTAGTGGCCCAGTTACTACTAATAGTTATTCATCAATAAAAAGTATAGCAAATAACAATTCTAATACTACAGCAACTTCGATGACGATACCTTTTACTAAAATAGGTACATATGTTGTAGGGATAACAAGAGAAGCAGGAGGGAATGCTAGTTCAGAATGTTCAAATGATTCGGATGAGATAACAGTAAAAATATCAGGAAAACCAGATCAATCTAATGCAGGAACAGATATTTTTATTTGTGATCCTACAAATGATGCAAATTTAGTTGGAAATAGTCCTGTAGATGGTATAGGAATGTGGTCTCAAATAAGTGGTCCAGCAATGGCTACAATTGCAGATGCATCTAGTGCTTCTACAACTGTAGACTTTCCTGTGGCAACAGGATCTGGTAAATACGTTTTTAGGTGGGTTATTAGTGGAGGACCACAAGCAGATCTTGATACAAAAGCTTTTGACGATGTAATCGTAAGAGTTTCTACAGGCCCGCCAACTCCGCCAGCAAATTTTGCTGGATCAGATGCAACTATTTGTGCTGGAGGGTTTCTGCTTGATGCAATAGCTTTAGGAGGTGATGAAAGTGGTTTATGGACAGTATCTTCTTTGCCTGATGATTCTGGTGTAAATATTATTGATCCAACTGATCCAAAAACTAGAGTGCTTGCTTTAAAGAAATCGACTGTATATACATTTACATATACATTAACAAATGGTTGTGCTAGTACTTCAGATTCTGTAGTAGTAACAACAACAACAGGGAGGTCACAAGTAGTTAGGGCAGGACAAGATCAATGTATTACAAGCGGAAATTCAGTAACATTAGAAGGAACAGTACCAAAAGCGGGATCAACAGGGACTTGGACTTTAGTTTCGGGTCCAGCAGGAGCAATGATTACTCCAGCAAATTCAAGTACTACAACAGTTAATAGCATGGTAGATGGAAGTTATGAGTTTATGTGGAGTATTCCAGATACTGACTGTCCAAATAATGTAAGTTCAGATAATGTTATAGTAGCTTTGTATAATACGATTCCTTCAGCTGGGCCAGATCAAGATGTTTGTGGGTTAAATTCTATCTTAATGGCTGCAACAGCACCAAACGCTCCAAATCAAGGTACTTGGGTACAAACTTTCGGTTCTGGTGGATGGACTGTAGATGATATTAATAAACCAAACGCAAGTTTTACAAATTTAAGTGATGGTGTATATGAATTTGAATGGAAAGTTTCTGATGCAGATTGTTTTACGGGTGATAAAGTTAAATTTACCATCGCAAATCAACCAACACCACCAGGGTTTGCTACAGCTACTTTAAATGTTTGTTCAACAACAGCGACATTAAATGCTAATACGGTTACAGTTGGAACAGGTAATTGGGCTTTTGTTTCAGGTCCTACTACGCCAGTAATAGATGATACATCTAAAGAAGATGCAAAGCTAACGAGCTTAAAAACTGGAACTTATATATATAGATGGACAACATCTCCAATATTTCCTAGTCCAAATACAGCACCAACTTGTAACTTAGTTAATTCAGCTGATTTAACAATAAACGTAATTACTCCGGCTGCTATAACAGGTAGTCCTGCTCAATCATTTTGTGCAGCAGAAGATGTTTTATTAGAGGCAATAGAAGGTTCTACAGGTACATTTAGTTACGTGAGTTCTACTCCATCAGGGGCTGCTATACCTGTTATTACTGTTTTAAATGCAAAAGGAAATAAAGCCTCAGCTACAATGGAAGAGGGATATGTTTATGTTTTTAGATATACATTATCGGGAGCTGCAACTTGTACAGATCCTTCGTTTAAAAAAACGGATGAAATTACAATAACGAACTCTGCAAAAATTGTATCAAATGCAGGTACAAATAAAGAAGTATGTATTGTTTCTCCAGCAACTACTGGTTCAGTAACTATGACTGCTAATGCACCATCTTCTGGTACAGGTAAATGGACAAAAATTAGTGGACCAAACGGAGAATCAATAGTTAGTCAGAATTTAAATACATCCGTTATAAACGATTTATCAGTTGGAACTTATATTTTTCAATGGGAAATTACAAATGGAAAATGTGAAAATAGAGATCAAGTTACAGTAACAGTACAAGCACCTCCTAGTGTTGCAGATGCAGGAGACGCAACAATGAATTTATGTATATTAAACCCACAATTAAGTGCTGTGGCACCAACAAGTGGACTAGGAGTATGGAGTGTTGTTAGTGAAACAGGTATGAATGTAGCATTTGATAGTGCTAATAGCCCAACAACAACTTTAACATTAACCAATGGTTCTGTTGGAGATACAGCAAAATTAAGATGGACAGTCCAGAACGGAGCATCTTGTACAGCTACAACAGATGATGTAGATGTTACAATTATTGCTGATGTAAGCGGTTCTTTATCTTTAACTGCTCCAGTAGTGACAATGGCATGTTCGGGAATGTCAAATGGAACATTTACTACCACTGCTTCGGGAGGTACATCACCTTATACATATAATTTATTAACTGCAACTAGTTTAACGGGTGCATACATAGATGCTTCACAAACCGATGGAGATTCAGATGGTAGCTATACTGGATTAACATCTGGATTTTATAAAGTTGAAGTCATTGATACTTTAGGTTGTGGTTCTAAAATTGGAACTGCTAAAGAAATAGAAGGAGCTGCAGCTACTCCAGTTCCTACAACGACCAATATAGTACATTGTGTTGGAGATTCTCAAGTGGCGTTAACAGCGACACCGTCAGCATCACCAACAGGAACTCTAAAATGGTACGATACTAATGCAACAACACTATTAGCAACAGCACCAACACCAAGTACAGCAGCTTCTGCAATTGGAACAACTACTTATTTTGTAAGTCAAACACATACGCATAGCGGAGGAGAAGTTTGTGAAAGTCCAAAAGTATCTATTAATGTTCTAGTAAATGCTTTACCTTCAAGTAGTTTAACTGTTGAAGGAGATAAGATTAATAAAGGAAGTAATGGAACTATTACTGTTAAAAATAGTGTTTCTGGTTTTTCGTATCAATTAAGATTAGATTCAGATAATTCTACTGTTGGAACTGCAAAAGCAGGTACTGGAGGAGATATTACATTTTCAGTAGCACCAACAACGAATACATTGTACAATGTATTAGTGCAAAATACAACAACAAATTGTGCAACAGAATTAACAGCAACAGCTTTAATAGATATACTACCAGTAGCAACTACAGATTCAGCTAGTTATACTCCTGGAGGAACAAATCCGATGCTTGATATTTCGAATAATGATACTACGGGAGATGCTGTTGTGCCAACTACTGTAAAATTAACGACTACAGGTTTACCAGCTACAGGAGTAGGATCAGGGACATTAAGTCCAGATGGAAAAACCTTAACAATAAACGGACAAGGAGTTTGGACAGCTAATCCAACTACAGGTGCATTAAACTTTAGTCCATGTACAGCAGCAGGAACGCCAGACTCAAGTTGTACTGGTGCTTTTACAACAACTCCAGAAGTAATTACCTATTCAGTAGAAGATGCACAAAATAACCCAGCAACCACTACAGTAACCTTAGATTCGTTACCAATCGCAACACCAGATGAAGCAAGTTATGACCCAACCAGTGCTACAAATTCAGTAGACATTTTAGGCAATGACACCACAGGAGATACAGTTGTTCCAACAACCGTACAATTAACAACAACTGGATTGCCAGCTACAGGAGTAGGATCAGGGACATTAAGTCCAGATGGAAAAACTTTAACAATAAACGGACAGGGAGTTTGGACAGTAAACCCAACTACGGGAGCATTAAACTTTAGTCCATGTACAGCAGCTGGAACACCCGATGCAAGTTGTACAGGAGCTTTTACAGGTGTACCAGAAGTAATTACTTATTCAGTAGCCGATACACAAGGTAATACAGCAACATCAACAGTAACCTTAGATTCGTTACCAATCGCAACACCAGATGAAGCAAGTTATGACCCAACAAGTGCTACAAATTCAGTAGATATTTTAGGCAATGACACCACAGGAGATACAGTTGTACCAACAACCGTACAATTAACAACAACTGGATTACCAGCTACAGGAGTAGGATCAGGGACATTAAGTCCAGATGGAAAAACTTTAACAATAAACGGACAGGGAGTTTGGACAGTAAACCCAACTACGGGAGCATTAAACTTTAGTCCATGTACAGCAGCTGGAACACCCGATGCAAGTTGTACAGGAGCTTTTACAGGTGTACCAGAAGTAATTACTTATTCAGTAGCCGATACACAAGGTAATACAGCAACATCAACAGTAACCTTAGATTCGTTACCAATCGCAACACCAGATGAAGCAAGTTATGACCCAACAAGTGCTACAAATTCAGTAGACATTTTAGGCAATGACACCACAGGAGATACAGTTGTACCAACAACCGTACAATTAACAACAACTGGATTACCAGCTACAGGAGTAGGATCAGGGACATTAAGTCCAGATGGAAAAACCTTAACAATAAACGGACAAGGAGTTTGGACAGTCAATCCAACTACAGGAGCATTAAACTTTAGTCCATGTACAGCAGCTGGAACGCCAGACGCAAGTTGTACAGCAGCTTTTACAGGTGTACCAGAAGTAATCACCTATTCAGTAGCCGATACACAAGGTAATACAGCAACATCAACAGTAACCTTAGATTCGTTACCAATCGCAACACCAGATGAAGCAAGTTATGACCCAACCAGTGCTACAAATTCAGTAGACATTTTAGGCAATGATACCACAGGAGATACAGTTGTTCCAACAACCGTACAATTAACAACAACTGGATTACCAGCTACAGGAGTTGGATCAGGGACATTAAGTCCAGATGGAAAAACCTTAACAATCAACGGACAAGGAGTTTGGACAGTCAATCCAACTACAGGTGCATTAAACTTTAGTCCATGTATAGCATCAGGAACGCCAGACGCAAGTTGTACAGGAGCTTTTACAGGTGTACCAGAAGTAATCACCTATTCAGTAGCCGATACACAAGGTAATACAGCAACATCAACAGTAACCTTAGATGCTTTACCAATCGCAACACCAGATGAAGCAAGTTATGACCCAACCAGTGCTACAAATTCAGTAGACATTTTAGGCAATGATACCACAGGAGATACAGTTGTTCCAACAACCGTACAATTAACAACAACTGGATTACCAGGAACAGGAGTAGGATCAGGGACATTAAGTCCAGATGGAAAAACTTTAACAATAAATGGACAAGGAGTTTGGACAGTAAACACAACTACAGGTGCATTAAACTTTAGTCCATGTACAGCATCAGGAACACCCGATGCAAGTTGTACAGGAGCTTTTACAGGTGTGCCAGAAGTAATTACGTATTCAGTAGCTGATGCACAAAATAATACATCAACATCAACCGTTACCTTAGATGTTTTACCAATCGCAACACCAGATGAAGCAAGTTATGACCCAACAAGTGCTACAAATTCAGTAGACATTTTAGGTAATGACAACACAGGAGATACAGTTGTACCAACAACCGTACAATTAACAACAACTGGATTACCAGGAACAGGAGTAGGATCAGGGACATTAAGTCCAGATGGAAAAACCTTAACAATAAACGGACAGGGAGTTTGGACAGTAAGCCCAACTACGGGAGCATTAAACTTTAGTCCATGTACAGCAGCTGGAACTCCAGACGCAAGTTGTACAGGAGCTTTTACAGGTGTACCAGAAGTAATTACCTATTCAGTAGCCGATACACAAGGCAATACAGCAACATCAACAGTAACCTTAGATTCGTTACCAATTGCAACAGATGATACTGTAGATTATACATCTGGAGGAGCAAATCCGACCATTGATATTTTAAGTAATGATACTACTGGTGATACAGTAATTGCTACAACTGTAACATTATTGTTAACAGATTTACCAGCTGGATCAACATGTGAGAATACTCAAGGTGGAGATTGTATTGAGGTAAAAGTACCAAATGAAGGTACATGGACAGTTAATGAAACAACTGGAGTTTTAACGTTTGTTCCTTTACCAACTTTTACAGGTGATCCATCACCTATAAAATATGAAGTAGAAGATGCTGAGAATAATACAACAACAGGAACTGTAACAATTGATAGTTTACAAATAGCGACTCCCGATTCTGCAACGTATACACCTGGAGGAACAAATCCTGTAGTTTCTATTTTAGGGAATGATACAACAGGGGACACAGTAGAACCAACTACAGTAACTTTATTATTAACAGATTTGCCAGCCGGATCAACATGTGAGAATACACAAGGAGGAGATTGTATCGAGGTAAAAGTACCAAATGAAGGAACTTGGACTGTTGATGAAACAACAGGGGCTTTAACTTTTGTTCCTTTATCAACATTTACAAGTAATCCTTCTGTAATAAAATATGAAGTAGAAGATGCTGAAAATAATATTACATCAACTACTGTAACCTTAGATGCCTTACCAGTTGCAAAAGATGACGCTTCAACATATACTCCAGGTATCGCTAAAACAATTACTATTTTAAGCAATGATAACACAGGTGATACTGTTGTTCCAACAACTGTAAAATTAACGACTACTGGTATTACTGGAGGTACTTTAAGTTTAGATGGAAAAACATTAGTTGTCAGTGGAGAAGGGGTATGGACAGTAAATCCAACTTCAGGTGAATTAAGTTTTAATCCGTGTACGGCAGCTGGAAATCCAGATGCTTCATGTACAGGAGCATTTACGGGAAG
This sequence comes from Lutibacter sp. Hel_I_33_5, assembly GCF_007827455.1. Taxonomy (NCBI): domain Bacteria; kingdom Pseudomonadati; phylum Bacteroidota; class Flavobacteriia; order Flavobacteriales; family Flavobacteriaceae; genus Lutibacter; species Lutibacter sp. Hel_I_33_5. The sequence continues at coordinate 2,934,765 of NZ_VISM01000001.1, forward strand.
TCCTATGCCCGTTACTTATTCTGTGGAAGATGCACAAAATAATACTACAACAGCAAAAGTTACTTTAACAGCAGATCCTTTACCAGTAGCTACACCTGATGCAGCAACATATACACCAGGTGGTACTAATCCAGTTATTAATATACTTAGTAATGATACTACAGGAGATACAGTAGTACCAACTACAGTAATGTTATTATTAACAGATTTACCAGCAGGATCAACATGTGAGAATACACAAGGAGGAGATTGTATTGAAGTGAAAGTACCAAATGAAGGAACTTGGGCTGTTGATGAAACAACTGGAGTTTTAACATTTGTTCCTTTATCAACTTTTACAGGAAATCCTTCAGTAATAAAGTATGAAGTAGAAGATGCACAAAATAATACAACATCATCTACTGTAACTCTTGATGCATTACCCGTAGCAACAGATGATGAAGTTACATATACTCCTGGAACTCCAAAATCTGTTACTGTTTTAAGTAATGACACTACTGGTGATGCAGTTATACCAAGTACTGTAAAATTAACACTTGCAGGAATAACGAGTGGTACTTTAAGTACAGATGGAAAAACATTAGTTGTAAATGGAGAAGGGGTATGGTCAGTAAATTCAACTACTGGCGATATAACTTTTAACCCTTGTACAGCAGCTGGAAATCCAGATGCTACTTGTACAGGAGCATTTAATGGAAATCCAATGCCAGTTACATATTCTGTAGAGGATGCTCAAAATAATGTTACAACAGCTAAAGTTACTTTAACCGCAGATCCATTATTACCACTTACTTTATCGTTAAGTGATGATTCAATTTGTAGTGGAGCTAGCGGAGATATACTATTAACAAATAGTATTGTTGGGGTTTCTTATCAACTTAGAAAAGATGATGATGATTCAGCGATAGGAACTCCAATAGATGGAACTGGAGGTAATATTACTTTTAGTGATTCTCCTTCTAGCACAACAATATATAATGTTTTAGCAACAAACAAGACTACTTCTGGTTCTGTAGAACTTATAGATAAGGCAACTATTACAATTAAACCTACCCCAGTAATAAATTTAGGAGTTGTAGGCGCAATTGGAAGTTGTTCTGGAACCGATGGAAGTATTGAGTTAACAGGATTAACTTCAAGTACTAATTATGATTTATCATATAAGAAAGATGGCGTATTAGTAAATACTATGATAACAACGGGAGCATCAGCAACCAACACAATTATCGGAAGTTTACCAGCGGGAAGTTATTCAGACTTTCAAGTTACATTAAATGGATGTCCATCAGCAATACTTGCTGTGCCAGTAGTATTGGCAGATCCTACACCAGCGATGATAACTTTATCAGCAAGTACAAATCCAACAACATGTGGTGGAAATGACGGAACAATTGTAATCTCAAATTTAGTTGCTTCTGAGAGTTATGTAATTTCTTATAGTAAAGATGGTACAGCTTTAGCAACAGGAAGTTTAGTAGCTCCAGCATCAGGAATGTTAAGTTTAACAGGTTTATCAACAGGAAGCTATTCAAACATTAGTGTTGCTTCAAATGATTGTGCAAGTAATATTTTAAATACGGTTGTTTTATCAGATCCAATGACACCAGCTTTAAGTTTGGTTCAGGCAAACGATCCAGCAAATTGTTCTGGAAACGGAAGTATTGATTTTAGTGGATTGGCAAATAATACAACGTACACCTTTAATTATAGCTATAATGGTTCAAACTCAAGCAAATCAGTAACGAGTGATGGAACAGGAAACTTAAATGTTTCGGATTTAGCACCAGGACTATATGAAAACATGAGTGTAGTGTTAGCTGGTTGTACCTCTAATACAGTTGCAAGAGCGGTTATTAATCCACCAACAATAAGTTTAGGAACTTTAACTAATGCAAGTACATGTGGAGGAACAGGAAGTTTTGAGATTTTAGGCTTAGTAGCGCAAGAATCTTATATGGTAAGCTATACTTTTAATGGAAGTGCTACCAATGTTACACAAACTTCAACAGCAGCTGGAAGCATTGTTTTAAGCAATTTATCAGAAGGAACTTATACAGGAGTAATGGTAACGGATAGTTCAAACGGATTATGTACTTCAAATACAATAACTACTGTAACTATTAGTTCACCAACTTCACCAATGATTAGTTTAGGTACTTTAATGAATCCAACAGGATGTTCAACAAGTACAGGAAGTATTGAATTAACAGGATTAGCTAATAATAGTTCATACGAATTAAGTTATATCTATCAAGGAAGTACAACAACACAAACCTTAGGAACAGATGGTTCAGGAAACTTAACAGTTACCAACCTAAGTTCTGGAGCGTATACCAATATAAAAGTAAAAAGTACAACAACAGCTTGTGATAGTAATGTTGTAACAGCTACTTTAAATGACCCAACAAGTCCAAATCCACCATCGATAACAGATCCACAAGAGTTTTGTGGAAGTGCAACAGTAGGAAACTTAACAGGTGTAGTAGGATCAGGAGAAGAGTTGTTATGGTATGATGCTATGACAGGTGGTAATTTACTAATGAATAATGCGGTATTAGCAACAGGAATTTATTACGCTGCAAGTAAAGATTTAACAACAGGATGTATAAGTCCAAGAGTATCAACAAACATTTTAATTAAACCTACTCCAGTAATTACTTTAGGAGTTGTTGGCGCAATTGGAAGTTGTTCTGGAACTGATGGAAGTATTGAGTTAACAGGATTAACATCAAGTACTAATTATGATTTATCATATAAGAAAGATGGCGTATTAGTAAATACTATGATAACAACGGGAGCATCAGCAACCAACACAATTATCGGAAGTTTACCAGCGGGAAGTTATTCAGACTTTCAAGTTACATTAAACGGTTGTCCATCAGCAATACTTGCTGGGCCAGTAGTGTTAGCAGATCCTACACCAGCGATGATAACTTTATCAGCAAGTACAAATCCAACAACATGTGGTGGAAATGACGGAACAATTGTAATCTCAAATTTAGTTGCTTCTGAGAGTTATGTAATTTCTTATAGTAAAGATGGTACAGCTTTAGCAACAGGAAGTTTAGTAGCTCCAGCATCAGGAATGTTAAGTTTAACAGGTTTATCAACAGGAAGCTATTCAAACATTAGTGTTGCTTCAAATGATTGTGCAAGTAATATTTTAAATACGGTTGTTTTATCAGATCCAATGACACCAGCTTTAAGTTTGGTTCAGGCAAACGATCCAGCAAATTGTTCTGGAAACGGAAGTATTGATTTTAGTGGATTGGCAAATAATACAACGTACACCTTTAATTATAGCTATAATGGTTCAAACTCAAGCAAATCAGTAACGAGTGATGGAACAGGAAACTTAAATGTTTCGGATTTAGCACCAGGACTATATGAAAACATGAGTGTAGTGTTAGCTGGTTGTACCTCTAATACAGTTGCAAGAGCGGTTATTAATCCACCAACAATAAGTTTAGGAACCGTAACTAATGCAAGTACATGTGGTGGAACAGGAAGTTTTGAGATTTTAGGCTTAGTAGCGCAAGAATCTTATATGGTAAGCTATACCTTTAATGGAAACGCTACCAATGTTACACAAACTTCAACAGCAGCTGGAAGCATTGTTTTAAGCAATTTATCAGAAGGAACTTATACAGGAGTGATGGTAACGGATAGTTCAAATGGATTATGTACTTCAAATACAATAACTACTGTAACTATTAGTTCACCAACTTCACCAATGATTAGTTTAGGTACTTTAACGAACCCAACAGGATGTTCAACAAGTACAGGAAGTATCGAATTAACAGGATTAGCTAATAATAGTTCATACGAATTAAGTTATATCTATCAAGGAAGTACAACAACACAAACCTTAGGAACAGATGGTTCAGGAAACTTAACTGTTACCAACCTAAGTTCTGGAGCGTATACCAATATAAAAGTAAAAAGTACAACAACAGCTTGTGATAGTAATGTTGTAACAGCTACTTTAAATGATCCAACAAGTCCAAATCTACCATCGATAACAGATCCACAAGAATTTTGTGGAAGTGCAACAGTAGGAAATTTAACAGGTGTAGTAGGATCAGGAGAAGAATTGTTATGGTATGATGCTATGACAGATGGTAATTTATTAATGAATAATACGGTATTAGCAACAGGAATTTATTACGCTGCAAGTAAAGATTTAACAACAGGATGTATAAGTCCAAGAGTATCAACAAACATTTTAATTAAACCTACTCCAGTTATTAATTTAGGAGTTGTAGGTGCAATTGGAAGTTGTTCTGGAACGGATGGAAGTATTGAGTTAACAGGATTAAGTTCAAGCACTATCTATAGTTTATCATATAAGAAAGATGGCGTATTAGTAAATACTATGATAACAACGGGAGCATCGGCAACCAATACAATTATCGGAAGTTTACCAGCGGGAAGTTATTCAGACTTTCAAGTTACATTAAACGGTTGTCCATCAGCAATACTTGCTGGACCAGTAGTATTGGCAGATCCTACACCAACGATGATAACTTTATCAGCAAGTGCAAATCCAACAACATGTGGTGGAAATGACGGAGCAATTATAATCTCAGGATTAGTAGCTACAGAAAGTTATGTAATTTCTTATAGTAAAGATGGTACAGCATTGACAACGGGAAGTTTAGCGGCTGATGGATCAGGGTTGTTAAGTTTAACAGGCTTATCAACAGGAAGCTATTCAAACATTAGTGTTGCTTCAAATAATTGTACAAGCAATGTTTTAAACACAGTTGTTTTATCAGATCCAATGACACCAACCTTAAGTTTAGTTCAAGCAAACGACCCAGCAAATTGTTCTGGAAACGGAAGTATCGATTTTAGTGGATTGGCAAATAATACTGGTTATATGTTTAGTTATACTTATAACGGAATATTTATCAGCAAAACTGTTACGAGTGATGGAACTGGAAACTTAAATGTTTCGGATTTAGCACCAGGATTGTATGAAAATATGAGTGTAGGTATTGCTGGTTGTACCTCTAATACAGTTGCAAGAGCAGTGATTAATCCACCAACAATAAGTTTAGGAACCGTAACCAATGCAAGTACATGTGGAGGAACAGGAAGTTTTGAGATTTTAGGCTTAGTAGCGCAAGAATCATATACAGTAAGTTATACTTTTAATGGAAGTGCAACCAATATGACACAAACTTCAAGTGCTACTGGAAGCATTGTTTTAAGTAATTTATCAGAAGGAAGTTATACTAATATTCAAGTAACAGATAGTACAAATAATACGTGTACTTCTAATACACTTACTACGGTTGATATTAATTCACCTGTTTTACCAATGCTAACTTTAGGTACAGTTACCAATCCAGCAGGATGTTCAACAAGTACAGGAAGTATCGCTTTAACTGGATTGGCTAGTAATAGTTCATACGAAGTAAGTTATAGTTATCAAGGAAATACAAATACACAAACTTTAGGAACAGATGGAGCAGGAAGTTTAACCATTACAAATTTATCGGATGGAGCTTATACTAATATTAAAGTAAAAGATACAGCTACCGATTGTGAGAGTACAAGTAATTCAATTACTGCAACTTTAACAAGTCCGTCTGCACCAAAATTACCAAACATAAAAACTCCACAAGCATTTTGTGGTAGTGGAAAAGTTGGAGATATTATTGGAACAGTTGAAGCAGGAGAGGAATTACAATGGTTTGATGCTTTAACAGGAGGAAACTTATTATCTGATACAACACAATTAGTTACAGGGATGTATTATGCGCAAAGTAAAGATCTAGCTACGGGATGTGTAAGTGCAAGAGTTGTAATTGATGTTACAGTAAATCAGTGTTCTGATTTAGGATTAACAAAAACGATTAGTACTGGATCTCCTAATGTTGGTGATGTAGTAACATTTACTATCTCATTAACAAATAATGGTCCTGATGTGGCTACTGGAGTATCGGTTGAAGATATTCTGCCAATTGGATACGGTACAATTACATCGATAACTAATTCGGGAGTATTAACAGGAAACACAATTAATTGGACAGGGTTAACAGTTCCATTAACAGGAATTAAATTAACGTATAATGCAGTTATAAAAGCACCAACTGGAGCAGCTGATGAATATAAAAACATTGCACAGATTACAGCTAGTGACAATGTAGATTTAACAAGTAATCCAAATAATGATAGTGGAAATCAAAGTGAAGATGATGAGGATAGTGTTATTGCTACGCCACAAGTTGCAGATTTAAGCATCGCAAAAGTAGTTGATAATACCAATCCTAATGTTGGAGATATAATCACATTTACTGTAAGTGTTTTAAATGATGGACCAAATGTAGCTACCAATGTTTCTATAGAAGATTTATTACCAGTTGGGTATACGTATATAGATAATAGTGTAAGTGGAAATGGAATGTATGATAGTCCTTCAAGAAAATTAACATGGTCAGGAATTACAATTCAAGTATCTGAAACTGTTAATTATCAATATAGAGTTCGTGTAAATGCACCAACTGCTGTGCCAATTCCAGATGGGGAATATAATAACGTTGCTCAAATTACTGCGAGTGATCAATTTGACTTAGACAGTAGAATTGCAAACTTTGGAGGTGTGGTTGTAGAAGATGATGAAGCGAATGTTTCAATAACTCCGCAAGTATCAGATTTAAGTATTAATAAAACGATTAATGTTACTCAGGCAAATGTTGGAGATATTGTAATATTTACAATTTCTGTTACAAATGATGGATCGCATGATGCAACAAATGTTTCGGTTGTTGATAGTTTACCAATTGGATATGAATATGTGACTCATAGAAACGGGACTTATGATGCGATTACTGGAATATGGAATGTAGGTACTGTACTTGATCAGGCAACAGTTAGTTTAGAAATTGATGTTAGAGTTTTAGTACCAACAGGTGTTGCTGGAGAATATACTAATGTTGCAGAAATTTCTGAAGCAGATCAATATGATCCAGATAGTAATGCTGGTAATGGTACAACTAATGGAGAAGATGATGATAGTCAAGCAGGTTTAAACTTACCAAATATAGATTTAGCGTTGGCAAAAACTGTTGATGATGATAAACCAGTTGTAAATAAAGAAGTAACATTTACAATTACATTAACTAATAACGGATCAGTTACAGCAACAAATGTTAGTATTTCTGAAAACATTCCTTCTGGATATGAATATATTTCACATACAACAAGTACCGGAACCTATGATGAAGTTTCTGGTGAATGGGAAGTTGCTAGTATTGCAGGTGGAGCTTCAGAAACATTACAGATTATTGTAAAAGTAAATGAAAGCGGAGATTACTTAAACACAGTACATGTATCTTCTGTAGATCAAGTAGATTCAGATACTACAAATGATACTAGTAGCGCATCAACTACGCCAATTTGTTTAACTATTTATAATGAATTCTCTCCAAATGGAGACGGAGCAAACGATACATTCACAATAGATTGTATCAATAATTATCCTAATAATATTTTCGAAGTATTTAACCGTTGGGGAAATACAGTTTATAAGAAAGTAAATTATAACAACACTTGGGATGGTACTTCAAATGGTAGAGCAAATATAAATGTTGATAAAAAATTACCAGTTGGAACCTATTATTATGTCCTTGATTTAAGAGACGGAAGTAAACCTAAAACAGGTTGGTTGTATTTAAATAGATAAACTGAAAAGAAAAAAGATATACAAAAATCATAATTAAATGAAATTGTCATACAAAATAGTACTGTTCTTTCTACTGCTTTTAAGCATAGATTCAGTGGTTGGTCAACAAGATCCACAGTACACACAATATATGTATAATACTATGGCTATTAATCCTGGTTATACAGGTTCTAAAGGTCATTTAAGTGTTACAGCATTAGCAAGAACTCAATGGGTAGGTTTAAATGGTGCGCCAGATACGCAAACATTTAGTTTTCATACACCTATAGGTTATAGTAGAGTTGGTATTGGTTTGAATGTTATTAATGATAAATTAGGGCCTTCTCATGAGACGTATTTTGATGGAAATGTTTCCTATACAATTAGAACAAGTGATGAAGGTAAGTTAGCATTCGGACTTCGTTTAGGAGGAAGAACTTTAAATTTAGACTGGTCTAGAGGAATTTACAAAGATCCAGATGCGGTTTTTAGTCAGAATGTAAGTAACCGATTTTTACCAAGTATTGGTGCAGGATTGTATTTTTATAAGCCAAATTGGTATTTAGGATTGTCTGTTCCAAACTTTTTAAGAACAGATCATTATGATGATTTTATTGAATCCGTAGCAAAAGAACGTATGCATTATTTTTTAATTGCTGGTGTTGTTTTTGATCTTAATGATGATTTAAAATTAAAGCCAGCTGCTATTGCAAAAATAGTTTCTGGAGCTCCTTTATCATTAGATATTTCAGCAAATTTATTATTTAAGGAACGTTTAAGTGTTGGATTGGCTTGGAGATGGGATGATTCAATCAGTACACTTTTTGGAATACAAATTACGGACACGTTAAATATTGGATATGCTTATGATTTAACTACTTCTAATTATCAGAATTATAATAGCGGTACTCATGAAGTTATGTTACGATTTGATGTAAATAAACCCAAACTTAAATCTCCAAGATTCTTTTAATCATACAGTTATGAAAAAATATACAACCTTATTTTTATTGTTTTTTATAGCAACTTCTTTTGGTCAAGAGTATGCTGCAGATAGAGCATTTAAAGATTTTTCTTATATAAAATCGGCAAAACTCTATAAAAGAGTGTATCAAAAAGGAGATAGCTCTAAGTTGGTTTTAAGTAGACTGGCAGATTCATATTATTTTAATAATGAAACTGAAGAAGCAGAGAAGTGGTATAGCAAATTATTTAATCTTTATGAACAAGATTCTTTAACAACAGAAAACTATTTTAAATATGCGCAAACGTTAAAAACAAACGGTAATTATAAAGAATCAGATAAATGGTTAACAAAACTTAAAGAGTTTAATACAAAAGATTCTAGAAGTAAGAAGTTAGCAGATAAAACTGATTATCTATCTGAGTTTTCTAAAAACAAAGAAAAGTTTCAACACATACATAATTTATCAATTAACACTCCATATTCAGATTATGGGACATTTATAACAGATAGTTTGGTTTATTTTGCTTCAGCAAGACCAAAGAATTTTAAATCTGGAGATAGAATATATAAGTGGAATGGACAGCCTTTTTTAAATGTATATCAATCAACGGAAAAGGTGATTTCTAATGTTAACGATAGTATTCATAAAAGTGATTTAGTAAATCCTACAAGAGTTATAGATATAAATACTAAATATCATGAAGCTTCAGCAATAGTTACAAAAGATGGGGCTACTATGTATTTTACCAGAGATAATTTTGATGGGAGACGTTTAAGAAATGATAGAAATAATGTTGCACATCTTAAAATTTATAAGGCTACTAAAATTGATGGTGAATGGGATAAAATAGTAGAATTACCATTTAATAGTAATAAGTTTTCTAATGGTCATCCAGCATTAAGTCCTGATGAAAAAACATTGTATTTTGTTTCAGATATGCCAAATGGTTATGGAAAAACAGATTTATACAGGGTTAGAATTTTAGAAAATAATGAGTACGGAACTCCAATAAATTTAGGTGCAGATATTAATACAGAAGGAAGAGAAATGTTTCCTTTTATAAGTAAAGATAATTTTCTGTATTTTTCTTCTGATGGTCATATAGGTTTAGGTTCTTTAGATATTTTTGAATCTAAAATAGATACTGTAGGTTTAGCATTTTCATCAGTAAATAATTTAGCAAAACCAATTAATAGTAAAAAAGATGATTTTTCTTTTTCATTAAATAGCACAAGTAAACGTGGTTATTTTTCATCAAACAGAGCAGGAGGAAAAGGAGATGATGATATTTATTCTTTCTTCGTTTATCCACCTAAAAAGAAAGTAATTCCGGTTTGTAAGCAAGAAATTATTGGTGTGGTAAAAGACGAAATCACTAAAAAATTAATGCCAGGAGCAACCATTATTTTGTTAGATGAAAACAAAAAGGAAGTTGAAAAGTTAGTAGTTGGAAATGATGCAAGTTTTAAATTCATATTGCCATGTGATAAAGAATATACAATAAAAGCTTCTAAGCAATACTATAATGATGATTTACTAAACTTTGTTAGCACACCAGTTAAAGGAGAACTAACTCCAAAAGAATTGTTTTTAAATTTAAATAATGATTTTGTGTATTCAGATAATTTAGAAAAGATTATTAGAATCGATCCAATTTATTTTGATGTAAATAAATCAAAGATTAGACCAGATGCAGCGATAGTTTTAGATAGAGTGGTAGCGATAATGAAAAAATATCCTGAATTAATAGTTAGATCTAGTTCGCATACAGATTCTAGAGGTAGAGATTCGTATAACGAAGCTTTATCTACACGAAGAGCAAACTCTTCAGTACAATATATTGTTTCTAAAGGAATAACTCAAAATAGAATAACTGGAGTTGGATATGGAGAAACACAATTAGTTAACCATTGTGGTAACCGAGTTAGGTGTTCTAAAGATGAACATCAATTAAATAGAAGAACTGAGTTTGTTGTGGTGAATTTTGATAGTAAAAACTAAAAACAGAATATAAACATTAATGTTATTTGCCTTCAATTAATGATGAAATAGCTTTGTCTGATTCTGTTAATGGTAAATTACAAACTTTATTTACACAGATATAAATATAGGTTTCATCCTCAACAAAACGGTTTACCAACAATGGTAAATCGTTTTCTTTTGTACTACCACAGTATAATTTATTAGGAATGTAAACTGAATTAATTTCCTTTAACTTTTCTAATGAATCTTCTCCACTGATGGCAACTTCATAAAATTTTTCGGCATAGTTTAAATATAAATCTAACCAATTTGCATAAGCTGAAGGATATTTGCTAATGTAAGAAGTAACATTGTGTAGCATCTTTTTACTAATTGAGGCATAATTTTCATTGTCGTAAAAATGACCCATTAAAAATAAATTTTTTGCCATTATAGAATTTGAAGAAGCAATTACATTATCCTCAATGTCAGTTTTTCTTGCAATTAAAGCAGGATCTTCATCAGAAGTGAAATAAAATAATTGAGATTTTTCATCAAAAAAGTGAGTAAGCGTATAATCTGTTAATTCTTTTGCTAACGATAGCCATTCACCATTAAAAGTTGATTGATACAATGTAATATAGGCATTAATTAATGTAGCATAATCTTCTAGATATCCATTAATTGAAGCGTCTCCATTTTTATAATTTCTATATAAACTTCCGTCTTTTTTTAATACGTTATTTTTTAGGAAACTAGCATTTTTTATAGCCATTTCTAAAAAGTGTAGATCATTAAATACTCGGTAAGCATCTACGTATCCTTTTAATAGCAGTGCATTCCAAGAAGTTAAGATTTTATCATCTAATCTTGGTCTTTCTTTTTTAGCTCTCTCTTTAATAAGAATCTTTCTCCAATTTGTAACTTTAGTTTTTAAAGTTTCAATTGTTAGACTGTGTTTTTTAGCAAACTCAATATCACTAATTTTTCTAATGAAATGAAATTTTTCTTCTTCCCAAAAACCATGTTCATTTATGCTGAAATAATCACTGAATACATCGAAATCTGTTATGATTATTTTAGATAACTCTTCTTTTTTCCAAACATAAAAAGCACCTTCTTCCAATTCTTTTTCCTCCGTTAAACTATCAGCATCTAATGAGGAATAAAATCCACCATTATTATTGTAAAGTTCATGCTCTACAAAAGCTAAGGTTTGATAAACAGTTTCTTTATAAAGCGAATTTTTGGTTGCTAAATAGGCATCTGCATATAAACTAACTAATTGCCCGTTATCATAAAGCATTTTTTCAAAATGAGGAATGTGCCATTTTTTATCAGTAGAATAACGAGAAAATCCACCACCAACTTGATCATTTAAACCGCCCAAAGCCATTTTTTCTAACGTTGTATTTATATAGGTAGTTAACTCTTTGTCTTTTGTTTGATGTGCATATCTCAATAAAAATTGATAATTATTAGGCATAGGAAACTTAGGCGCTACGTCCATACCACCTAATGCAGTATCAAAGTTTGTTTGCCACTTATTCACATATGTTTTTAAAGAGTCAATGTTGTAATTTTGTTTGCTTGTATTCTCTTTTATTAAAGAACTTTCGTGAATCCCATTCGTTAATTTTTCAGCAAAGTCAGTTAGTTTACGAGGTTCTTTTTTGTAGATGTCAGAAATTTGATTGATGGAAGATGTCCAATCTTCTTTAGAAAAATAAGTACCTCCCCAAACGGGTTTTCCGTTAGGTAGCGCAATACAGTTTAAAGGCCAACCACCGCTTCCAGTCATTAATTGTACAGCAGTCATATATATTTGATCAACATCTGGTCTTTCTTCTCTATCAATTTTGATATTGATAAAGTTCTCATTCATAATTTTAGCAACCTCTTTGTCTTCAAAAGATTCGTGCTCCATTACATGACACCAATGACAAGCTGCATAACCAATAGAAATAAGAATCAGTTTATTTTCTTTTTTTGCTAATTCTAACGTTTCATTATTCCAAGGATACCAGTTTACTGGGTTGTGTGCATGTTGTAATAAATATGGGCTGGTTTCATTGATTAATGCATTCGTAAATTCATGTTTTTCAGTTTCTTTACAAGAAATAAAAAGTAAAAGTACAGCTAGAATTATATAATGAGTTTTAAATGCCATTCATGTATTTTTTTCAAATATAGGAATATTGCTTCTTTTAAGAATTCAATTTCTTTTAGAAGAATCTCTAATAATTAATTCGGCATTTAAGATTTGTTTATTTAGTGTCTGTGAAATAGATTCACTTTTAATATGCTTTAAAAAGGTTTGAGCAGCCAATCTTCCAATCTCTTCACTGTGCTGTTTCATGCTACTAATTCTTGGCGTAACCATATTTGTAAAAGGTTCATTTCCAAAACCAACTAAAGCGATATCTTCAGGGATGTTAATGTTTTCTTCATTTAAAACCTGTAAAGCTCCCAAAGCAGCATAATCTCCTGCTACATAAACAGCATCAGGTGTTTTTTCAAGTGATAATAAATACTTCATTTTAGCTCTACCATCCTCAGTTGTAAGACTACTTTCTATTAAAAGTTCATCATCTAAAGGTAGATTGTGATTTTTTATTGCATCAACATATCCTCTAATTCTATTATTATAAATCCGAGTACGTTTATAACCTCCAATATGAGCAATTCTTTTACAGCCTTGATTTACTAGGTGATCTATAATTACATGACTACTATCATAATCATCAATTCCAATATAATCAACATTTAAATCGTTTTCCCCACGATCAAATAGAATTAAAGGAATTCCTTTTGTTTTAATTTTCTCGTAATACTCTAAGTTAGTTGTTTCATTTGCCATAGAAGCAATAATTCCATCAACTTGAGTAAACAATAAAGTATCTATATTATTACATTCTTTTTGATACGACTCATTAGATTGGGTAATAATTATATTATAGCCTTCTTTATTTAAAACATCTTCAATATTTTCAATAACAGAAGAAAAGAAATTACTATTCGTTCTTGGAACAATTACGCCGACTAAATTACTTTTTCCACTTCGAAGAGCACTGGCTAAATGATTAGGTTGATAATTTAGATTTTTCGCAACTTGCTTTACTGCTTTTTTTGTTTTATCACTTATTCTAGAATCATTATGTAACGCTTTTGAAACAGCAGCAGCAGAAATGTTTAAAACATTTGCGATATCTTTTATAGTACTTTTCTTTTTTTTTGTCAATTTTTATATATATTTGCTTAAACGTTTAAGCAAATATAGTTCGTTTAACTTTTATAATCAAAACAAATAGATATTTATAGGTTTTGATTTTATTTTTAGAATCTGCTTAAACGTTTAACTAAAAAATAAAAAACAATTAAATACTAATTAAAATGGGTAAAGTAGTAACGTTTGGAGAAATCATGTTAAGATTAGCTCCTCAAGGATTTTTAAGATTTTCACAAGCAAATAGTTTTGATGTTGTTTACGGTGGTGGAGAATCTAATGTAGCAGTTTCATTAGCAAATTATGGTGTTGATGTAGATTTTGTAACACGTTTACCAAAAAATGATATTGGTGCATGTGCAATGATGGAAATGCGTAAAAGAGGCGTTGGAGTTGATAAAATTGTTTATGGTGGAGACAGATTAGGAATTTATTTCTTAGAAACTGGAGCTGTAAGTAGAGGTTCTAAAGTTGTTTATGATAGAGCGCATTCTGCAATTGCAGAAATAGAATCAGGAATGATTGATTGGGATGCTGTTTTTGATGGTGTTGAGTGGTTTCACTGGACAGGTATTACACCAGCAATTTCTCAAGGAGCAGCAGATGTTTGTTTAGAAGCGGTTAAAGCGGCGAGTGCAAAAGGAATTACTATTTCTACTGATTTAAATTATAGAGCTAAACTTTGGAATTTTTGTGATGAAGCACATAGAGAAAAAATAATGACTGAAATAACATCGTATTGTGATATCATTTTAGGAAACGAAGAAGATGCAGAGAAGCATTTCGGAATTCATCCTGAAGGATTAGATGTTCATAAGCACGGACATGATGTAAAAGCAGAAGCTTTTTTATCAGTATGTAAGCAAATGATGGAAAAATTTCCAAGAGCTAAAAAAGTAATTACAACGTTAAGAGGATCAATTTCTGCATCTCATAATACATGGGCTGGAGTTTTATATGATGGTACAAAAATGTACGAAACTCGTCAATACCAAATTACAGATATCGTAGATAGAGTAGGTGGTGGAGATTCATTTATGGGAGGATTAATCTACGGATTATTAAAATACCCAGAAGATGACCAAAATGCATTAGATTTTGCTGTTGCAGCTTCTTGTTTAAAACACACAATTAAAGGTGATGCTAATTTATCTACAGTTGCAGAAGTAGAAAAATTAATGGGTGGTGATGCTTCTGGTAGAGTAGCGAGATAATATTAAGCTAATTGTAAATGTTAAATTGTTTAATCAGTAAGATTAGAAAGAACATTTACACAGTTAAACATTTACACAATTAAATATTAAAGAAAATGGCACAATATACAAGAATAGAAGTCGCTAATGTTATGAAAGAAACAGGGTTAGTTCCGTTGTTTTTTAATAGCGATGTTGAATTAGGAAAACAAGTTTTAAAAGCTTGTTACGATGGTGGCGCAAGATTATTAGAATTTACAGCTCGTGGAGATTTTGCTCACGAAGTTTTTGGTGAATTAACCAAATATGCAATAGCAGAATTACCTGGAATGATTATGGGGGTTGGTTCTGTAACAGATGCAGGAGCTGCTTCATTATACATGCAATTAGGAGCAAATTTTATTGTAACTCCAGTATTAAGAGAAGATATTGCAATAGTTTGTAATAGAAGAAAAGTTCTATGGTCTCCTGGCTGTGGATCTTTAACTGAAATTACAAGAGCTGAAGAATTGGGGTGTGAAATCGTGAAATTATTCCCTGGTGGAATTTACGGACCTAATTTTGTAAAAGGAATTAAAGGACCACAACAATGGACATCAATTATGCCAACTGGTGGAGTTTCTCCAACAGAAGAAAATTTAAAAGGTTGGTTTGATGCAGGTGTTACTTGTGTTGGTATGGGATCTAAATTAATTTCTAAAGAAATTTTAGCAAATAAAGATTTTAAAACGCTGGAGCAAACTGTAAAGAACGCTTTAGATATTATTAAATCTGTAAGAAAGTAGTACAATTATTTGAATATATTTAACCCTTCAATATATTTTTATTGAAGGGTTTCTTTTTTTATATGGAAAAAAATAAAGCAATTTTATACATGATTTTTAGCGTGATCGCTTTTGGAATCATGAACGCAGTTGTAAAATACTTAACGGTATTTAATGTCTATCAAATAGTTTTTTTTAGATCTATTGGAACGTTGTTATTTACTATTCCGTTGATTATAAAATATAAAATTCCAATATTAGGAAACAATAAAAAGCTATTGTTTCTAAGAGCGTTTTTGGGAGTTATTTCCATAACATGTTTTTTTCAGTCTTTAAATTATCTAGATGTTGGTACTGCAGTCTCTTTACGGTATACGTCACCTATTTTTGCAGCAATTTTTGCATTAATTTTCTTAAAAGAAAAAATAAAAAACATCCAATGGTTTTTGTTTGTACTCGCTTTTTGTGGTGTTTTATTGATAAAAGGTTTTGGTGAAAACGTAAACTCTATTGGGTTACTTTTAATCTTTTTATCTGCTATATTTCTAGGATTAATTTTTGTTGTAATACGTAAAATAGGAACCTCTGAAAATCCGCTGGTTATTATTAATTATTTTATGGTTATGGCTTTTGTTTTCGGTGGGTTAATGTCAATTAATCATTGGATAACACCAAGTTCAACTGAATGGATACTTTTAATAAGTCTTGGTTTTTTTGGCTATGTTGGTCAGTTATTTATGACCAAAGCGTTTCAATCTCAAGAAACAAATATTGTTGCTCCTTTAAAATACTTAGAAGTTATTTTTACCATCATAATTGGCGCTTCTTGGTTTGGAGAAGTTTATAATTTATGGACACTTTTAGGAGTGCTATTAATCCTGTCTGGATTAGTTTATAATATTTATTTGAAAAGTGGTAAAGTTAAAAATGGGTAGTTGTCATTATTTAGCATATTTTTAAATAAACCTGTAATGATATTTTTCAAAGAATTACAAATAAGGGAAAGAGCAAGAAATTAGCCTTAATATCAGTTTCAAATAAGTTACTAAAACAATGTTTTGCAATCGCAAAATCAGGATATCCTTATGATCCTAGTTTTGCTTCAGTATTTGTGGTTAAATAGTACGTGAAATTTAAAAATAATGAACAAAAAAAAGCTTACTTATAAAATTAAGCCTAGAATATTATTGTACAAAATTAATGAAGAAAAGAGTTGTTTTTTAGCTCAGTTCTTTGTTGCAAACGTAAATTATTTTCTATAGTTTTTTAATTATTCTATTTTTTGATAAACCTATTTATAACATTGTTGTTAAATTGAATTAAGTAAATACCAGAACTTAAATCTGATATATTAATCTCTTTGATATCATAGTTTGAAACTTTTTTTATAACCTGTCCAGTTATACTAAAAATAGTTATTTTATTAATTTTCGTTTTACTATTAAAATTAATTGTTGCATTTGACGGATTTGGGTAAACTGAAAATAAGTTTTGTTTATTTTGACTTACCTCATCTATATTTAAAGTCACATCTTGTGATTCATAACATCCCATATCAATTAAATTTTCGAAAACTCTTTGGTTACCAGATAAATCTAATGAAGATGTCTCGCTTGTTGGACTAACTTGATTTATGCAAGGAGATTGAGGCGAAGAATTTAAAGTCCAATCTGACATCACACTATCAAAGTTTGATCCGACTCCAGAAGAAGGATTCTTAAAAAGAGGATCGGAATTTATATTGTTCAAATACTCTCCTAAATAAAATGTGTTTGGTTCAGATTGAATTCCTGACATACCATTTTCAATATCAGTGAAGTATATGTTAGGGTCGCTACCTTCATCTTCTATATATATTTGATTTCCTGAGTTAGATGCTAAATTACCCCATATAATTGAATTATTTATCTCAGGATTAGATGAATCCTTGCAAAAAATCCCACCTCCATTACGAGAATTATTGTTAACAATTGTATTATTAATCATAGTTGGACTTGATCTAGAAAAATAAATTCCACCACCATTTTCCTTACTAGTATTATTTGCTATCAAATTATTAGCTATAATATCACCTATTCCATCAGAAGTACAAAAAATTCCACCACCTCCATATTCATTTATTTCATTAGTAGATTTGTTATTAACAATTATATTATGAGAAATTATATTACCAGTTCCTCCGCTACCAACTTTACCAATATAAATTCCACCACCGCCAATAGTTCCACTGGTTTCGTTGTACGCTATAATGTTATTAGTTATTATTGCTGATTTAGATAAGACACGCATCCCACCAGCTTCGGCACCAGAAGCAGCAACGTTATATGTTATTTCATTATTATTTATTGTTGGACTTCCTGGGCCACCAAAATCATATTGATATATGCCTGCACCAGCGATTTGGTTAACCGTGTTTAACGTTATTAAATTACTTTCAATTATTGGGCTACAAGAATCACCTGCATATATTCCACCACCACGCTGATTAGCAGTATTACTTTTTATCGTATTATTGCTAATTGTTGGAGAGCTACCATTATCACAGAATATAGCACCACCATTTGCTTCTGCGTAACAGTTTTCTATTAAAGAGTTGGATATATTAACCTTGGAATAACCATCAAGAAAGAATGCTCCTCCACTATCGAGAGGTGAAGCAGAATTTGCTCTGCCATATTCAAATTTACAGTAAGAAAAATCTGAATCATCGTTAGTAGCAGAAGTGTTTTCAAACCTTATACCAAGCCAACCAATAGATGAGTTATTTGAAGTGAAAGTAATAGAATCGTTTACAATTCCAATTGCATTTATCTGTCCTTGTATAGAGAATTTATAGCTTCCTTGAAATTCGACTTTAACCCCAGGTTCAATATTCAAAATTTTTGAATCAGGTACTAAAATAGCCCCTTGTATAATATAAGGAGAATTCAATTTAGTCCAAGTTCCCTCTACAACACCTCCTGGAATATTTGTTTGAGAATATGTCTGCTGTAAAATCATTATCAAAACAGTAAGAAATAGTAATTTTTTTTTCATTTTTTAGAATTTTTTTGTTTTCAAAATATGCAAATTATTAGAGAAGTATTTTAAGGATAATATTTTTTAACTCTTAACTAACTTGTAAAATTATTCAAATCAAATTTTTGTTTTTCATCGTTACGTTTTGACATTCTGTTTGCCAACTTGTTTGTGTATGAATAGTTTGCGGTTTTTGTGTGCGAGGAATTTCCGAAGGAAATTCAGACGTAACAAAAATGCAACTATCTTTGTTTAAGCACAAATTAAGCAATTTTTTATACACGTCTTAAGTTTGTCTTTTAATAAATTTGATACATAATCAGAAAGAATAAAAGAGAGAATTATGGTTAATAATACACGGTGAAGCTTTTAGACTTCGACAACATTGGTAATCCTCTCTCTTTTCTACTAAAAATCACGTTCAGTTCTGTGAGACCTTAGATCTCGATTTCAAGTTGTTGTGATTCTAGTAGCTTATTCTTTCATAAATCATTTCTTATGAATAAATATAATGAAACTTTTGGAATTGACATTAGTAAAGATGTTTTTGATTGTTATGGCAGTGTTCAAGGTCATTTACAATTTAACAATACAGAGTCAGGTTTTAAAAAGTTTCAAGAAGTACTATCAAAAAATAGTTTAGTAGTCATTGAAGCTACGGGTTATTATCATTATAGATTTGCACAGTTTTTATATAGAAAAAACGTTTTGGTTTCAGTAGTAAATCCATTATCAGTCAAGCGTTTTATTCAGATGAAATTAGCAAAAATAAAAACAGATAAAAGTGATGCAAAAGCGATTTGTGATTATGGATTAACTCAGGAAGTCCCTTTGTATACAGCCCTTACAGATAGGTAAAGTGAATGTTTACAATTGTTTCGATTAATGGACAATTTACTAAAGACAAGAACAGCTACCAAGAACAAGATTCATGGAGAACAGGTTTTAGGAATCCCGTCCAAATGGGTTTATCGTAGTTTAAATAGAAACAAAAAACATTTAGATAAAGAACTAAAAGGAATTGAAGAAAAATTGTTATCACTAGTAAAGCAAGATCAACAGGAACAGTTAACATTATTACAGAGTATTCCAGGAATAGGACTAAAGACAGCCTTATTTTTAATTGTAGTTACAGATGGATTTAAGAAATTTGAAACAGCTTCACAATTATGCAGTTATGTTGGTATTACACCCACAATAAGAGAATCAGGGAGTAGTGTGAGAGGAAAAGCAAGAATAAGTAAGGTTGGGAATAGAAAATTAAGAAACCTACTTTTCATGTGTTCCTTTACAGCTCATATTCACAACAAGGGATGTAGAGATATTTTTCAAAGAATAACAAATAAGGGAAAGAGCAAGAAATTAGCCTTAATAGCAGTTTCAAATAAGTTACTAAAACAATGTTTTGCAATCGCAAAATCAGGACATCCTTATGATCCTAGTTTTGCTTCAGTATTTGTGGTTAAATAGTAAGTGAAATTTAAAAATAATGAACAAAAAAAAGCTTAATAATAAAATTAAGCCTAGAATATTATTGTATAAAATTAATGAAGAAAAGAGTTGTTTTTTAGCTCAGTTCTTCTTAAGTTAGCATTTTAATAATTTTAATAAATCTTCTGGATTATTAAATTCAAAATCAATTAATTCCTTTTTTTTATTAAAAACAATTTTGGTTGGCCACCACCTAATGTTATATTTCTTATGTAATTCTAAATTTTTTCCTGCATATAAATTTGTCCAAAATATAGAATCTTCTTCGGATGCTCTTTTCCAATCCTTTCTTTGTATATCTACACTTATGTGAATAATTTCAATACCGTTGTCATTTAATATTTTATTTTTAGAGTTCAATTTTTCATTGAACGATCTACAAGGGCCACAAGCTGCAGTCCAAAAGTATAAAACTGTAAATTTATTATTTTCAATTAATTTGGATAATCTTTGCTTTTGATTATTTATGTCTTCTAAAATAAATTCAGAAAATTCAATTTTGTCTCTATCGATTTTGCTTATTTCATTAAATTTTTCTTGAAGTTTATAGAAACTATTATTGTCCGGACTTATTTTTATTTGATTAAAAAAAAGATTTATTTTTGTTTTTTCTTCTTCAGTTATATCTCCATTTGATTCAAAAGCCCAACCATTGAGCATATTACTTAAGATTTCAATTTGCAGCATCTCATTCTGTGATTCTTTAATTTTTTCTTCATAAAGATTTAATAATTTCCTTTTTATTTCAGGAAAAACATATTGGTTTAAACTGTCTTTTTTTGAATTTGAATAAATAATTCCTTTTAAAAAACTCTGTTTTTTGTCTGAATAATTTACGTATTCTTTGTTAATACCATTGTTTTTATATTCAACATTTCTAAAACTATAAATAGGTGCAAAAACTGCGGAGTCTATTTCAGTTGAATCTTTGGTTATGGTAAAATTTAAATTCATAGTGTTGTTTTCAGGTAAAAGCTTCACAAATCTTCTTTGATTATTATGTTTATCTAAATTATATGAGCTTTCAATGTATCCCACCTCCGTAGTATGCTTAAAGGATTTAAAAATTACTTTTCCATTTTTTATTTTTTGAATTTGCCTGTTTTCAAAATCTTCCCCGTTAATAGAAAATACAAGTTCTAATCCTTCTTGGTTTTCAACATTGCATATTATTTCGTTAAAATTTTTCTCCTTTTGACAAGAAAAAAATGAAATTGTTAAAACTAAAACGATTATTTTTTTCATAATTATAGGTAACGGTTTTGTGTATGGTTAGTTGCGTGTTTAAGCAACTAAATTAGTAAACTAAAACGAACCAGAGGGAATTTCGCAGGAATTTCCAAGTAGGCTAGAACTA
Source organism: Lutibacter sp. Hel_I_33_5 (assembly GCF_007827455.1). Taxonomy (NCBI): domain Bacteria; kingdom Pseudomonadati; phylum Bacteroidota; class Flavobacteriia; order Flavobacteriales; family Flavobacteriaceae; genus Lutibacter; species Lutibacter sp. Hel_I_33_5. Next base: position 2,956,416 of record NZ_VISM01000001.1, read on the forward strand.
GCAATGAATTATACACGTCTTAAGTTAGCATTTTAATAAAAAGGTTAAATTAAGCAATATAAATTAGAAAGCACAAAAGAGAGGATTAAGGTTATTATATACGGAGAGACTATTGATCTCGTCAATATTGAAAATCCCCTCTCTTTTCTACACAGATTTCGTACAGTTTTATGAGGCTTCAGACCTCGATTTTAAGTCGTTGAAACTCGCGTAGGTTGTCCTTTCGTTAAAACATTTTCTTATGAATAAAGATATTAAATATTTTGGAATAGACATTAGTCATTTAGTATTTGATGTTACAGATTCTTCTGGTAATTATTATCAGTTTAAAAACAATGTAAATGGATTTAAAAAATTTGTAAAACATCTAGATTACAATAGTCATTGTGTAATGGAAGCTACAGGTTATTACCATTACATGTTGGCTTATTTTTTACAGGAAAACAGTATAAAAGTTTCAGTAGAAAACCCTCTGTCGGTGAAACGCTTTATCCAGATGAAGTTATCAAAAATAAAGACAGATAAAAGCGATTCAAGATTGATTTGTGAGTATGCAAAACAAGTTGAATTAAAGTTGTGGCAAGGTAATTCAAAACATCAGTTAGAATGCTTACAAATGACAAGACTTCTTTCTGTATATACAAAACAGAGTACTATGTTAAAAAACAAAATACATGGAGAAGAAGTTTTGGGCAATCCAAGTAAAGTAGTTACGAGCTCATTAAAAAGTAGTTTGAGACAGGTAACAAAACAAATAGAAAAGGTAGAGGTAGCATTATTAATTTTAGTAAGAAAGCTACATCAAGATGTTTTAACACGCCTAAAAACAATACCCGGAATTGGAAATAAAACAGCGCTAATGTTAGTTGTTTTAACAGATGGATTTGATCGTTTTAAAAGCGGAAGTGAATTGTGTAGTTATGCTGGATTAACTCCTGTAATTAGACAAAGTGGAAGTAGTATAAATGGACGAGCCAGAATAAGTAAAATAGGCAACCAGAAGCTTCGAAATTTATTATTTATGTGCAGTTTTAATGCTTGTAAATACAACAAGGCTTGTAGAGAAATTTATGAACGAATAGTTGCCAAAGGAAAGAGTAAAAAATTAGCATTAATAGCGGTGTGTAATAAACTATTAAAACAAGCATTTGCCATTGCTAAATCAGGATTAATATATGATGATACTTATAGAAGTACTTTAGTGAATATTTAATGAGTTTTTACTTGTTTTTTACCACAGTACTTTGTTAGCAAATGTTTTACCAATTTTCTCTCCAATCAATATTTTCTTTAATTATCTTAGCTGGATTTCCTGTAATTATATTTTTTGATGAATGAATTGATTTAGTCAAAACACTACCAAGTCCGATTAGATTTATACTGTCTATTTTTACTCCAGGTGAGATAGATGAGTTTGAACCGATATAAATATCATTCCCTATTTTTATTGATAAATCTTTATTTCCTGTCTTTGTGTGAATTGAACCATGTGTCCATAGTTGACTTCTTTTTCCTGCTAACCAAGTATTATTCCCAATCTCAACATTATTCCATAAATCAATAAAATGGTCATTTATTATTCTTGAATTTTCTCCAATTTTAAAAGAGTTTTTCCCTGATATAATATTTCCACTATGAATAGCTGTGTTATTTCCAATTTTTAAATTTTCACAAGAAATAGTTGTGTTATTTCTTATTATGGCATTATCCCCAATTTCAACATTATTAGAATTTATTACACTTTTTCCAATTTGAACATTCTTTCCTATTTTATAATTAAATATCGTTCTGTATATAAAAACTCTAACTTTATTAAAAGGACAAATTCTTATTATTTTGAATAATATTTTTCTCAATACTTTATTTTTCATCTAAATATTTGCTAACGTTTAATGTAAAATGCGTTTTAATGCATTTTTACATAGTGTTGTAGTTTCGTTTTATTTTTTAGGCTTCTACTGAATAATACATTGGTTTATTTTTTTCCATTTCGATAATTATTCTTGAGAATCCATCTTTCAAATTCAACAAGTCTATTTCCCATTTCATATTATCGGAATTTATTGTTTCAGGAAGAGTAATTGATTCAAGTCTATATTCCTTTTTTAATTGATCCATAGTTATAAATCGCTTATCCTCCACAAGATATTTTTTTGATAAATTCCATATCGTTCCAAAATCCATTTTAATGGTTTCATAGGCCAATTGTTGGTTTTTATTTGATTTCTCGTTTGGTGTCTTTAGACATAATATGACGGGCGTATAAATATTTTCAAGTTCAATTTCTTTGTCCAAATAATAACAACTATCAAACTTGTCATAAGTTGAGCCCATTTCTCCAAAATAGGAATCCTTAATTGCTTTTGGTTTTAATTTATTTAATAGTCTTTTTATCATTTCAGTGATGAACTACAACGTGTTTGTATATGGTTTGTTGCGTGTTTCAAGCACCTAATTTAGCAAATACAAACCGAATAGAAAATCTGCGAGGATTTTCGTAAGTAGGCTAGAACTAGCAATAAATTATATACGGCTTAAGTTAGCATTTTAATAAAAAGGTTAAATTAAGCAATATAAATTAGAAAGCACAGAAGAGAGGATTAAGGTTATTATATACGGAGAGACTATTGATCTCGTCAACATTGAAAATCCCCTCTCTTTTCTACACAGATTTCGTACAGTTTTATGAGGCTTCAGACCTCGATTTTAAGTCGTTGAAACTTGCGTAGGTTGTCCTTTCGTTAAAACATTTTCTTATGAATAAAGATATTAAATATTTTGGAATAGACATTAGTCATTTAGTATTTGATGTTACAGATTCTTCTGGTAATTACTATCAGTTTAAAAACAATGTAACTGGATTTAAAAAATTTGTAAAACATCTAGATTACAATAGTCATTGTGTAATGGAAGCTACAGGTTATTACCATTACAGGTTGGCTTATTTTTTACAGGAAAACAGTATAAAAGTTTCAGTAGAAAACCCTCTGTCGGTGAAACGCTTTATCCAGATGAAGTTATCAAAAATAAAGACAGATAAAAGCGATTCAAGATTGATTTGTGAGTATGCAAAACAAGTTGAATTAAAGTTATGGCAAGGTAATTCAAAACATCAGTTAGAATGCTTACAAATGACAAGACTTCTTTCTGTGTATACAAAACAGAGTACTATGTTAAAAAACAAAATACATGGAGAAGAAGTTTTGGGCAATCCAAGTAAAGTAGTTACGAGCTCATTAAAAAGTAGTTTGAGACAGGTAACAAAACAAATAGAAAAGGTAGAAGCAGCATTATTAATTTTAGTAAGAAAGCTACATCAAGATGTTTTAACACGCTTAAAAACAATACCTGGAATTGGAAATAAAACAGCGCTAATGCTAGTTGTTTTAACAGATGGATTTGATCGTTTTAAAAGCGGAAGTGAATTGTGTAGTTATGCTGGATTAACTCCTGTAATTAGACAAAGTGGAAGTAGTATAAATGGACGAGCCAGAATAAGTAAAATAGGCAACCAGAAGCTTCGAAATTTATTATTTATGTGCAGTTTTAATGCTTGTAAATACAACAAGGCTTGTAGAGAAATTTATGAACGAATAGTTGCCAAAGGAAAGAGTAAAAAATTAGCATTAATAGCGGTGTGTAATAAACTATTAAAACAAGCATTTGCCATTGCTAAATCAGGATTAATATATGATGATACTTATAGAAGTACTTTAGTGAATATTTAATGAGTTTTTACTTGTTTTTTACCACAGTACTTTGTTGTAAACTGTTATTTTTTCAGAGCTTTAATTGTGTCTTCAATATTTGAATAGCTACCTACAACATTGTTTTCTTTATCTAGAATTATATAAGTTGGAAAAGACCAAATTCCTAAATCTTTATCCAAATTAGTTTCACCAATTCGAAAGTTTTTCCAATTAATATTCTTTTTTTCTAAATACTTAATCCATTTCTCTTGTTTATTATCGGTCGAAATCCCAATTAATTCCGCATTCAAATTCGTAAACATATTTGGATTGGCTAAAATCTCGTTATGTTCTTTAACACAAGGTGGACAGGCAGTAAACCAAAAGTCCAAAACTGTAAAATTCAATTTTGAGTTAATTTCTACTATAGATTTATTTCCTTTGATTGTAATAAGAGAATATTTTTCAAGGTCAATTTTATTCGTAGATTTTAGTTTCTCAATTCTACTTGAAATCATTGAATAGATACTATGTTGTTTAGTAGCCAAAGGTTGCTTATTCAAAAACTTTTCTACGAAACTCAATTCGGTGTTTTCATTCTGATACAACTTTAAGTAATGATTAATTGGTACTAAAACAAAAGCATCTTGGTCATTTTCGATAATTGTATTTTTTATAAAATCTGTTCCATTTGATTTGTCCTTTAAAAAAGCTCTATATTCCTTAAAGTACTTTGCTTGTCTATCATAAACAGGTGTGTTTTTTGTTTTCAAAACTAAAAGTTCGTTATTCTTATAATCTAGATAAATATCAATTTTTCCAGCATTAAACCAACCGTCAATTCTTTTTCCCGCTACGAATATTGAATATTGGTCAGAAGATTCAGAAGGTATTTTAACAGTCGCAATTCCGTTTTCAAATTCAGATGTGAATTTCTTTGATAAATTGAAACTACTTACCGAAACATTACCAACATCAACATCCGATTTAATATGGATACAAAATTCGGTTTGCCCAAAAGTCAGGCTTGAAATTAATATTGAAAGTATGCAGAATGTTTGTTTCATAATTGTTTACAACGTTACGTATAAGAAACGTAGGGCAATTAATAAGCACTTTCGTTTCGGTTTATTACTTAGCTAAATATAAACGTTTTGCTTTTATTTTTCGTTTAAATGCCAAATTTTATATTTAGCGGACTTTGTAAATAAACACAGAACTTTGGAGTTAACACAAACGCCCTATGTTTTTTATACCTTGTTGTGCATAGTGCTTTTCACGTTCAGCTTGGTTTTCCGATGTTTGTTATTTAGTTCAAATGTGAGCGTTGGCAAGACATACTCTTTTACAGTTTGGGCGAAGCGTGGAAGATGCGACTGGAAATGTGTATGGCTTTTTGCGTTGGCTATTTTCTGCTAATTATTAAATCCATCGTCTCACTTTTTCTCTGTATTCAACATATTCATTTCCGAATTCACGTTTTAAAAATTCTTCTTCCAATCGTATTTGTGTATTTATGCTTAAAGTAGATAATGAAATTATTAGTAATGTAAATGCATTAGGAATAACAAGAAATAACCCAATATTCGTAATCATTATTCCTAAAAATATAGGATTTCTTGAAATTGAAAATACTCCTTTTGTTACCAATTTGGTTTTGTTGTTTTCATCAATTCCTATTCTCCAAGAATTTGTCATTTGGCTTTGAGAAAACCAAACTAAAATCAGCGATACCAACAAAAGCACCCAACCAATTTTCTGTAAAGTTTGATTTTCCAAATACCAAAAAGGAAGTAAATATTCATACCATTCTTCTTTGAAAGCGTAGATTCCTACAACAATTAGCTCAAGAACTGTGATAAATGTAAAAACCTTACCATTATAGTCGTGTGCATTATCTGTTTTTTCAAATGTGAATGGATTTATTCCAGTTTTTTTCCAAAGTAATACAGACCTTAAAACAAAGACCAATAAAAAATACAATATGAGATAAGCGAATAATAACATAATTTCTAATTTTATGTAAAAATGCTATAATAACCAATGCAATGGAAGTGCATTTATTGTCCGCTACATTTATCGCAAATACCTTTTACAACCAAGTTTACATTTTCTGAAACAAATCCATCAGGCACTTTTATTTGAGGGATTTTATGTTCTGTTAAACAAATGGTTTCGTTACAGTTATTACAATGAAAATGTAAATGCAAATCGGTTTCAATCTCACAATTACAACCTTTTTCACACAAAGCATATTTCGTAATTCCTGTGCCATCGTCTATTTGATGCACAATTTCTTTTTCTTCAAATGTTTTAATAGTTCTGTATAATGTTGTCCTATCTGCTTTCTCAAAAGCATTTTCTATATCGCTTAATGTAACTGCAACTTGTTTTTCGGCAAGGAACTTATATATTAATAAACGCATTGCAGTTGCTCGAATATCTTTTGATTCTAAAAATTCTTCTATTTTTTGCATATTTTTTTAATGTTCTTCGTTTCCAAATGGTTTAATTATTATGCCTACACTAAAAATAAAACCGTCTGTTGGTGCATAGATTTCGGGAAATTCTGGATTTTCGTGTGGTGGTAAAACCAAAGGTGAAAATCTACTTTGTCTTCTGTCTGTGAAATTTTCAAAGTTCACAAATGCACTACCAAATTTAAAGTTTCTCATTAACAGTAAACCCATTGTTACAAAATCTGTCGTTTCTGTTCCGTTTGATAAAAATTGTTTTCCTGTGTAAAAAGTTTCATAACCTATACGCCATTTTTCAGATTCGTACATCAAAACACTTCCTGCATTATGTTTTGCAGTTAATGGTTTTTGTGGATTTCCTGCCAAATAGTTCAATTTAGTGTCTATAAGTGCATAATTTAAAAACCATCTAAAATCTTTATAAGTAAACTTTATATTTGTTTCTGCTCCTTTACTTAAAATTTCATCAGTTGCATTTTCAAATGCAAACATTCCGCTGTCTGTACTATTTAAAAGCAAACCGTTATTAATAGCAGTAACATAAAAAAGTTGATTAATAGAAAAACCTATGGTTTCAAATAAACGTGTTTGATAATTGAAATCTAAATTCACACCATAAGAACGTTCTGCCTTTAGTGAAGATTTGTCAATGCCAAGTACATTTTCAAAATTTATAAATTCAGCCTCTTCTGTAAAAATATCTGGAATTTTGTAACCTAAACCACCACCAATTCTGCTTGAAAACCCGTTATCATTTTTATAAAGCAATGAAATTTTTGGAAGCGGAAAAAAGCCAAAATCAGTATTGTAATCTGCTCGCAACCCAGTTTCTAAAATCCAATTTTCGGAAAGGTCATAAATATTGTTAGCAAACATTCCGTAAGTGATGTCTTTTTGGTCACGTTGCAAAGTTGCATTATCATTTTCGTCAAAGTTTGAAGTATATAAATTTGCTCCAAAAATCCAATCTGCTTTTGAAGTCTCTCTTTTATAAGAGATTTCCGTAAATGTGTTGGTTTGTTTACCATCAAAATTGAAATCGGGAATCGTTAAATTTCTATCGAAAAAGGATACACTATTTTTAATGTTCAAAGAACTAATAGAATCTATTTGAGTTTTGTAAACTGCTTGACTACTCAATCTTTTTGAAATGTTTTCCTCTGTATATTGATGAATTCCATTTTCGCCACTTTCTATTGTAGTTATGTCTCCACCAATTCTGTCATCGTATGTTCCATTTAAGCCAAACCAAAACGTAGTTTTGTCAGATGGATAATAAAAGAATTTTGGATTAAATGAAATAGATTTAGTTTTTGGTAAATTACTAAAACCATCATCTTCTGGGTCGTAAGCTTTTTGATAGTGACCTGAACCGTAAAGCGAAATACCAAACTTTTCATTCCGTTTGCTGTAAAATACATTTGCAGTACTTCCCAATGCTTGTGTTTGTGTAAGCATAATGTCTAAAGCAGGTTCTTCGTCTGGTGTTTTTGATACCATATTTATTAAACCTGCAATTGCTCCACCACCATAAAGTGTAGATGAACTTCCTTTAATAATTTCAAATTGTTGCAAGTCTAAAGGTGGAATTTGTAAAATACTCAAACCACTTGAAAAGCCTCCATAAAGTGGAAATCCATCTCTTAAAAGTTGTGTGTAACGACCATCAAGACCTTGAATTCTAATGTTTGTACTTCCACTACTTAAAGATGTTTGTTGCATTTGTATTCCTGTACTTTCACGTAGAACCATTGAAATATTGGTTGGATTCATAATTGCTTTTTCTCCCAATTCCTCAACTCCAATAAATTCAATTCTTGTTGGAATTTTCTTTACGGTTCTTGTACTTCTTGAAGATTGTAATACAACTTCGTCCAATTCGTTTCCTCCACTTTTTAATTTGAAAATCAAGTCTGAATTACTTGGGATTTGAATAGTTGTTTTTAGAGTTTCAAAGCCTAAAAAAGAAACTATGATAATATGTTCGCCATTCGGAATTTCGTTAAAAGTTGCAATTCCGTCAAAATCGGTTACTGCTCCTTTTTCTAATTCCTCAAAATATACTGTTGCTCCAAATAATGGCTCGTTTTCGGATTCTGAAATTACTTTTATTTGTATATCAGATGTTTGTGCTTTAGCAGAAAAGCACGTTATAATTGTGAGCATTGCGCTCAATATATATTTATTCATTGAAAATGTAAATATTAATTAACTTTAAAATTTTGACTTTTAGTCGATATTTTTAGCTAATTAATTGTGGCGGTTGCCAGATATTGGAATGAAAGTTAAATCTGTAGATTGATTGATAGACAGATAATATTTCTGTAGAGATTTGATTATTAATACCTAATTCAAAAGCTTGAATTGGTTCATATGTAATTGCGATTCCACAACAATTACAAATACAAGTTATTGGACAAGTATCATCACTATCATTTTGATGATTGTGTTCAGCAGATATTTCTTCTTGATGTTGGTCTTCGGCATTATTTCCGTCAGAACAAGGTTTGATTGACAAACCAAGAATTAATAATGATAGTATGATAGTTATAAATTTCATTAGCACAAAGATAAATAAATTTCAATGCAATGGTGTTGCAAAGTTTTTTATTCCGATTGCAAGAACGGATTTAGCGTTGGCAAAGAAACAGCTCTTTTGTTTTTTTATGCGTTGGCTTTTCGCGTTGGCAAAAAAAATAAATGTGCTGTTTGCGCGTTGGATTTTTTAGTTCAAATGTTGATGTTTAGCACGATTTCCGCATTATGCACAACTAGTTATATCCAATCAAATATATGGATTTATGATGTTAATTTACGGGATAACACAACATTTATGTTTGTTTTATCTACAAGCTACTTTAGTGTCTTAACTGATATTGATTCCTGTTTTTTTTAAATATAAAGATATATTACATTTGGAATATTGTTTTTTTGATTTTTCTGTCTTTGACTACATTTATACTATAACCTTTTTTTAATTCATTAAATATCACTACTTTTGGTTTACCAATCTGGTAAACCAATTAATAATATGAAGAATTTTAGTGTAGTCATTATTGCTTTTATAAGCCTTTTAATATTTCAATCTTGTACTAGTCAAATAGAAGAAATTCTAGTTTCAAATATCGATGAGTTAAATCAATCTATAAAAGATGCAGAACCTGGAGACAATATCGTTTTAAAAAATGGTGTTTGGAAAGATGTTAAAATTAAATTTACAGGAAAAGGAACAAAAGGAAATCCAATAAAGTTAAAAGCAGAAACTCCAGGAGAAGTTTTTATAGAAGGAGTTTCAAATTTAGAAATTAGTGGAGATTATTTAGAGGTTAGTGGTTTGTTTTTCAGAAATGGATATGCACCAACACAAAATGTAATTTCATTTAGAACCTCTAAAAAAGAAGTTGCAAATCATTCTAAAGTAACAAATTGTGTCATTCTAGATTTCAATAATTTAGAACGTGATAAAGATAATCTTTGGGTCCAACTTTACGGAAAACATAACGAATTAAGTAACTGTTATATTGCTGGTAAAACCAATGGTGGCCCAACTGTAAGAGTTGATTTAAAAGGGAATCAAAGCATACGAAATTATCATAAAATTATTAATAATCATTTTGGTCCACGACCAAGAAAAGGTGGTGCTAGAGGAGAAACTATTCAATTAGGAAGTAGTTTTACTTCAATGTCTCCAAGTAATACAACCATTGCTAATAACTTGTTTGAAGAGTGTAATGGTGAGGTTGAAATCATTTCTAGTAAAACTAATTTTAACATCATTAAAAATAATGTGTTTTACAAGAGTGAAGGTTCTGTTGTTACAAGGCATGGAAATTATGTTACCGTTGATGGAAATTATTTTATTGGTGATGGAGTAAATGATCAATATGGTGGAATTAGAATAATTAACACAGGTCATTGGATTACAAATAATCTTTTTTATAAAATAAAAGGTAAGAATTTTAGAAGTCCGATTGCAATTATGAATGGTATTCCTAAATCGCCATTAAACAGATACAACCAAGTTACTGATGTTGTTGTAGCTTATAATACGTTTGTTGATTCAGATTCTCCATTTCAATTTGGAGTTGGACAAAATTTGGCTCAAAAAGATGTGTTGCCGAAATCAGAAATTCGTTCTGCCAGAGCTTTAAGAACTGAAGTTGTAAATAATGTGATTTACAATTCTAAAGGTGATGCAAATCCAATTATTGAGCATGATAAAGCTGATGGTGTTACTTTTAAAAGTAATATTATTGACAATAATGGAGTTGAAATTAAAAATGCACATGGTTTAATTTCTAAAGAATTAAGCTTAACAGATATTGGTACAAATCTTTCAGTTCCTGTTTCAGGATATAATGATGTAGAAACTCATAATGGTTTTGATTTTGAAGTGATTACAGAAGATTTATTAGGAGGTTCTAGAGAAAAATCAAATCAAGTTGGTGCAATTTTAAGTTCAGAAAATATAAAATTAGATTTATTGGATAAAACTAAATACGGAGCAAATTGGTTTTCAAGTAATGTTGAGGAAAAAGAAGCAAAAATACATACTGTAAATAATGCTGATGAATTAGCAGCAAAACTAAAAGAAGCAGTAAGTGGTGATGTTTTAGAATTAAATGAAGGTTCTTACCAAATTTCAAATTCTTTAATCATTAATAAAACGATTACAATTCAGTCTAAAGGAAAAGCTGAAATCGTATATAATGGAGCAGCTGATACTCCTGTTTTTGAATTAAATCCTTATGGTAAATTAACTTTGAAAAGCATCAAATTAAAAGGAAATGGTTCAAATTATGCATTTGCAAGTTTAAAGAAAAATATGTCTAATCATTTTGGATTGGATGTTATTGATTCAGAAATAAGTGATTTCAATTATGCTTTAAGAGTCTATAAACAATCTTTTTCTGAAGAAATTACTTTTAAAAATACGTCAATTTCAAACTGTAAAAATGGACTAGAATTATCAGAAGAAACAAATGATAGAGGAGATTACAATACAGAGTATTTAACGATTGATAATTGTATATTTAATACTATAAAACAAAATGTTATTGATTATTACAGAGGTGGATATGATGAATCTACAATTGGTGGAAACCTTTTAGTTACCAATAGCACATTTACAAATTGTGGAGCAAAAGAGAGAAACAAAAGGCTTTTTAATCATAATGGTATTGTAAATGTAAATATCAAGAATAATACATTTAAAAATAATAAAGTTCGGTTTGTTTCCATTCTTTGGGGAGCAAAAAATAATATAGAATCTGGTAATAGCTTAACAAATTCAGGGAAAATTAAAACTGAAGAAAATCTAGTAATGACCTTGATGTATTAGAAATTATGGCTAAAAAAGTAATCACTTTTGGTGAAGTAATGATGCGTTTATCTCCTCCAGGATATGAAAAATTTTCGCAAGCTTCATCATTTGAATTAGTTTATGGAGGTGGAGAAGCAAATGCAGCCATTTCTTGTGCTTATTTAGGTATGAAAGCTGCACATGTTACACGTTTTCCTGATAATGCTTTAGGAAAAGCTGCAACACAATTTTTGCGTAAACATTGGTTAAGTACAAAGCATGTTATTTATGGCGACCAAATGATGGGAAAGTATTTTCTAGAAAAAGGAGCTGTGCATAGACCTAGTGAGGTAATTTATGAAAGAGAAGGTTCTGCCTTTTCTTTAATTCAACCTGAGATGTTTAATTGGGAAGAAATACTAAAAGATGCAGATTGGTTTCATTGGACAGGTATTACACCTTCAATTTCAGAAGGAACTGCTCAAAGTTGTTTAGATGCTATTAAAACGGCCAATAAATTGGGTATAACAGTTTCTGGTGATATAAATTCTAGAAGTAATATGTGGAAATATGGAAAGCCAATGCATGAGGTTATTCCAAATTTAGCTAAGCATTCAGATGTTGTTATTACTAGTAGTAGAGGAATTCGTGAAATGTTTGATATTGGCGAACTTGATGATAATTTTAAATCGTTAGCTAAAATGTTGATTGATGTTTATCCAAACATTAAGAAAGTGATTAAAAAAACGAGAAGAACTTTAAGCGCTTCACATCATCAAATTCAGGGTAAAATGTGGAATGGTAAAAAGTATATTAAAACAGATATGCTTAATATAACTCATATCATTGATCGTGTGGGAACAGGAGATGCGTTTGCAGCCGGATTAATCTATGGACTTTTACATTATAAAGATAAAGAAGCATTAGATTTTGCTTCTTCTGCATGTGCTTTAAAACATACTGTTCCTGGAGATGTAAACACAGTTTCGTTAGAAAATGTAAGAAGCTTAATGGAAGGTAATACTTCTGGAGCTATAAAAAGATAAAGATTAAAAACCATTTTGCTATGAAATTCTTAAAATCATATGTTGTAATATTTTTAATATTCTTTATATGCTCAAATTTTTATTGCCAAAAGAAAAATATAAAAATCACCACAAAAAGAAATGCTGACAATAGCGTAGATTTTTATTTTAAAAAACTAAAACCTGGTAGCTATTTTGTTAATGTGAAATTTTCTCAATTACTAAATACTCATGATGGTAATTATAAAGGTGTTGTAAAAGATAAATCAGGCTTTTTATTTAATTTAAAACCAATAAATAAGAAAAAATTTGTTCGTTATTCTTTTAAATATTCTTGGATTAGAGGAAATCCTAAAGCTAAAGTTGATAGCCTTTTCACCTATGTTTTACCTTTTGAAAAAGAACATTTAATTGCTGTAAAAGAACAAGGTTATATTAGAGAAAAATTTTTTGGTGCAGAAAGACCAAATAATTGGAAATCATATGCTTTAGCAAACAAAACTACAGATATTGTTAAAAGTATGCGTAGAGGTGTAGTTGTAGATATTATAAATAAATATGAATTAGACACAATAAAAAAAATATACTCCTCAAAAAAAAATCAATTAACAATAGAGCACCCTGACGGAACTTATGCGACTTACAAGGGATTTAGTAAAAATTCATTTTTAGTGAAACTAGGTCAAAATGTTTATCCACATAGCCCTTTAGGGAAAATAACTAAAAATGAAAAAGGTTTTTATATAATGAGTTTTTATATAAGATATCTAATAGGTGACAATTTTGGGAAAAAGCAAAAATTTATAAATAAAAAAAGTAGAAGTAATTTTATATCACCATTTTTTTTAGTGGCTAATGAAAAAGTGAAATTAAAGAGTAAGCAAAAATATATTGTAGATTATAATGAATCAGTTTTTTTAAAAGAATTTTCAAAAAAAGAAAAAAGAAAATATAAAAAGAAACCTAATCTTTTTAAATAAACTTTCAAATTAGTTGAATGACCTAAATAATTAAAAATGAGAAAAATTATATTGATAATATGTGCAGTTTTAGTGTTGCTTTCTTGTAAAAACACTTCTAAAAAAGCTTTAGAAATGTCAACTAAAACTGAAAATATAAAATATCCAAATGATGTTATTCCGTTTATGGATAAATGGAAAATCCTTACTGGTGATGGAACTCACGTCAAAGATTTAGTAAATTATAAAAAAGACAATTTTTTCTATGTTCAAAATGATGGAAAAACGGATTGGATAGTTTATAAAACACCTAATGCAGGTATTACTTCAAGAACTTCAAAAAATACGAGAACAGAACTAGGAGAAAAAAAACATTGGATTCCTGAAGAAGGAGGCAAATTAACAGGAACACTAAAAGTACAACATGTATCCACTACAGGAGATGCAACTGCAGCTTCATCGTATTCAGTAGTAATTGGTCAAATTCATAGTGATGAAGGGCATGAAAATGAACCCTTAAAAATCTATTATAAAAAATTTCCAGGCCACACAAAAGGTTCTGTATTTTGGAATTATGAAATCAATACAAAAGGAGATAATATAGGACGATTTGATTACTCTACAGCAGTTTGGGGACATGATTTTTCTGTTGTTGGTTCAAATGCTACAGAATATCCAAAAGAACCAGAAAATGGTGTTGCTTTAGGAGAAGAGTTTAGTTACGAAGTAAATGTTTACAAAGGAATGATGTATTTAACTTTTACTAGTAAAAATCATAAAACCATTCAATTTAAAAAGAGTTTAATAAAAACTGAATTTGGAACAAGAAAAGATATTCCACAGCAAGTATTAAATGTTTATGCAAATAGGGAAAAAGGTGGTGGAGTAGAACGCGAAATTGCCTATGCAGGTGAACTTAATTACTTTAAGCAAGGGGCCTATAATCAAGCAAATGCAAAATCTACCAAATCAGAAATTTATGGTGGAGATATCTCTAAACAATATGAAAACGGAAGTTATGCTGAGGTTTGGTTTAAAGAAGCAACTGTAGGTAAAAGTACTCAACCAAATAAAAACTAAAATGTTGAAAAAGGTGATTTTCATAATAGGCGTTTCTGGATGTGGAAAAAGCACTATTGGAAAATTACTATCTAAAGAATTAAATATTCCATTTTTTGATGCTGATGATTTTCATCCAGAAAGTAATATCAAAAAAATGTCTAATGGAAAGGCTTTAAATGATGATGATAGGCAAGGTTGGTTAGAGTCTTTAAATGAGTTAGCAAAAAGTGAACTGGCAAAAAACAGTTGTGTTATTGCATGTTCTGCCTTAAAACAAAACTATCGAGATATTTTAAGAAAAGACTTAGAAAGTGAGACTAAATGGGTGCATTTATCGGGTTCATTTGATCAGATTTATAAAAGAATGAAAAGTAGAGTAGATCACTATATGCCTTCTGAATTATTGAAATCTCAATTTGATATTTTAGAACATCCAAAAGAAGCTTTACAAGTAGACATAACTAAATCAATTGTAGATATTGTTGATACTATAAAAAACGAATTAATGAATAAATCACAATTTGGATTATTTGGTTTAGGCGTTATGGGAAAAAGCTTATGTAGAAATTTAGCTAATAAAGGCTTTAAAATTTCTATGTTTAATAGACACGTTGATAATCTTGAAGTTGAAATAGCTAAAAACTTTAAAACTGAATTTTCTGAATTATCAAACGCATCTGCCTTTGATGATATTTCTGCTTTTGTAAACTCTCTGCAACAACCAAGATGTATTATGTTAATGGTAAATGCTGGAAAAACAATAGATCATGTAATTGAAGATTTATTTCCACATTTATCAGAAAATGATATATTAATTGATGGTGGAAATTCTAATTATAATAAAACTAAAGAACGTTTCGATTATTTAAAAACGAAAAGCATTCATTTTATTGGGGCTGGAGTTTCTGGTGGAGAAGAAGGCGCTTTAAAAGGACCTTCAATTATGCCAAGTGGAGATTTTGAAGCGTATAAACAAGTGCAGCCTTTTCTAGAAACGATTGCTGCGAAAGACAAAAATAGTTTGCCATGTTGTACTTATATTGGTTCAGAAGGAAGTGGACATTTTGTAAAAATGGTTCACAATGGAATCGAATATGTTGAAATGCAATTATTGGCAGAAATAACATCTATTTTAGAAGCTTTAGGTCAAAATAATGATGAAATTTCGAATACGTTAGAAAGTTGGAAAACTACTACTGACAGTTACTTGTTAGATATCACAGCTACTATTTTTAGAAAAAAAGAAGGTGCTGATTGGTTGGTAAATAAAATATTGGATAAAGCTGGAAATAAAGGTACAGGAAACTGGACAACAATTGCTTCTGCAGAATTGGATGTGCCAAGTACATTAATTGCTTCTGCTTTATTTTCGAGATATATATCTTTTTATAAGGATGAACGAATTCAGCTAAATAACAATTTTGAAAAGGCTAATAATTCGGCATTAAATATCTCAGTAAAAGAAGTGTTAGAAGCGTATCAATTTGCTAGGATTATCAATCATTATCAAGGTTTTAAATTAATTTCAGAAGCTTCAAATAAACATTCATGGAATCTGAATTTAAGTGAAATATCAAGAATTTGGACGAATGGTTGCATCATTAAATCTACGTTAATGAAAGAACTTGTAGAGGTCCTTAAAAATACCACAAACATATTAACGAATCAAGAATTAATTAATACCCTTAATATATACAAACCCTCTATAAAAAAGCTAGTATCAGCATGTGTTTTAAATGATTTATCTGTTCCTTCTTTAAGTGAATCGATTCAGTTTTTTAATGGAATTACAAATCCGAATTCTAACGCAAATGTAATACAGGCACAAAGAGATTATTTTGGAGCACATACGTATCAAAGAATAGATGATGCTTCAGGTAAAAGTTATCATACAAACTGGAATTAATCATAAATTAATAATATGGAAGCAACAGCTAAAAAATCATTACTAAAAAGAATTATAGCAATTATTTTGGGTTTTGGTCCAGGTATTTTTGCCATTGGCTATACTATTGGTACAGGTAGTGTAACATCCATGATTGTTGCAGGAAGTAAATTTAATATGCAATTACTTTGGGTATTATTTTTAAGCTGTCTTTTTTCGGGAGTTTTAATGTTTGCTTATGGTAATTATGCTTTGCTAACAGGTGAAACAGCACTTTATGGATTTAAAAAACATATAAAATATGGTGAAGTTTTAGCCATATTAATTATAGTCGGAATTACGTTTGGACAATGGAATTCTTTAATGGGTATTTTAGGAATTTCATCTAATATTATTTTTGAAATTTTAGTCCTAAATTTTGAAGGATTAAGTGATTTTAAATATGTAACAGTTTTATCTACGGCTATTATAATAATATTGATTTTTTACTTATTGATGTTAGTTGGTAAGTACACTTTCTTCGAAAAAATATTGGTCATATTTGTCACGTTAATGGGCTTTTCTTTCCTGTTTTCATTGTTTTTTGTACAGCCACTTTCTATCGATGTTGTAAAAGGTTTGGTGCCAACAATACCTGATGTTCCTGGTGGTAAAATGTTGGTCGCTGCTTTTGTAGGAACTACCATGGCTGCTGCAACATTTTTATCTAGACCATTATTTGTAAAAGGAAAAGGTTGGACTATTAAAAACTTAAAACAGCAAAAACGAGATTCAATAACAGCAGCAGTATTAATTTTTGTAATAAGTGGAACTATTATGGCGGTTGCCGCTGGCGCATTATTTTATAATGGTAAAGAAGTTACGCATGTATTAGATATGGCAAATACATTAGAGCCTGTTGCAGGAAAATGGGCAGTAACTATTTTCTTTTTCGGAGCATTAAGCGCTGGTTTATCATCCATTTTTCCATGTTTATTAATTGCACCTTTATTAGTTGCTGATTATCAATCTGGAACTTTAGATACCAATTCAAAACAGTTTAGAATTATTACAGCAATAGCGTGTTTGGTTGCTTTAATTGGCCCTGCATTTGGAGCAAATCCAATTCAAGTTCAAATATTATCACAAGTATTTAACGTATTTGTTTTGCCGATAGTAATACTCGGTATTATTTTGATGTTGCGTAATAAAAAAGTAATGAAAGATTACAAAACAAGCTTGGGAGTTTATATAGGATTGTTTGCTGCATTATTCTTTTCTCTAGTAATCTCATACAATGGAATAGTTGCTCTAACAGAATATTTTTAAAATTAAAATTTAAAAGGATGAATACAATAAATATTAAATCAGTAGTATTGATTTTAGGCGTTTCTCTAGTGTTTTTCAATTGTAAAGAAACTTCAAAAAAACAGAATAAAAAAGAAATACAAAAAACGGTGTATGCAAGTGATGTTATTCCTTTTTTCGATAACTTTAAATTGATTTTAGGTGATGGTTCTAATGTTGGAAAACCAATTAATTTTGAAAATAAAGACTTCTTCTATATTGCAAAAAGCGATAATGAAGATTGGGTTGTTTTTAAAGCACCAAATGCAGGAAGTACGCATGGAACTTCCAATAATACAAGAACAGAATTAGGACAAACAAAAAAGTGGTATCCTAAAACTGCGAATGATAAAATGACAGCGACACTTAAAGTGATGAATGTTTCTGCAACTGGAGATGCACGCGTTGCAGCTTCTCATTCTGTGGTAGTTGGTCAAATTCATAGTGCAGATGGACATGAAAATGAACCCCTAAAAATATTTTACAAAAAGTTTCCTGGTCATACAAAAGGTTCTGTTTTTTGGCATTATGAAATTAATACAGCAGGAGATGATAATTCTGGACGATGGGATTTTTCTACAGCAGTTTGGGGTGATGATTTTTCAGTTGTAGGTGATTCTGTAAATACCTATCCAAAAGAGCCAAAAGATGGAATAGAATTAGGAGAAGAATTTAGTTATGAAATTGAAGTGAAGGATGGAATTATGAATTTAAAATTCACCAGAAAGGGACATCCAACTAAAACATTTACAAAAAACCTAATTGAAACTGAATATGCAACAAAAGCAGATATGCCAGAGCAAACACAAAAATTATTTGTACCAATTGGTCAAGATGGTGTAGAACGTAAAAATGCGTATGCAGGAGAAGGTTGTTTTTTTAAGTTAGGTTCTTACAATCAAACAAATGGAAAATCTCCGGAAATAAATAAAAACTGGTGTTCTGGTGCAGAAACACATGGAGGAGATGTCAAAATGCAATATGAAGATGGAAATTATGCTGAAGTGTGGTTTAAAAAAGGTAGCATTTCTGTTAGTGAAAAAGCAGTATCAAATGAAGGCTATTTTAATAAAAACGATAAAGTAAAATAAACAATAGTATGATGTCAATTAATAAATTAGAAGGTAAAAACGTACTTATAACTGCTGGAGCACAGGGAATTGGAGAGTCAATTACAAAGCATTTTATTGATAGTGGAGCTAATGTTGCAATTCATTATTTTTCAAGTGCAGATACTGCAAACAAATTAGTAGAATACGCAACTAACAAAGATCAAAAAGCTGTTGCTATTAGTGGAGATTTAACAAAAGAAATTGATGCAAATAAATTGGTTGAAAAAACTATGGAGAGTTTAGGTAGTTTAGATATATTAATCAATAATGCTGGTTCTCTTGTTGCACGTAATCTTTTAAATGATATTAAAACTGATTTTTGGTATAAAGTAATGGATATCAATCTTACTTCTATGATGTTTGTAACAAGAGCAGCTACACCATATTTATCAAAAAATGAGAATAGTAGTGTTGTTAATTTAGCATCGCTTGCGGGTAGAAAAGGAGGTCATCCAGGTTCGTTAGCATACGCTACAAGTAAAGGGGCTATTTTAACGTATACAAGAGCACTAGCAACAGAATTAGGATCTCAAGGAGTTCGTGTAAATGCTGTAGCACCAGGGTTAATATTAGGAACATCGTTTCATAATACACACACTACAAAAGAATCTGCAGATAAAACCATTTCTGGAATTCCAATACAAAAAGCAGGTAATGCAGCTGATGTTGCAAGAGCTGTTTTATATCTAGCTTCAGAATATGATGGATTTATTACGGGAGCTACCCTAGATATTAATGGAGGCGTTTATAATATGTAGTTAATTTTTAATTTTCTAAGAATTTATTTTTTGAAGTTGATTTTTATGCATACTTTTGGTAAACCAATCTGGTAAACCAATATTTTTTAAAAACTAAAGTATGTATAAAATTACGCTAGTATTGTTTTTATTTTCTATTTCTATAATAGGTCAAACAACTCATAATATTAATAAACCTGAAGATCTTACCAGTTTATCTTCTACGCTAGCTGCTGGGGATACAGTGATTTTGGCTGATGGAGTTTATACTTCAGATACAAGAATTAAATTTTCTCCAACTACTGGTACAGCAGCCTCACCAATAACATTTAGATCGGCAACACCTGGAGGTGTTATGTTTACCGGAGGTCTAAGAATGAGTATTGGAGGTGATCATGTAATTGTTGATGGTTTTCATTGGCAAGGAGGTTATGGGGCGAGTAATTTTATTGAGTTTAGAGATGGTTATGATTATGCTAATCATAGTAAAATCCAGAACTGTGTAATTAATGGTTTAGAAATAAGTCCTGATGACAAAGTTGATGATGGAACTACTTCTATTACTAAACATAGATGGATTGTTTTATATGGTACTTACAACACGGTAATTAATTGTTCTTTTATGAATAAAAAAAGTGCAGGAGCATTAATCCTTGTTGAGTTAGCGTATAACGCAACTCCAGATGATGATGTAACAAATACTCGTTGTAGTGAAGTGGGGCATACAATAACTAAAAACTATTTTTATAAATATTCAAAAATTGATTCATCTTTAAGTAATTCTGGAGATAGTGAAACAATTCGAGTGGGAACAAGTGAGTTTCAGAATGTAAATAGTAACACAACTGTAAGTAATAATTATTTTGTAGAAGCTGATGGTGAAAATGAAATTATCACCAATAAAAGTAAAAACAATAAATACATAAATAACACTTTTAGAAGAAGTAGAGGTTCTTTAGTGTTAAGACACGGGTCTAATGCAACTGTTGATGGTAATTATTTTTTAGGTGAAAATGTTGATGGTACTGGAGGAATTAGAATAACAGATAGTGACCATACAATTACAAATAATTACATTCAAGATTGTATTACGGTAGTAAGTCAAGCAAAATGGAATAATGGAATCACATTTATAGGAGGAGGAGATAATGCTTCAGTTGCATGTACATCAACAAGTACATCTAATGGATATCAAAAATCAAATAACATAACACTTTCAAATAATTCAATTGTAAATACAAATGCACCTTTATTTTATAATATAGATAAAGGTTCTAATGATGTAACTGGAACTGTTTCAAATAATTTAATTTATTTTACTTCTGGGAATAATAATGTTACAAATGTTATAACTGGAGATACAGCTGGTTCTTATGCTAGTATTGGGGCAACATTAAATTATTCAGGAAATGTATTTACTGGTAGTGTTTTAGGAATAACTAATTCAGGTTTTTCTGAAGAAACTGGTATTTCTGCCACTGCTACTAATGAAATATTCACATTCTCAGGTGCGGGTTCATCAGGAAAAGGAGCAAATTTAGGAACTTACAATCCTACAACTGATGATATGGTTGGGCATGGGATTGGAGCATGCTTTTTAAATAATTTAGGTAATAATATTACAGACGGCAACTGTACAATTCAGATTCCAGAAACATTAACTATTGGTAGTTTGCAATCATTAACATCAAATGCTGCAAGTTATGATGTCTCTGTTACTGCAAATGTAAGTTGGACAGCTAAATCAAATGATACTTGGATAACAATTGATAAAAGTTCTGGAACTAATAACGCTTTAGTTTCAGTTTCTGTCACAAAAAATGAAACCTCAAATTTAAGAACAGGTTCAGTAACTTTTACACAAGATGCAGGAGGTGATGATATAGTTAGAACACTAACCATAACGCAACAGGGAGCAGATTTAACAAGCATTTACAGTTTAATCAATACAGGAGCAAATAATGACCCTGTAACTATTCATTCTTTTTCCAAAGAAGAAGTAGGTGGTGGTAAAACTAATTCTGCTGCAAATACTTTAGATAAAGATAATTCAACCGTTTGGGCTGCAGATGATGGCGCTATTATTTCAGGAGATAACAAAGGTGATGGAGAATATATTATTTATGATTTTGGGAGTAATCATATGGTTAATTTAATACAATTTAGTACTACCAATAAGTCAGATTCTTTTGGATTTCAAATTTGGGCTTCTTCAACAGGAACAAATACTTCTGATTTCTCAAAAATTCTCCCTACTTCATCAGAATTATTATTAACTGCAACAAGTACAACAGATTTTAATCAATACGAAATAAGCAATGGTGTAAACGTTCGATATGTAAAATTAATTGGTTTTGGTAGATTTAACAGTGCTGGAGATACAAGAAAAAGTGTTTGGAGCGCAGTAGGTGAAATAGAGTTTTATGGGCCTTCAAGTTTATCAATTGATAATTCAAATTCAATCAATGAAGTGTTGATGTACCCAATTCCAGCAAAAAATGTACTTCATATTAAAAACTTAAATCAAAAAGTAAAAGAAATCAAATTATATTCTATTGATGGGAAAAAAGTTTTAGAGAAAAAATTAGTGTCTTCAGTCCAAAATTCAAGTTTAGATGTTTCTCATATAAAAAGCGGTTTATATATTGTTATTATTGATAATGGAGAAGGTTTATTCTCGAAACTTATCTCAATATCACATTGATTTTTATTCGACATTGTAGTTTTCTATAACACATTACTCTAGATTTTTATTTTAAAATTAAGTCTTTAACTCCTTAATTAGTAGTTTTTTAAAAATATGCTTGATAATATTTTGATATTAAAATAATTAATGTATTTTTGGTAAACCAAATTGGTAAACCAGATTGGACTACCAATCTAAACACTTTATTAACTATAAATTTAATATCATGAAAAAAACATTACTTTTTATTGCTTTAATAGCAACTACATCATTTTTTGCTCAAACCGAACTTGTTAAAAACGGTACTTGTGACGATCACGGAACAGGATCAGATACATCAAATACTGGTGATAATGCCGATGCTTGGGATATGACTCCTAATAGCACATTAAATGGTGATATAACTAGTCCTTATAGGTATGATGCAGATGATAATCCAACTGGGTGGAGAAATGATGATTTAGAAACATATCTTGAAACTACATATGCTAGTGGAGGATCTGTAAACGAACAACCAGGATCTACAAGTGATGGAACCTATAATGATACTGAAAAAACAAGAGGTGTTAAGTTATATGGCGTAACTCGTCGTCTATATCAAAGAGTAGTAGTTGAAGCAGGAGCTGAGTATACTTTTACTATTCAGTCTCGTTCTAGTGATTCAGGTACCCCTTCTGAGGTGTTTATGTTAAATGAAGCTATAACTACTGAAGTTGGTCTTGTTGTTGATGGAGTTTCTGATTCTAGAGTTGATTATTTTCATGAGATTAAAAATGATATGAATTCTAGCAGTGGTTCAGTAGGAAATAATACATTTACTACAACGACTTTTGACTTTACAGCTTCAACAACTGATGTTATAATTTATGTGAGATCATTAAGTTCTACTAGTGATAAACAAGTGTATTTCGACAATATAAGTCTTGTTAAGAAGGTCACTGCTTCTGTAAAAGATGTTTTTGGAGCAAACTTTGGTATGTATCCAAACCCAACAAAAACTAATTTTAGTTTTTCTTCTAAAGCAAGTGTAGATTCTGTAGAGATTTTTAATGTAATTGGAAAAAGTGTTTCTAAAGTAAGCGCAATTAAAAATAATAGAATTAACGTTTCTAATCTTAAAAGTGGAATCTATTTTGTTAAATTTAACAGTGGTAAATCTAGTATTACTAAGAAATTAGTTAAACAATAATTAAGTATAAAAAACTTGGGTGTTAATCAATGAGTTCAAATAAATTTTTTTTCATAATTTTTGTCTTCACATTTTCTTTTTCTTGTAAAAGTGAAAAGGAAATACAAACAAAGAATATCACGAATCAGCATCCAAGTTTAATTTTAACTTCGCAAGGAGTTAAAGATATTAGAGCACAATTAGGTTCTATTCCAATTTTTGATAAAACGTTAGCAAAAGTAAAAGCAGAAGTTGATGCAGAAATAGCTTCAGGAATAGAAGTTCCAATACCAAAAGATTATTCTGGAGGTTATACTCATTCAAGACATAAACAAAACTGGTTCATTCTGCAAAAGGCAGGTGTTTTGTATCAAATTTTAGATGACGAAAAATATGCTAAATATGTCAAAGACATGTTGATGCAGTATGAAGCGATGTATAAAAAATTGCCATTACATCCTAAAACAAGATCATATGCTAGAGGTAAATTATTTTGGCAATGCTTAAACGATTCTAATTGGTTAGTTTATGTAAGTCAAGCTTACGATTGTATCTATAATTACTTAACAGAAGAAGAACGTAACAAATTAGAAACAAATTTATTTAGGCCATTTGCAGATCATATTTCAATAGACAGTCCACAATTTTACCAAAGAGTACATAATCATAGTACTTGGGGAAATGCTGCAGTAGGTATGATTGGTTTAGTGATGAATGACGAAGAGTTAATTCAACGTGCTTTGTACGGAATTAAAGGAGTCAACCTAAATACAAAAGAGAAAGATGATGATGGCGGATTTTTAAATAAAGATGGAAAAGCAGGTTTTTTAGCAAATATAGAAGAACCTTTTTCTCCAGATGGTTATTATAACGAAGGGCCATATTACCAACGTTATGCAATGTATCCTTTTTTAGTTTTTGCTGAAGGATTACACAATGTAAAACCAGAATTAAAAATTTTCGAATATAAAAACAGCGTACTTCTTAAGTCCATAAATGCATTATTAAATTTAACGGACGCAGATGGAGATTTTTTTCCGTTGAATGATGGTCAAAAAGGAATGTCATATTATACAAGTGCGTTAGTTACCGCTGTAGATATTTCATATCATTATGGAAAACAAGATCCAGGATTATTAAGTATTGCAGAAAAACAAGATCGTGTTTTATTAGACGATTCTGGTTTAGCTGTTGCGCTTGGTATTAAAAATGAAAAAACGAAACCATTTAATAAAAAATCAATTAATCTTTCAGATGGGCAAGATGGAACAGAAGGAGGTGTAGGTATTCTAAGAAATGAAGATATTGAGCTTGTTTTTAAATATGCGGCTCAAGGGTCAAGTCATGGACATTATGATAAGTTATCGTATTCTTTATATGAGAAAGGAGAAGAAATCCTTCAAGATTACGGTCTATCTCGCTTTGTAAATATTGAGCAAAAAGGTGGCGGAAATTATTTAAAAGAAAATAAAACATGGGCAAAACAAACGATTGCACATAATACAGTAACGCAAAATGAAACTTCTCATTTTAAAGGTAAATACGAAATAGGAAGTGAGCATCATTCAGTATTGCATTATTTTTCTTCGGATAATGATAATATAAAAGTAGTAAGTGCTAAAGAAGACAATGCATATCCCAATACAGGAATCCTTCGAACTATGGCAGTAATTAAAGATGAAGATTTTGAAAAGCCATTTGTATTAGATGTTATGAAAATAAATTCTAATAAGGCAAATAAATATGATTTTCCATTTTACTATTTTGGTCAAGTGTTGCAAACTAATTTTGATTACAAAACACCAGAAGTATTAAAGTCTTTAGGAAATAAAAATGGATATCAACATTTATATGTAGAAGGTTCTGCAAATGTAAATAAAGAGAATTCTAAGTTTTCTTGGTTACATAATAATAAGTTTTATTCTTTAACAACAGTTACTAATAATAAAGATGAATTGCTTTTTACCAGAATTGGTGCAAACGATCCAGATTTTAATTTACGAAGAGATCCTGCTTTAATATTAAGAAGAAAAAATACTAAAAACACACTTTTTGTTTCTACAATTGAATCGCATGGTAATTATAGCCCAGTTACTGAATCTGCAGTAAATTCTAAAAGTAATATAAAAGAGTTAAAAGTAGTTTTAGATACTGATGATTATACTGCTATAGAAGTTACTACTATAAAAGGTGGTGATACAAAACTATTTATTACCGCAAATAAATCAACAACATCAAAACACAGTCTAGAGATTAACGATACTAATTACAAATGGACAGGTGCTTATTATTTTAAGTAAATAAAAAAGAATAAATTATAAATAATGAAACGATTTAGTGAAAAATACGTCATCACAAAAGATATAAAGTGGGAAGAACTTGGTGGTGGAGTCTCAAGAAAATTTTTAGGATACGATAATCAAATTATGATGGTTAGTGTGAAATTTGAGAAAGGAGCTTTAGGTTCTCCACATCAACATTTTCACACACAAGCTACCTATTGTGTTTCAGGTAAATTCGAATTTGAAATTGATGGAGTGAAGCAAGTTATAGAAGCGGGAGATGGCGTGTATATTGAACCTAACTTATTGCATAGTGCAGTTTGTTTAGAAGAAGGACAATTAATTGATACATTTAGTCCGGTAAGAGAGGATTTCTTAACAGGTGATGGTCCATCTTATTTTGGAGATAAATCTTAAGAAAAACTGTTTTTTGATTTTAATATCAATTTATAATATCCTCTTATTTTTAAGAAATTATTTATAGTAAGCATTAATAGTTTTTTAAGTCATAATAAGACTAATCTTTTAGATGATTAATGATTGTTAATCAATTTATTAACAATAAATTAATAAAAAACAACAAAATATTTTTTTTAACAAAACATTTCATATATATTTGGTAAACCAATTTGGTGAACCAGTTTGGTTTTCCAGTTAAAGAAATCAAACACCATTAATATATGAGATAAATTTGAATTAATTAAAAGCAAAAAGGATAGGTGCACGCCTATCCTTTTAAAAAAAAACTTCTTCTGAAGGAAGTATTAACCAATACATAATTTGTGAATTAAGTATTAAGTAGTATCAAAAATACGAAAATTAATTTTTCTGTATTTTTATTTTAAACTTTATTTAAGGATTATGTTAATTAAAAGAAAATTTACCCTAAGAAGGTAAATTAATTACATTTTTAAATATAAACAATTAATTATGAAATTAAAATTTAAAATAACATTATTACTAGTAATGTTAGTAAACGTTTGCTTTTATGCACAAGGTAGCTATACCATTAAAGGTACTGTTACAGCTAAAGCAGATAATTCCCCTTTACCAGGAGTATCAATTCTGATCGTAAAAACATCAAAAGGTACTGAAACTGATTTTGATGGTAATTATGCCATTCAAGTAAAAAGTGGAGATGTATTGCAATTTCAATATTTGGGATTTGCAAGTCAAACAGTAATCATTAATAATCAAAAAACGTTGAATATTAGTCTAGTAGAAGATACTAGTTCTTTAGACGAAGTGGTTGTTATTGGTTATGGTACACAAAAAAAATCACACCTTACTGGAGCAATTTCTAAAGTTGTAAACGAAAGTTTAGATCAAATAGCAGTTGCTAGGGTAGACGATGCTTTAATTGGGCAAGTTTCTGGTGTTAATATTCAAGCAACCAATGCAGAAGCGGGTGCTGCACCAACTATTACAATTAGAGGTTTTGGATCTATTACTGCCAATTCTGGACCAGCAGTTGTTGTTGATGGAGTAATAGTAGATTCAAGTTTTCTTGGAAACTTAGATATGAATGATGTTGAGTCTTTTGAAGTATTAAAAGATGCAGCCTCTGCAGCTATTTATGGTAGTGAAGGATCTAATGGTGTTATTTTGATAACAACAAAAACTGGAAAGGATGGAGATACAAAATTCTCATATAACACGTTTACAGGTTATAAGTCAGCTTTTGGAAGTGATGATTATAGAAAAAGTGTAGCAGATTGGGCAGCAAAAGAGTTTGCAGCTACAGGTGCACTTTCAGAAACTACTCAATATGCTCAAAAAATAGTAGAAGTAACGGGTATAGATAGAGATTGGCAAGATGTTTTCTTTGATGGAGGCTTCATTACAAGTCATTCTTTATCAGCAAGTGGAGGTAATAAAGATACAAAGTTTAATACGTCATTAAGATATCTTCATGATGAAGGTGTGGTAATAACAGATGATTACAAGTTGTATTCTGCGAAATTAAAAGTAAATAGTAAATTAACAGATAAATTAAAGTTTGGTTTAAGTGCTACACCTTCATATTCTAAAAGAAGAGCCTTACCTACTTCAATACACAATCCAACAAGACAATCGCCTTGGTTACCTATTTATCATACTGCAGAAACATTGCAATTTATTAATAGAGCTTCTTATCCAGATGTAGGTGTAGGTGATTATTTTTATGAAAACCATTTAGTTGAATTAGATTTAGATGGTAATGGTAGTGATAGTAGACCACGTACTTCTGGTGATGCAAATCCATATGCTCAATATGTTGAAAGAGAGTGGTTTGAGCATCAGACTAAATTATTAGGATCTACATTTTTACAATACGAGATACTAGATGGTCTTACAGCTAAAACATCATTAGGTGTTACTATAGAGCAACGTAAAAGAACAAGATGGGATGGTACAAAACATCATTCTGCTGGAAATAGTAGAGCTCAATATATCTTAAATAATAGATTTAGAACGAGATTAATTTCTGATAATACATTATCATACAATACCAATATTGGTGATCATGATATTAGTATTTTGGCAGGTGTAACTGTACAAAAAAGAAAAAATGAAGTAAGTCAAATTACTGGAACAGGGTATACTAATGACTTATTAAAAAACTTGCAAGGGGCTACAACATTAGTTTCAAATGGAGAGTTTAATATTGTGCAAAACAAAATAGGATATTTTGGTAGAATTAATTACGCATTTTCTGATAAATATTTAGTTTCGGCTTCATTTAGACGTGATGGTAGTTCTGTTTTTGGAATTGATTCTAAATGGGGTAACTTTCCAGCTGTATCATTAGGGTGGAATGTAACGAATGAAGATTTTCTTTCAGAATCTGAAACACTAAGTAAATTAAAATTAAGGGTTAGTTATGGTCTTACTGGATCAGAAAACTTTAATGTAGGTAGTGTTACAGTTAATGCTTGGCCTTATTTGGCACAGTTAACAAATACAAATGCTATTATTAATGGAGGTGTTACTGCTGGTAATTCACCACTAAATATTGCAAATCCTTTATTACAATGGGAAGCATCTGAAGAATTTAATCCAGGTATTGATTTTGGGTTTTTAAATAATAGAATTACTGGATCTTTAGATTATTATAAAAGAACAAGTGATAAGTTATTATTAAACAACCCTGTTTCTTATGTTACAGGTTTTAATAATGGAATTGTAAATTTAGGAAAAGTAGCAAATAGTGGTATTGAACTTGAATTAAGAAGTAAAAATGTTGCCAACGAGAATTTCTCTTGGAATACTTCGTTAATTGCTTCTACAAACAAAAATGAATTACTTGATTATGGTGAGTCTGATGGAGCGTTAACTCAAGATGGATTTGGTAGAAATTCAGAATGGATCAATTCTGTAGGTAATCCTATCTCTTCTTTCTATGGGTATGTAGTAGATAAAGAATTAGCAGATGAATACTGGAACTCTCCTTGGATTCCAATTAACGGTAAATCAGAAGATATTATTGTTAAAGATTTAAATGGAGATGGTATCATCACAAATGCAGATAAAACTATTTTAGGAGATCCCTATCCAGAAATTACTTGGAGTTTAACAAATGATTTCAATATTGGAAACTTTGACTTTTCTTTTATGATTCAAGGAAGTCAAGGAGCAGAAGTAAAAAATATTGGTGACCAATATTTCTATACTCACTGGACTGGTGCAACTACAGATGAACAAGCAGTTGTAACAGCAGGAATTATTCCAGATGCTTCATTTCTTCAACCAAGAATTCATACAAACGATATAATTTCTAGTGCAGGTTATTTTTCATTGAGAAATGTAAATTTAGGATTTACATTACCGGATGATGTTGTATCAAAATTAGGAATGCAAAGTTTAAGATTGTATGCGACGGGTCAGAACTTACTTTACATAACTTCTGATGACTATCATGGTTTTAATCCAGAGTATATTGATAGTAATAATACACCTACATCTTATGGAGCGCAAAGAGCTGGAACGCCTTTGTTTAGAACCATTTCGGTTGGTTTAAACGTTAATTTTTAATTAGAAAAAATAGTAATTATGAAATATATAAAATTATTAATTTTTGTTATAACAGGAGCAATGTTTGTCTCTTGTGATACAGATGAGTTTTTAAACCCATTGCCAGATACTTCTATAGTATCAGAAAACTTTTTTCAATCTGATGATGATGTTTTATCTGGAATTATAGGTGTTTATGATGCTATACAAGGGGTAAATGAGAATACACAGTCAAGTTCTGTGAGATTTAATAGAGGTGTACAATTAGAATACCTTTTAACCGAACATCGTTCTGACAATACAAGAAGTAAAACACTTGAAGGGTCTAGAGCAGATTTTCATAGATATATAGTTGAGCCAGAGAATATTCAATCAGAAGATTATTACCAATCTATGTATGAGATTATTTTTAGAGCAAATAACGTTTTAAAGTATGTTGACAATGCAGATGCTGCGAATATTAATAAATATACGGCCGAAGCTAAGTTTTTAAGAGCCTATGCATATTTTAACTTAGTACGATTATATGGAGATGTACCATTGTTAACTAGAGTAGCAAGTTCAGATGAAAAAGAACTTCTTTATACAAGAGTAGATGTTGCTAAAGTTTATGAGCAAATTGTTTCAGATTTAAAAGAGGGAGTTTCTTATTTAGATAATTCACATAAATCTAGAGCATCTAAAGCTGCAGCTCAAGGAATTTTAGCTAAAGTTTATTTATCACAACCATCTCCTAATTATTCTGGAGCTAAAGCATTATGTGAAGCTATAATGGGTAGTGGTTTTTCTTTACAATCAAACTTTAGTGATGTATTTTACAAAGAATTAAACAGCGAAATTATTTTTGCTATAGAGTATATTGCTGGAGACCCTAATGAAAGTCAAGGATTTTCATCAGAGTTTACATCTTTTAAACGTCAAGGTAGACAAGATGGTCTTAACATAGTTAATCCAAACCTTGCTGTAGACTTTATTGCACATGGAGGAAATAGAACGACAGCATCTTATGCAGCTTTTGGGGATGATGTTAATCTTCCTGTACCATTAGATGCAGAGATAATTAAATTCTTACCTTTTGGATCAAATATTTCAGATAGAAATCTTCCTACTTATGGTGAACAACCTGGAAATGCAGGTAACGATTGGATTATTTTACGATATTCAGATGTATTATTAATGCATGCTGAAGCAATTATGCAAGGAAATCCTACAAATGATACAAGTGCAATAGATTCTTATATGAAGGTAAAAGTAAGAGCAGGATTTGACGCTGTAGCAGATCGTCCTTCAGCTTTAACTGTTGATGCTTTATTATTAGAAAGAAGAGTAGAATTAGCTTTTGAAAATCATCGATTCTTTGATTTAGTAAGGTTAGGTGTAGCACATCAAGTATTAGGTGCACACGCTACATTAAAAGGATATACGAGCTATAATGTCAGAAGATTATTATTACCTATACCTTCAAGAGAAATTAATTTAAGTGAAGGTTTGTTGACTCAAAATCCGCAATAACAATATAAAACTTTATAAATTATGAAAAATCAATTAAATATTTTCAAAAAAACCATAAAGCTCGTTTTATGCTTATCAATTATGGTAGTATCGGTAAGTTGTGAAGATGCTTTTGAGTTTGATTTACCAGAAGCAGGATCTATAGCTGATACAAGTTTGCCAGTAGCAAACTTTGCATATATACCAAATGCTGAGAATTTCAGGATAATAGAATTTAATAACTTATCAGCAGAATCTATCAATTATCTTTGGGATTTTGGTGGAGGAGATACCTCTACAGATAAAGATCCTAAATATACATTTGCTGCAGGAGAAGGGACATACCCTGTTACATTAACAGCAATTGATGGTAATGAAGCTTCGACTACAGTAACACTCGATGTAATTGTAGTAGATAAGTTTGTTCCAATCCCAGTAACTATAATAAATGGAGATTTTAATGACGGTCAAAATGATTGGAAATTCTCTTCATTTACAGGAGGAACAACGAGTCCTTACAACTCTAGTTCTGACGGTTCTTTTACAAACTATGATGGATCTGATAATGGCGCAAAAACAAAAGGTGCTAAATGGACTAAATCTACTTCAGCTGGTGTCTATTTAAGTTCAAATACTAGATTTGCTTACCAGGCTATTAATGTTTCTGAAACTACAGCAGATAGAACGGTAAAATACATTTTAGAATATGAATATGCTATTAAGACTCCTGCTGAACAGGCTGGTGTTGCCGCAGGTGGTAATAGAATTATTTCTGAAGTATTAGATGGTCATTTTGACGATGGAAAAGATGCAATTGCAAGTACTCCATTGAAACAATTTATAGCCAATGAGGTAAAAGGTAAAACTGGACATACAACAGTTAAACAAGAATTTACTACAAATGCTAGTGGTGAAGTTTCTATAGTGTTTTACGCTGTAACGGATGTTGATGTATATATTGACAATGTTAAAGTATATGCAGCAGATTAATTTTCAGAAAGTAAAAAAAATATAAAACTTATAATTATGAATTTATTAAAAAAAGGAATATATACTTTGTTGATTGCAGGAGCTGTAATTTCTTGTGAAGACGACAATGATATTTTTAGACCTGTTGAAAGTCAAAAAGGTTCAGGGCTTACTGAAATTTCATTTTCTAGCTTTACTGCAAAGGTAGGAGCTGATGCCAATGGTGTTGAAGATGGAACTTATGTAACAGTACAACCATTAACTATAGGAGCATCTACAATTACAATAGATTTTGGTGCTGGTAGTTCACCAGTAACTATAGAACAAGGAGGTTCTGCATCTTATGATTATCCTAATAATGTTGCTTCTGCAACATATACTATAAACGTAACTGCTAATTCAGCGAGTTTAGGAAGTGTTAGTAAGACTGAAGATATAACAATTGTACATAAAGCTTCGGCTGTTGCTTCTGCACCAGCTTCACCTACTGTAGGTCTTGAAGAAGTATTATCTATTTATAGTGGAGGTATTGAACTTAATGATGCAACAATTTCTTATAGGTATTCAGCATCAGGAGCAGATTATAAAAAAGGAGCTGCTCAATACGCAGAAGTTACAACTGATTCTGGTAATAAAGTTATTCAGTATTCTCGTCTTAGTCAAAGTGTTGGAGCATCTATTGGATTAGATGAAGTTGTTGTTGCAGATGCATTTGAGTCTGGAGTTGCGGCTACAAAAATTCATTTTGATGTTCACTCTGATTTTGCTGTAGGTATTGATAAATTAAAAATATCTTTAGTAAATGGTACTACAGAATATGTATATAATAAAGATTTAACAGATGGTGAATGGGTTAGTTTAGACTTAGATTTAGCTACAGATTTTTCTGCACCCGTTGTAAAGTTTGATGAAATAAAATTTGAATTAGGAGCTGGAGGAACTGCAAAAGATGCTGCAAGTCTTAGTGTAGATAATGTTTATTTAGAAAAACCTATTACATCAACGATATTAAATGGTGATTTTGATGCCAAAACAGATCATTGGAGGTTTACAACTTTTACAGATGGAACTACAACTCCTTTTGGATCTAGTTCTGATGGTTCTTGGACTAATTATGATGGTACCGATAATGGATCTAAAACAAAAGGAGCAAAATGGACTTCAAGTCAATCTGGAGGATATCTTGCAACTGCAAATACTAGATATGGATACCAAGCATTAAAATTAACACCTAATACAGATTATATTCTAGAATATGAATATGCTATTAAAGATGATACTGCTGATGACCCAATTGGAGGTAGAAGAATGGTAGGTGTAGTTTTAGATAGTCACTACACAGATGGAGCAGATGCTGTTAAAAACATTGGTTCTAATTTAGGAAGTCATGTAGGTACAATAGCTGAAGGGAAGTTTAATGCTACAAGAGGTACTAAAGTTACACTTGAATTTACTTCAAATGATAACGGTGAAGTTGCTGTATTATTTTACGCAGTAACACCAAAGGATGCTTGGGTTGATAATGTAAAAGTATATCTTAAGTAAGAAGTTTAAATGAAGCGTTTTTTCAAAACATTTTGTTTAAGTTTAATACTATCAATATTTCTATTTGGTAGCGCTAGTTGTTTTTCACAAGACAACAGCGTTACTAAATCGGAAATAAAAGTTGATTCAAAAAAGAAAAAAAGAAAGAAAAAGAAAAAAAGAAAAAAAGTTAAACTTCCAAAAATTGATTTAAGTCATTGGAAAGTTACTTTGCCAGTTCAAAATGAAAAAGGGAAACCGTATGAAATTGGACCTCCAGAAATTTTAAATTTTGCATCAAATGAAATTGCAAAGCCTTATATGTATATAGATTCATTAAAAGGAGCAATTGTATTTCATGCAATGCCAACAAATTCTAAAACTAGAAATACAAAGTACACTAGATCAGAATTAAGAGAGCAAATGGTTCCTGGAGATAATAATACAAATTGGACCTTTAAGCAAGGTGGTTATATGAAAGCTAAAATTGCCATGGAAAAATCGACAAGAGATTCAAATGGTAAATATCATAGAACTATTATTATGCAAATTCATGGTAGGTTAACAAATGAACAAAGAGATTTAATAGGAGAAGATGATAATAATGCACCGCCAATATTGAAAATATATTGGGATAAAGGAAAAATTAGAGTTAAGACTAAAGTGCTAAAAAACTTAAATGCTACTTATCAACAAATGTTACATGAGGATGCTTGGGGAAATGATAGAGGATTTAATTTTGAACAAGAAGTAGGTTTTAGAAAATTTACATTAGAAGTTAAAGTATCAGATGGTAAAATGGTAATCATTTTAAATAAAAATGAATACAAAGTGTATGAGAATATTCATATTAAGAAATGGGGAGTTTTTGAGAATTATTTTAAAGCTGGAAACTATTTTCAATCAAGAGATAAAGGATCTTTTTCAAAAGTGAAATTTTATCAACTAGAAGTATCTCATTAAATTAGTTTTTATATATTTATAAATTAAACTCTGGTTAACCAATTAGTAAATAACATATGAAATTAGAAGTACTTACAAAAAACGAAAATTTAACGGTTCAGAACTCAATAATCATAGGTATTAGAGAGCTTATAAATTATAAAAATTTAGAGCCTGGTGATAAATTGCCATCGGAGAGAATGCTTTCTGAAAAGTTTGAAGTAAGTAGGTCTAATTTAAGAGAAGCAATTCAAAAATTAGAATTTTATGGATTGTTGATTTCTAAGCCTCAAAGTGGAACTTTTGTTGCAGATATTGGAGTGATTGCTTTAAACGGAATGATTGAAGATATTTTACGATTAGAGGATCCAGATTTTAAATCTTTAGTAGAAACAAGAATTTTACTAGAATTAAAGACTGTAAGATTAGCAGCTTTAAGAAGAACTGATGAAGATTTAGCACAACTAAAAGAAGCTTTAGAAGCTTATAAAATTAAAGTAGAAAATGGTGAAGATGCTGTACAAGAAGATTTATTATTTCATTTAGCAGTAGCAAAAGCAAGTGGAAATAGTACAATGAATACCTTCATGTTAATTATTACACCAGAAATTATTACCAATTTTGAAAAGTACCATGTTTGTGACACAAATTTATCGCAAAAAGGAATAAATGAACATCAAGATATTTATGATGCAATTTTAAATCAAAATCCTAAATTGGCAAAACAAAAAATGAAAGTTCACTTTAAAACATTATACCAATATTGTTATAATATTTAAAAGTTAATAAAGAAGAAAATGCACGTTTTTCTTTATTAATATTGATAATACACTGAAGGAAGAATTAATTATTAGATAATAGAAATTAAGTAATCTTATTGCCTAAGAGCACTTTGTACTTACTTTTTTAAATAATATTACAACTAATATAGTTTGTAAAACGTAACGTTATACAGGTTAAAAACTAAATTTTAAGATGAAAAAAAAGGGACTTAGATGGTGGGTTGTAGGACTTGTAGCATTAGCTGCTGTTATAAACTACATTGATAGGCAAGCTTTTGGAGCCTTATGGCCTGACATAGCAAAAGAGTTATTTCCAAATATGGATGCAGATGGAACAAAAACCATATATGGTACCATTTCTGCTATATTTATTCTGTCTTATGCTGCTGGTCAAACAATATTTGGAAAGATATTCGATTGGATTGGTACAAGAATAGGATTTGCATTGTCAATAGGAATTTGGTCTTTGGCAACAATGGCTCATGCGTTTGCAAAAGGAATGTTAAGTTTCTCTATTTTTAGATCTATTCTAGGTATTGCTGAAGCTGGTAACTGGCCAGGAGCAGCAAAAGCTAACGCAGAATGGTTTCCAACTAAAGAAAGAGCTTTTGCACAAGGTATTTTTAATTCTGGAGCAGCAGTCGGTGGAATAGTTGCATATCCAATTATAGGACTTCTTTCTGTTTATTTATCATGGCAAGCAATATTTGTTTGTGTAGGTTTGATTGGCTTTTTATGGTTATTACCATGGTTATATATAGTGAAATCACCTCCACAAAAGCATCCATGGTTATCAGAAGATGAAAAACAATATATACTTTCTGGTCAACAAAATCAAGACATTGATAAAGATGGTAATTATGATGAAGGTTATAACCCAAATACTAGTAAGCTACTTAAACACAAAGAAAGTTGGGGAGTTATCATTGCTTCTGCAGCAATAGACCCTATTTGGTGGTTGTTTATAGTATGGATCCCTATATACCTTAATGAGGTATTTGGATTAGATGTCAAAGAAATTGCATTTTCTGCATGGGTTCCTTATGTTGGAGCTATGTTAGGAGCATGGTTTGGTGGTCTTTTAGCTCAAAATAGATTGGGTTCAGGTTGGTCAGTAGATAAAACAAGAAAAATGGTAATTACATTAGGTTGTTTAATTATGCTTCCTTGCTTCTTTTTGTTAAAAGCACCAGGATCTGCTATGAATGCAGTAATTATTATGGCTGTTTTATTATTTGGATTTCAAACAGCAATAGGTAACGTACAGACATTACCTAGTGATATGTTTAGTGGAAAAGTAGTAGGAACTTTATCTGGATTTGCAGGAACAGCAGCTAAATTAGGCGCTTTTGGACTTACCGCATTAATACCTTTACTAACTAAAGGAGGTAATTATACACCTGCATTTTTAATAGGAGGAGCATTGGCTTTAATAGCATTACTTGCAGTTTGGATATTATGTCCAAAAATTGAACCCCTTAAAGAGAAGTAAAAAAATAAAAATAAAAAATAAAATAATAGTAAAACAATATGAGTAAAATAGACGGAAAACTAGCTGTAATTACAGGAGCTACAGGAGGAATAGGATTCCAAGTAGCTAAAAGATTAGGGAGTGAAGGATATACTGTAATCTTAAATGGAATAGAAGATGAAGTAGGTGCAGAAAAAGTAGCAGAACTTACTGCTGCAGGAATCACTGCTGAATACTATGGTTTTGATGTAACTGATGAAGAACAAGTAACATCAAACATTAATAAAATAGGTGAGAAGTATGGAAAGATTGATTTACTAGTAAATAATGCTGGTGGATTAGGTGGTAGATCTAGATTTGAAGGTATGACAACTGAATTTTACAGATTTGTTATGGCGTTAAATCTTGACTCAACATTCTTTGCATCAAGAGCAGCGATACCTTATCTTAAGAAAGGTACAAATGCATCAATTATTAATTATACATCTATTGCTGGTTGGAATGCTGGTGGACCAGGAGCTGGAATCTACGGGACTTCTAAAGCTGGTGTACATGCAATAACTAGAGCGTTAGCTAAAGATTTAGCAGAATTTGGAATTCGTGTAAATGCTGTTTCACCAGGAACAATTGATACGCCTTTCCATTCACAAATAAAATCAACAAAACCAGAAGTTTTTGCTTCTTGGAAAAATAATATTTTGTTAGGTAGATTAGGGCAACCAGAAGAAGTTGCATCAGTAATATCATTTTTAGCAAGTGATGATGCGAAATTCTTAACTGCCGAAACAATCCAAATTGGTGGTGGCCAAGGTTTGGGAATATAATTTGAGTTAATTATTTATTGAGTTATTTGTAATTTAACACCTGTTAAGCGTTTTTATACTTGTATAAGAGCGCTTAATTTTTTTTAAAATTTTATTAATTTCAAAAACTTAGTTTTGAAAAAATCTATTGCTATTATATGTGGTGGCGGACCAGCGCCAGGCATTAATACCGTTATAAGTACTATTGCAAAAACATTTTTAAAGGACGACTATAATGTCATTGGTGTTCATCATGGATATCAAGGATTATTATCTGATAATCCTGAATTGAAGTTTTTTGACTTTCAACATGCAGACCGAATTTTTAGTCGAGGAGGATCTACCTTAATTATGAGTAGATTTAAACCAAAGGATAGTGATTTTAAGTCTCAGTTTTTTGAGAAAAATAATGTAAAATTATTGGTAACTATTGGTGGAGACGATACTGCGTCTACAGCAAATAGATTAACAAAATACCTTAAAACACAAGAATTATCTGTTTCTCATATTCATGTTCCAAAGACTATTGATAATGATTTGCCTTTGCCAGATAGAAATCCAACCTTTGGTTTTCATACAGCTAAAGATGAAGGAGTAAGAATAGGAAACACAGTTTACGAAGATGCCAGAACAAGTGAAAATTGGTTTGTAATGTCTACTATGGGGCGTTCCGCAGGTCACTTAGCATTTGGAATCGCTTCTGCATGTCATTTTCAAATGATGATTATTCCAGAAATGTTTAACAAAGCAGAAATTACATTTGATAAGATTATTAAATTAGTAGTTTCTTCAATTGTAAAATCTAAAATTAAAGGGGTAGAATATGGTGTAGCATTAATAAGTGAAGGTGTTTTTCATTTTATGGATGAAAAAGAAATTTTAAGTTCAGATATTAATTTTACATATGATGAACATGGACATCCAGAATTAGGAAATGTTAGTAAGTCGCACATATTTAATTACTTATTGCAAAAAAAGTTAAAAGAAATTGGATTAAAAGTTAAAACGAGACCTGTAGAGTTAGGGTATGAGTTAAGGTGTTGTAATCCAATAGCGTTTGATCTAACTTTATGTACTTTACTAGGTATTGGTGTAAAAAAATTATATGATAATGGCATTACTGGCTGTATAGTAAGTGCTAATTCTAGAGGTGATATTACTCCATTATATTTAAAAGATTTTGAAGATGAAAAAGGAAAAATACCACCTAGATTAGTCGATATAAATTCAGATATGGTTCAACTTTTTTTGAATAATCTTTTTTACATCCAAGAAAAAGATTTTACTGAAGCTAAAAAATACCTTTCTAATCCAGAAGACTATGAAATGGATAACATATTAAACTGGAAATAATAAATATACTTCTCCTCCTTTTACAGAAAATGTAACTATTCTCTGATTTAAAAGGGTTAAGAGTAATGGAAATTGAGGATAGGTGTTAGATTTTGTTTCCTTTTCAGTAAATATAAATTAAATTTTCATAACATTCTTTAGGGATGGAATTATAAAATATTTTGTATTTAAAGTAATTTCTTCATGTAGAATATCTGGATTTGAATTTGATGAAACAGAATTCATCAATAAAATAGATATACAAAGTTTGTTTAAGTTTCAAATAATTTTTTTTAATGATTCAAATTAGATAAATAATTTATAATCCAACATTCTTCAATTAAAAACAACAAATCTTTCATATGATGCATGAAATGTATCATAGAGAAAATAATTAAAACAATAGGTTTATCCTTAATTTATGGTGTAGCAAATAATTTGTCAAAATACGATTTTATACACCTTTTTTTTTAATATAAAAACGAACTAAATTAAGTATGAATAAGACTAAGTTTTTAATATTGATTACATCCATAACAGCATTAGGAGGTTTGCTATTTGGTTATGATACAGGTGTAATAAACGGTGCTCAATTTTATTTAACAAAATATTTTCAGTTAGACGCCGCAACTCAAGGCTGGGTAGTTGGTAGTGCTTTATTAGGATGTTTGGTTGGAGCAGTAGCATCAGGACCTTTGAGTATTAAAATAGGAAGAAAACATTCTTTAATTATTTCTGCAATTTTATTTAGCATTTCTGCTTGGGGTTCTGGTTTGCCTAGCTTTATGACAGAATCTGTTTCTTTATTAGTTTTTTTTAGAATTATAGGTGGTTTAGGTATTGGTATTGCCTCTATGAATGCACCAATGTATATTGCAGAAATTGCACCGGCAGAAAGAAGAGGTAATTTGGTTACTTTTTATCAACTAGCAATAGTTGTTGGTTTTTTTGTTGTTTTTTTAGCAACCTATTTTATAGGTAGTAGCTTATCTGAAACTGAAAATTTAGAGTTTGGTTGGAGACATATGTTTTGGTCAGAATTAATACCAAGTAGTTTGTTTTTGGCGGCATTATTTTTTGTTCCAAAAAGCCCTAGATGGTTATATTTAAAAGGAAGAAACAAGGAAGCTTTATCTGTTTTAACAAAAATACATGGAGAAGAAAAAGCAATAAAAGAAAGTAAAGAAATATTAAAATCGTTACAGATCGAAACGAAAAAAATAAAAATTAATTATCTTTCAAAAGCTGTTTTTAGTATAATTATAATTGGATCTGTTTTTTCTTTATTACAACAGTTTACAGGTATAAATGCAGTTTTATATTATGGAGCAGATATTTTTGAAAAGGCTTTAGGTTTTGGTAAAGAAGATGTATTGAAACAACAAATATTATTAGCTTTTGTTAACTTAATTTTTACATTTGTTGCCATGGTAACTGTAGATAAAATTGGTAGAAAACCTTTAGTCTACATTGGTGCAATTGGTATGTTAGTTGGTTTTTTGTTATTAGGTATAACAATACAACAACAATCGATAGGGTTCTTATCGCTTTTAGGGGTGTTAATTTTTATTGGGTCATTTGCATTGTCTATGGGACCAGTAGTTTGGGTAGTTCTATCAGAAATGTTTCCAAATACAATTAGAAGTGTAGCAATGTCTGTTGCAGTTGCTGTACAATGGGGAGGTAATTATTTAGTTTCACAATCTTTTCCAATGGTAACAGCCAGTGAAGTAAATAATAATAATTTTTGGAATGGTTCTTTGCCTTATTTTATTTTTAGCGCCTTTATAATTATTATTATATTATTTACTTATAAGTTTATTCCAGAGACTAAAGGGAAATCTTTAGAGGAGATTGAAATTCTTTGGGATAAGTAAACCTTATTAAAATAGTATTTTTATTAAATTAGCTTATTGATTAAGTGTTAGATTTATGAGGAAGTTTTTATTTTATTATGTTGTCTTTTTTACCATTTTTACTTGGTCACAAAAACCTACTCAAGAATTTAACTTTGTAAATATAAAAGAAGGTATTTCTAAAGTAGGTATAGCATCAATTATACAAGATCATCAAGGATTTATTTGGATAGGTACTGATGGTACTGGATTATATAAGTTTGATGGAATAGAGTATACTTCATATAAACATAAACTTAAAGATTCAACAACACTTAGTAGTAGTCGAGTAAAAAGTTCATTTATTGATAGAAAAAATAGACTTTGGATTGGTACAGAAAATGGGTTAAATATTTATGATAGAAATTTAGATAAGTTTAAAAGAATTTATTTAAATAAAGAAAATTCTAGTAACGAATTTATCTTATCAATTCAAGAAGATTCTTCTAATAATTTAATTATTGGGACAAATGGTTTTGGTTTATATAAATTAAATTTAAATAATTTTGAATGTCATAAAGTTTTAAATTCAACACTTACAGAAGATAATCAGCAAATAATTATAAATTCAATTCAACATACCAAACAAGGTAAAACCTTTGTAGGTACTAATTTTGGTTTAAAAGAGATAGATGAAATTAATAACAAATTAATTCACTCTAGAATTTTCACAAATCATGTTAATTCTATTTCTAGTGGTATAGAGAATTTATTTTTAGACGATAAAAACAATTTATGGATTGGAACACAAATTAATGATGGTGTTTTAAAATGTAAATTAAGTGATGATAGAAATAATAATATTATTGATGTAAAAAAACTGGACTTTACAACTAAAAAAATAATGACTATTGTTCAATTACCAGACAATAGTATTATGATTGGTACAGAAAATGATGGTCTTT
This sequence comes from Lutibacter sp. Hel_I_33_5, assembly GCF_007827455.1. NCBI lineage: Bacteria > Pseudomonadati > Bacteroidota > Flavobacteriia > Flavobacteriales > Flavobacteriaceae > Lutibacter > Lutibacter sp. Hel_I_33_5. The sequence goes on from NZ_VISM01000001.1 coordinate 2,998,233, forward strand.
TTCATCTAAACACTGATGGTAGTGTTATCAAAAATTATATTACAGATAGAGCAAAAGAAAATAGTATTTTACATAATTCTATCTGGGAATTATATGTTGATAGAAATAAAAGACTTTGGTTAGGTTATTATAATAGTGGTGTTGCTGTTAGTGATAAATTATATGATAAATTTAAAGACTTAAAAAGTATACCAAACAATAATAATTCTTTAAAAACTCCTTCAGTAATGGGAATGATTAAAGATAATACAAACAATCTTTGGATTGCAACTGATGGTGGTGGGATAGATGTTTTTAATTCTAAAAATAATATAATAACCCATATAAATACAAAAGATAAATCAATTTATAAAGGACTAACATCAGACCATATACTTACACTTTTTAAAGATTCTAAAAATAATATTTGGGCTGGTAGTTGGGATAAAGGGATTTATCTTCTTAAAGAAGGTGAAAAGAAGTTTATAAACTATAATATAGAAAACACTTCAGGTAGTTTAAAGTCAAATGCTATTTTAAGTTTTGCTGAAGATGATTCTGGTATAATTTGGATTGCTTCCTTTTTAGAAGGTCTTCATTCGTTCAACCCAAAAACAGAGAAATTTATTAAACATAGTTTAGCATCATATGTTAAAAATGATGTGTCAAATATTTATATAAGAAAAGTGCTTATTGATACTTCTAATAATTTATGGTTAGGAACTACTGCTGGTGTTTATAAGGTAGATAAAACAGGAAACGAAATTAATAAAGTTTCTTATTTAGGAAGTAAAATGACAGAAGAGTTTAATAATTTTTCTGACATCAGTTTTACGTTAACTATTTATGAAGATACTAAAAAAAATATATGGATTGGTACAAGAGGCGGTGGGTTATGTAAATACAAAAAAGAAAACAATACTTTTAAATGGTATAATAGTACAAATGGTTTAAACGAAGAGAATATAACAGCAATTGTAGAAGATAATAATGAAAACTTATGGTTAAGCAGTAATTCTGGAATTACTAAGATGGATATTAAAAATCAAAAGTTTACTAATTATACAATAAGTGATGGTCTTCTTTCTAATGATTTTAATTCTGATGCAGTTTTAAAAGATAAGGAAGGAGTTTTATTTTTTGGGAATTTTAAAGGAATAGATTATTTCAATCCAAATTCAATAAATATAAACTCTCGAGTACCATCATTACATATAACAAAGTTTAAGTTGTTTAATAAAGATGTATTGCCAAACCATAAAGATTCTCCGCTCAAAAAAGTAATTTCTGAAACAAAAAGTATCACTTTAACACATAAACAATCTGTTTTTACAATTGATTATGCAGGAATAAATTTTACAAGACCAGAAAAAAACAGCTATGCTTATTATTTAGAAGGATATGAATCTACATGGAATTATGTTGGTCAAAAAAGAAGTGCCACTTATACAAATTTAGATAATGGTGAATATGTTTTTAAGTTAAAAGCAGCAAATAATGATAGTGTTTGGAATGAAACACCAATAGAGTTAAAAGTAACAATTTTACCACCTTGGTGGAGAACAATGTGGGCTTTGTTATTTTATGTATTACTATTTGTTTTAGGAATATACTTACTAAATTATTTAACACAGCGTAGAATAGAAGAAAAAGAAATGTATCGAAATGAACGCTTGCAGCAAGTTCAAAATGAAGACCTTACAAAAAAAAAGTTGCAATTTTTCACCAATATATCACATGAGTTTAGAACTCCACTTACTTTAATAATAAATCCGCTAAAAGATATAATTAAGAATAAAGAACTAAAATTACCTGAAGAGGTAAAAAACAAACACGCAATAATTTATAAAAATACAGATAGACTTTATAGGTTGATAAATGAATTGATGGATTTAAGGAAGCTACAGCTTAATAAAATGAAAGTTAAAGCAGAGAAAATTAACTTGATAGATTTTTCTAAAAACATATCATATTATTTTAAAGAAGAAGCATTAAGTAAGAATGTTCTCTTAAGTGTAGATGCAGATATTCATAATATAGAAGTTTGGGCTGACCCAAAAATGTTAGAGAAAATTATTTTTAATTTATTGTCAAATGCAATAAAAGCAACACCAAGTGGAGGTGCAATAAATATTGAATTATTGTCTACAGATGAATTATATAAATTCCCAGCACTTAAAAATGAAGAACCAATAAAAGCTATAGAAATTTTAATTTCTGATACAGGTGAAGGTTTAGATAAGAATCAAACGGAAAAAATATTTGAACGATTTTATCAGATAGAAGGTCAAAACAAAACATATGTTGGTGGTACAGGAATTGGTTTAGAAGTTGTAAAAAACTTTGTGCATCTCCACAAAGGAAAAATAGAAGTTAAAAGTAAAGTAGGTGAAGGAACAACTTTTAAAATACTATTACCAATGGGTAATTTACATTTTGATGAAAATGAAATTGTTTTAAATTCTGAAAACCTATACAAGAGTAAAGATGATTTTTTATCAGTAAATCTAGTATCAAAAAATTTAAATAAAGAGCTAACAGGAGATAGTAAAACTAAAACTGTTCTAATCGTTGAAGATAATATAGAGCTCCAAGATTACTTAAAAAATGAACTTTTAAAAGAATATAAAGTTTACACAGCAAATAATGGTAAAGAAGGTTATAATATCGCAAAGAAATTTTCTCCAGATGCAATAATTACTGATGTGGTGATGCCAGAAATGGATGGTTTTGAGTTTTGTAGTTTAATTAAAAATGACGCTTCCACAAGTCATCTACCAATACTAATGTTAACTGCAAAATCATCTGTAGAAAACCGAATAGAAGGTATAGAAAAAGGTGCAGATGCTTATATGGTTAAGCCATTTGATATAAATTTATTAAAATTAAGATTGTCTCAACTTATAAAAAGTAGACAGTTAATCTTTGATAAATATTTTAGTTCTATTAGTGGTTCCGAGGATTTGGTAAACTCAAACTCTGTAGATAAAGATTTTATTCAAAAACTTTTAAATTATATAAATGAAAATATTTCTGATCCTAATTTAAGCGTAGAAGAGTTGGCTTCTCAATTGTTTTTGAGTAGAAGTCAGTTATACAGAAAGATTAAGGCAATTACAGGCCAAACCGTTAATGAGTTTATTCGAAAAATTAGATTAGAACGTGCTAAAAAAATATTAGACAGTGGAAGTGCAAACATTAGTGAAGTCTGTTTTAGTGTTGGCTTTTCATCTCCATCATACTTTTCTAAATGTTTTAAAGCGCACTTTGGTATTCTACCTTCAGAAATAGTTGTAAAATATGACGTTGAAAATGGTTAAGAACCATTAGTTAATTTACTTCTTTTTCTATTATAAAACAATCCGAAAATGTATTTTTGTACTTGAGTTTAACTTCTTTTAAACTTGTTGTTTTTAAGTTCTCAAATGTGATGCGCTAATTATTGTTATTTAATTAAGTATTTGCATTCCTTATTATTAAGTTTTTTTAGCTGTAAAATTTGTCGCATATAATGGAACAAATGTTGTAATTGGGGTGTTTTTTATATAAAGAGCAACAATTGTAATATATCCTGTATCGTTTGTTATACTTTTCTAGAGATTATTCCGATAGTTTTGAGAGAGATAAATATTTTAAATGAAAAGCAAAAACTCGAAAAAGAGATTAGTATTAGAAATTGTTTTGATAGCACTTATGCTATTCTTTATGGTTTTTATTTTCTTTTAAAGAAATGTTTTTATTTAAATGCTATCACCAAAATTAAGTTTAACAGTAACCAAATTTTTATTAACCAATTTTATAAATGATGATAAAATTTAAAATCGCGATTCTAGCATGTTTACTTTTTAGTTTACAAAGTTTAAGTTCGCAAAACAAAACAATTACGGGTGTTGTTTCCGATTCTTCTGGAACACCATTGCCAGGAGTGTCTGTTTTAATAAAAGGGACATCAAAAGGAACTGATACAGATTTTGATGGAAAATATTCCCTATCTGTAGCTAGTTCAGGTTCTGAATTAGTTTTTTCTAGTATTGGAATGAAATCAAAAACTATTTTAGTAGGAGATAGGACAAAAATTGATGTTGTTCTAGAAGAAGATACACAATCTTTAGATGAAGTAGTAGTAGTTGGTTATGGTTCAAAGAAGAAAAGTTTAGTTACCGGAGCTATTTCAAGTATTAATAGTGAGCAAATTAAAAGTTCTTCTAATCAAAGAGTAGAACAAGTATTACAAGGTAGAACTTCAGGAGTTACAGTTTCATCTTCTTCAGGATCGCCAGGTTCTGGAGCTAAGATAAGAATTCGTGGTGCGGGTTCTAGTGGTGTTTCTTCACCATTATTTATTGTAGACGGAATGAAAGCTTCTTCTATTGCAGATATAGCGCCGAGCGATATTTCAAATATAGAAATATTAAAAGATGCAGCTTCTGCAGCTATTTATGGAACAGAAGGTGCAAATGGTGTTGTTATTATAACTACAAAAAGAGGTAAAAAAGGAGGTGTAAAAGTTTCTTTTAATTCTCAAACTACAATTCAATCATTAAGAACTAATATTGAATTAATGGATTCGTCTCAATTTGTTCAATATATGCAAGAAGCTGGTAATGCTAGTGTTGTAGATAATGGATATTCTACAAATTGGATTGATGAGAGTTTTTCATCAGCAATAATGAAAAGAAATGATATTAGTTTATCTGGTGCTACAGAGAAATTTTCTTATTATACTTCAGCATCACTTCTAGATCAAGATGGTATTATTACAGGAGATAATTCTTCTTTTAAAAGATCTACTTTTAGAGTAAACTTAAAAGCTGATATTACAAAATGGTTAGAAGCAGGAGTAAATACTACGTATTCGTCTTCAGATAAATCAGGTATTCCAGAAAATAGTGATACAAGAGGTGTAATTCAAAACGCACTTATATTAGATCCTTTAACACCAGTAACTTATCCAAATGGTCAAGTTCCTCAATCTGTAAGAGATAATGCAACAAATAATAATGTACCATTGTTAACAGATAATAATGGTAATGTTTATGGATATCCAAGTTATTCTACTGGAGAAGTAATCAATCCTGTTGCATATGCAAACAGAATTAATAAAAGCACGGTAGATTCTTATCAATTTTTAACCTCAGCATATTTAAAATTTAAATTATTTGATGGATTTAACTTTACAACTAGGTTAGGATATGATAAAAATGAATGGGATACAAAAACAACAATAAATCCCTATTATGTTACATCAGAAGCTGCAAATACAGCATATACTGGTTCTCAAAATGTAGTAGAGTCTGAAAGATGGTTATGGGAAAACTTTGCTTCTTATGAAAAAGCAATTGGTGAACATAATTTTAAATTATTAGCAGGTTATTCTGCTGAAGAAACAAGAATAACAACTCCAATATCTAGGAGTGGTTCTTCTGCTATCGCTAATTTTGTTGGCTTTGATTTTGATTTACCAGACTTTAATACTCAAGTAAACTTAATAGACCCTTCTCCAGATAATATGGTTTCTATTTTTGGTAGATTTTCATATGATTATGCAGATAAATATTTATTTGAAGCTTCACTTAGAAGAGATAAGTCAGATAAATTTCCAACAGCAAATAAAGCGGGTACTTTTCCTGCATTTTCAGTTGGTTGGGTTGCATCAAAAGAAGATTTTTGGAATGATGATTCTAAAATTGATTACCTTAAACTAAGAGCAAGTTGGGGTCAAAACGGAAGTAGAAGTAATTTAAGAGGTAATTCAGATAAAACATTTATCACTTCTACCATTAATGGACAACCAATTGATTATTTAGGTAATGTTGGTGCTCAAATTACAGGGTATTCTAATTTAAATTTAGTTTGGGAAACATCTGAACAATTAGATTTAGGTGTAGATTTAAGAGCTTTGGATAATAGATTAAAGTTTTCTGTAGATTATTATAAGAAAACAACAAGAGATGCAATTGTTAGTAATGGAGCATTAATAACGCCAGGTTCAGCTGGTTTTGTTTCTAATGAATTTAATGCAGGTACTATTGAAAATAAAGGTTTTGAATTTGAACTTGGATATGGTGATAGTACAGAAAAAGGATTAAGATATCAAATTAGTGCAAATTTATCTACTTTACAAAATAAAGTAACAGAAATTCTTTTTGTACCAGAAGGTACATCTCTTGTTGGAGCTTCTGCGCCTCAAAACCCAGATGGAGTTACAAGGTTTACAGAAGGATTACCATCTTGGTATTTTTATGGATTTAAAACAAACGGAATAGATCCTGCGACAGGTGAAGTAATAAAAGTTGATACAGATGGTGATGGTAACATTACAAATGCAGACAAAACTAAAATAGGTACACCACATCCAGATGTTTTATTTGGAGGAAATATCAGTTTAGGTTATAAAGCTTTTGATTTTAATTTACAATTTCAAGGAACAGTAGGAAATGATATCATATCAACATATCATCAACCATCAAGGCCTATTACAAATAAGCCAGTTCATTTTTTCACTAATAGATGGCAAAAAGCTGGAGATGTTGCTAGTTTTCCTGGAGCTGCTAATGTTATAGGTTCTTATGATACTGATTTAGTTGTTGAAGATGGATCATTTATGAGAATAAAGCAAATTCAATTTGGGTATACATTTTCAGAAAAATTAATAAGTAAAATACGTGTTAAAAATTTAAGAGCATATATTTCTTTTGATGACTTTTTTACTTTTACAAGTTTTAAAGGGTTAGATCCAGAGATTGGTAACTTTAACTTTAATTCTTTAGGTGTAGATAGAGGGTTTTACCCTACAGCTGCAAAAGCAGTATTCGGACTTTCTTTAGACTTTTAATAATAAATAATTAATATTATGAAAAAAATAATAAAAACTACAATTGTAGTACTTTTTCTAGGGATTTTTGCTTGTAGCGAAGATTTTACAGAGAACCTAAGATTAAATGTGCAAGATTTAGAAGCATTTTTTCTTGAAGAAGCTAATGTAGAATCAGCTGTAACAGGAATTTATGACCTAATGCAATTTAATTACGGTAGAGATTGGCATAGTGTCTTTTTGGTAAAACTTTTGCCTGGAGATGATGCAAATGCAGCAGGAGGTAATTCAGAAGATCAACCTCAATTACAATCTATAGATGATTTTGATAATGTATCACCTTCAAATGTTTCAATTTCTAGTGTATGGGATCATTTTTATAGAACAATTGCTTTATCTAATTTGGTTATTGAAAACATAAAAGATTCTAATTTAAGTAACAAAAATACTGCTTTAGCAGAAGCAAAATTTTTGAGAGCTTGGTCTTATTTTGAATTAACAACCATGTTTGGTGATATTCCATTACGTTTAACTGTACCTACAAGTACTGAAGAGTTTGGAATTGCAAAATCTTCTAGAGCAGATATTTATAATCAAATTGAATTAGATTTAAATGATGCGATAGGTTCTTTACCAGATAAAAGCGTATTGGGTACAAGTTATAAAGTCTCAAAAGGAGCAGCACAAGCCTTAATGGGGAAAGTTTTAGTGTTTCAAGGTAAATATGGAGATGCTATTCCATTCTTTAGTAGTGTGATTAATAATCCAGCTCACGATTTAGAAGCTACTCCAGCTGATGTATGGAGTATTAATAGCGAATTTGGAAAAGAATCATTATTTGAAATTGGATTTGTTTCAACTTCAGCAAGAGATTGGGGTAATATTGCTTGGGGAGGTAGAACTGAAAGTAATCTTCATATTCAATTAATGGGACCAAGAGGTGATGGAATTTTTGATGTTGCTGCAATTAATTTATTAAACGGTTGGGGTTTTAACTTACCAACAAAAAAATTAATGGATGCATTTGACACCGCTGGAGATACAAATAGAAAAAGAGCAACAGTAATGACTGAAGCTGAACTAATTGCTGCTGGTGGAGGTGTAGATCAATCTAAAGCAACTGGTGGAGCAGTTTGGGATTATGAAGGAGGAATTAGAGTGAAATATGGAACCAAAGCTGAAGATACAAGTGCAGGTGGAGTAAGAGAGTTAAATTACTCTACAAATTTTAGATTATTTAGATATGCAGAGGTTTTGTTATTAGCTGCAGAAGCTTATAATAAAGCTGGAGGTCAAGATTCAGCTGCAAGAATTGAGTTAAATAAAGTTAGAAAAAGAGCTGGTTTAGCTGATGTTTCTACTACATTATCAGGAGATGCTTTATTTGAAGCAATTGTAGCAGATAAATTTTTAGAATTGGCTCATGAAGGACAACGTTTTTGGGATTTAGTTCGTTGGAGTAAAGCTAGTACTGAATTAGCCGGTACTAATTATTCGCCTACAAATAACTTATTTCCAATTCCTATCACAGAAATTGATAAAAATTCAGAATTAACAACAGCTGATCAAAATCCTGGATATTAAAACATAGAAATTGTTTTTAGTGTAATTAATTGTAAAAAAGCAGTGTACAGGTTTTAGTATACTGCTTTTTTTATATTTGTTTATTATAATTAGAATGATGCATAAAAAAAGTTTAAAATTATTATTGTTATTAACTGTTATTAGTTGTGTTACTGATAAAAATATGTTGGATGATACCACAGTTTTTACCAAGCTAAAATCTATTAAAACAAATATTACGTTTAGTAATAATTTAACAGAAACAGATTCCTTAAATTATTTTAAATACACATCTATTTATATGGGAGGTGGTGTTTCTGTTGGAGATATAAATAATGATGGTTTAGTAGATGTTTTTTTTACAGGAAATCAAGTTAATAATAAGTTATATTTAAATAAAGGAAATCTTCTTTTTGAAGATATCACGGATAGTGCAAATATTTTTGGTGATAATAGATGGTATACAGGTGCTACAATGGCAGATGTAAATAATGATGGATATTTAGATATCTATTGTTCTGTTGCTGGTAAAAAAGGTGTAAAAAACAATCAACTTTATATAAATAATAAAGACAATACATTTACAGAAAAAGCGAAAGAATATAAAATTGATGACATTGCAAATTCTGTGCAAGCTACTTTTTTCGATTATGATAATGATGGAGATTTAGACCTTTATGTTGCTAATTACCCAATTGGACATCCTTCAACTTCTAATATGATTTATAAATATCGAATGGAAAATGTTAAGGATAATGAAACAGATAAATTATATAGAAATGATGGAGGTTTTTTTACAAATGTATCTGAAGAAGCAGGTGTGAAAAACTATAGTTTTTCTCTTGGTATAACAGCTGCCGATATAAATAATGATGGTTGGCAAGATTTATATGTTTCTAATGATTATAGTATACCCGATTTTTTATATCTAAACAATCAAGATGGGACGTTTAAAGAAGTTGTAAAAGAAGCAACTTCTCAAACTTCTTTTTACGGAATGGGAATTGATATCTCAGATGTTAATAATGATGGACTTTTAGATGTTTTTCAAGTAGATATGGATTCTAATAATAACCGTCGACAAAAAGCAAACATGGCAAGTATGAATCCTAAACTGTTTTTTGAAACTGTTTTTTATGGTTTTCATTATCAATATATGCATAACTGTATGCAATTAAATTCTGGTATTAGTAAAAAAGGAGTTCCTAAATTTTCTAATATTTCTAGATTAACCGGTACCTCATCTACAGAATGGAGTTGGGGACCATTATTTGCTGATTTTAATAATGATGGATTTAAGGATTTATATGTTACAAATGGTACAAGAAGAGAAGTAAATAATAAAGATTTCTTTAATAAAATAGGTTCTAAAGAATATGATAAATATTCTTATTTAGAAAAGACAAAAATGATACCGAGCGAAAAAACAGATAATTTTATGTTTAAAAACTTAGGTGGACTAAATTTTGAATCTACAGGTGAAAAATGGGGGTTAAAGCATAAAGGATTTTCAAATGGAGCTGCTTATGCTGATTTAGATAATGACGGGGATTTAGAAATTATTATTAATAATATAGACGAACCAGCTACAATTTTTCAAAACAACAGTTCAAAAGATAATAATTATTTAAAAATAAGGTTAAATGGAAATTCAAAAAATAAATTTGGCTTAGGTACTAGGGTTTATACTTCAATAAAAGGGGTAACTCAAATGCAAGAACTAACATCTACAAGAGGCTTTCAATCTTCGGTAGCTCCAGAAATTCATTTTGGTTTAAATCAATCATTAAAAGTTGATAGTTTAAAAGTAGTTTGGCCAAATGGAAATTCACAATTGTTAACCAATTTAAATGGAAATCAATTACTTACATTAAACTATAAAGATGCTAAACCTTTTGAGAATGAGCGTTTAGAAAGTAATAAAAAGTTGTTTTTATCAGAAAATGAAATTATAAAATATAAACATAAAGAGAATGTTGTAAATGATTTTGATATTCAAGTTTTACTTCCACATAAAATGTCAACTTTAGGACCCGCATTAGCTGTATCTGATGTGAATAATGACGGCTTTGATGATTTTTATATTGGAGGTTCATTTGGTAAATCACCTAGTATGTATTTACAACATAAAGGAGGATTTATAAAAAATAAAATTCCTTCAATAGAAAAAGATAAACTTTCGGAAGATTTAGGCGCATTATTTTTTGATGCTGATAAAGATGGAGATAATGATTTGTATGTTGTTAGCGGAGGTTATGAATTTGCAGAAAAATCAAATATGTTACAAGATAGATTATACTTGAATGATGGTAAAGGTAACTTTGAAAAAACCACTAATAGTTTACCTAAATTTAATAGTAGTGGGGCTAAAGTTTACGAATTAGATTACGATAAAGATGGAAAGCAAGATCTTTTAGTTTTGGGTAGACAAATTCCAGGTAAATATCCATTACCAGCAACAAGTTATTTACTTAAAAATGTATCAACAAATTCCGAAGTAAAATTTAAAAACGTTAAAATTCCTTCATTTAAAGAGCTAGGAATGGCTACTTCAGCTGTTATTACCGATTTTAATAATGATGGTTGGCAAGATTTTATTATAGTAGGTGAGTGGATGCCTATACGTGCTTTTCAAAATAACAAAGGTGTTTTTGACGAAGTTTCTAATTATATGGGATTAACGAATGATACGACAGGTTGGTGGTGGAGTATTAACCAAGGTGATTTTGATAATGATGGAGATATCGATTATATTTTGGGTAATAATGGTTTAAATTATAAATACAAGGCAACACAAAACGAAACCTTTGATATCTATGTGAATGATTTTGATAAAAATAATAAAAATGACATTGTTTTAAGTTATTATAATGAAGGGAAACAATATCCTCTACGAGGCAGAGAATGCTCTTCTCAACAAATACCTGGGATAAAAAATAAATTTAAAGATTATAAAGGTTTTTCTCAAGCTACTTTAATTGATGTTTATGGGAAAAAAAATCTTGAAAATGCATTGCATTATCAAGTGAAATCTTTTGCAAGTATATATCTCGAAAATAAAGATGGAAAGTTTATAATTCATAAACTACCTATAGAAGCTCAATTTTCTAGTGTCAATCAAATATTAGTGAAGGATTACGATAATGATGGAAATTTAGATGTATTAATTGCGGGTAACCTTCATAATTCTGAAGTTGAAACTCCTAGAAATGATGCAGGATATGGATTGTTTTTAAAAGGGAAAGGAAATGGATTTTTTAATTCAATTACTCCATTAGAAAGTGGGTTTTATGTGCCTGGAGACGTTAAGGATATGGCTGAAATTATAATAAATAAAAATCGTTTTGTACTGGCGGCAAAAAATAATGATGATATTCAATTTATTAAAATACTTAAGTAATAGTTTTATTCTCTTTAACCAAGATTTGATTAAAGAGAATAAACTATATAAAGAACTATTCTTTTAAGTAAAATGTTTCTTTTAATCCTTGCGCAGAATTTGGTCCAACCCAAATATTAAATTTTCCTTCTTCAGCAGATTTTATTAATTCATGGTTCACAAATTCTAAATCTTTAGAAGAAATAGTAAAAGTAATCTCTTTTGTTTCTCCACTTTTTAAGTAAACATGTTTAAACCTTTTTAGTTCTTTTATTGGTCTTGTAATACTACCTACAATATCTTGAATATAAAGTTGAACAATTTCTTTACCATCTTTTTTACCAGAGTTTGTTATATGTGTTTTTATTTCTAATTCTTCATTGAATTTTATTTTCTTTTTTGATAATGATAAGTTATCGTATTTAAAAGTAGTATAAGTTAACCCAAAACCAAAAGGGAAATGAGGTGTAAACCCTACGTCTAAATAATGAGAATCATTACCTAAAGAACTTTGCCATGCAGCAATTGGGATTTTATCCATAGGAATAAATGAAATACTATCTGCAGGCCTACCCGTATTTTTATGATTATAAAAGAATGGAAGCTGTCCAGCTGTTTTTGGCCAAGAAACAGGTAACCTTCCTTCTGGCGAGCTTATACCATGAATAACTTCATATAATGCTTCACCACCCATTGTTCCTGGATGCCAACCCATTATAACAGCATCTACTTTGTCAATAATATTTGTTAAAGTGATTGGTCTACCTGCCATTATAATTAAAATGATAGGTTTATTTGTCTTTGCAAGTTCGTTAATTAATTCTTCTTGAGCTCCTGGAAGATCTATATTTGCTCTACTGTGAGCTTCACCAGATAAAATTGCTTCTTCTCCTCCAAAAAACAAAATAACATCAGATTTTTTAGCAGAACGAATTGCTTTTTTATACCCTTTTTTAGAGGCATCTCTACTATAATTTAACCCTTTTGAAAAGGAAAAATTTACTTTGGAGTTTTTATATGCAGTTAGAGGTGTATTGGTATGCTCTTTTTCTCCATCAAAAGACCAAGTACCTAGTTGTTCATGTGGAGCATCTGCTAAAGGACCAATAATTGCAACTTTTGTTTTTTCTGAAAGTGGCAGTATAAATTTGTTGTTTTTTAATAAAATAGTGCTTTCTATTGCTGCTTTTTTGGCTACTTTTAAATGGTTTTCTGAATAAAAATCACCTGTATGATTTTTATTTCTATGTGGATTTTTAAAAAGACCTAGCCTAAATTTAATTCGTAAAATATTTCGAACAAAGTCATTTAATTCTTTTATGCTAATTTTCTTTTCATTAATTAATGTCTTTAAATGATGTTCATAAGCTTCACTAGTCATTTCCATATCTAAACCAGCTTTTGCAGCTAATTCACCAGCATGTTTTTCATCACTAGCGTAACCATGTGCTATCATTTCTGTAACAGAATCCCAATCACTAACCACAAATCCATCAAAATTTAATTCATTCCTTAGAACATCTTTTAATAGAAATTTATTTCCAGTTGCTGGAATACCATTTATTTCATTAAATGAACTCATTACAGTTGCTGCACCTGCATCAATTGCAGACTTAAATGGAGGTAAGTAGATGTTTCTTAATAAAGGCTCACTTAAATTTACGGTATTGTAATCTCTACCGCCAATGGCAGCACCATAAGCAATATAATGTTTTGCGCAAGCAGCAATTCTATAAGGATTAGTTAAATCGTCACCTTGAAAACCTTTAACATATGCTTTTCCTAAAATTTTCGCTAAATAAGGATCTTCTCCTGGAGATTCAGCTATTCTTCCCCATCTACTATCTCTTGCGATATCCAACATTGGAGCAAATGTCCATCGTATTCCTGTTGCGGAAGCTTCAAATGCAGCAATTTCTGATGATTTTTCTACTATTTTAGAATTCCATGTTGCTGCTAATCCTAACGGAATTGGAAATATAGTCTTAAATCCATGAATAACATCTCTACCAAATATTAAAGGAATACCATTTGGACTTTCTTCAACAGCAATTCTTTGAAGTTCATCAACAAATTCTAAATTCATTATATTTAGAAAAGCGCCAACATTTCCTTTTCTAACTGATTCTTTTAAATCTTCAGGTAAAACTTTTGCTCTGCTAGAAACTCCTCTTAAATTTGTTTGACCAATTTTTTCCTCTAAAGACATTTTAGAAATTATGGATTCAATTTTCTGTTGATGAGTTGTATCTTTTATAAAAACATTTTTATTTTCTTTACAACTTAAAATAGTTAAAATACTTATTAGTAAAAGAGTTGTTTTTTTCATGATTTGATTTATTTACTTTGTTGATAAAAGTTGCTTTTTACACCTTTAACATCTGTTTTAACTTTAAATATAGAGCCAGCTAAAGGGTATTTTTTTAATTCTTCATCTGTCATATCTAATCTTGCAGAAGTAATATAAAGTATGTCTAAATTTTTGCCTCCAAAAGCACAAGAAGTTATGTTGTGTGCCGGTACTTCAATTTTAGAAATTATTTTGCCTGTTTTTGGGTTGAATCTAATTACTGCATTTCCATTCCACATACATACCCAAAGCATATTTTCTTCATCTATAGTCATTCCATCAGGAAAACCTAAAGAAGTTGGTATTTGTACAGCAATTTTTGGATTGGAAATTTCACCGGTTTCATTATTATAATCATACCCTTTAATTTGAGAAGTAGGAGTGTCTATATAATACATCGTTTTTTTATCAGATGTCCATACTATTCCGTTAGATATAGTAACACTGTCTATTTTTTTCACAAAAGAACTATCTGAGTTAATTGTATATAAGTTTGCTTTTCCTTTTTCTTGATTAAGATGCATTGATCCAACCCAAAATCTTCCAGAAGGATCGCATTTTCCATCATTTAACCTACTTTTTGGTAGCGCTTCGGACATATCAATAAACAGGTTGTTTTTGCCAGAATTTATATTCATTTTATAAACCCCATCTTCTAAAGCAATAAGCGCTTCTTCTTTTGTGAAAGGGACTACTGTTCCTATTCTTGACTTAGTGCTTATAACTCTGTTTTGTTTTGTTTTGGGATTATAAATGTTTAATTTTTTTCCTTCTATATCAACCCAGTATAGCTTTTGAGTTTTATAATTCCAGAGAGCACCTTCACCTAAACTGGCTTTTACTTTATATTCTAAACTGGCTAAATTTTTAATGTTTGTGACTTTTTTTGTTGTTGATACATTGCAATTTATAAGTGAAATAAAAATGCAAAAAAGGACTGTTTTTTTTATCAATGTGGATAGTTTATTTTTTTAAAAAATCAAACAGTGCAAAAATAAAATCACACTGTCTGAACAATTAACTCAACTTAACTCAATATTAATTAATTTTAATTTTTAATTTTTTAGATATATCATTAGATGCATTTCCAACATATATATTGTAATCTCCCTTCTCTATTGTCCAGTCAGATATTTTTTCATTGTAGTATGCTAATTTGGAGGCATCAACAGTAATTGAGACTGTTTCTTTATTACCTTTATCTAAATAAACTTTCATAAAACCTTTTAACTCTTTAACGGCTCTTTTTACGTCAGAATTTTCTTTACCAACATAGACTTGAACTACTTCAGCTCCTTTCATATCACCGATATTAGAAACATCACATTTAATAATAATTTTATCATTTTCAGAATATGATTTTCTATCTGAAGTAATGTTAGATAATTCAAAATTTGTATAAGACATACCGAAACCAAAAGCATATTGAGGTTCAATATTTTTTGTGTCATGCCAACGATAACCAACTAAAATATCTTCTTTATAATGCTGTGTAAAGTTTACACCAGGATAAGAAGTATCTCCAAAAGAATGTGCAGCATTGTCTTCTAATTTTTTTGGAAATGAGAATGGTAGTTTTCCAGATGGATTTACATCACCACTAACAACATCTGCAATTGCCGTACCTGCCATGCTACCTAAATACCAAGTTTGTATTAGACCTTGTACATTTGGTAAAAAACTCATATCAACAGCATTACCCGTTAATAAGAGCATTCCTAAATTAGGGTTAACGTTTTTAAGTTCTTTAATGAATTTTTCTTGTTTGTAGGGTAGTTTATAAGATCTTCTGTCATCTCCTTCACAATCTTGTAAATGACTTTTATTTAATCCTCCAACATATAAAACGATATCTGCTTTTCTGGCAGTATTAATAGCTGCTATTCTTAAAGAATCTTGATTTAATTTTGCAGGCATAATTACATCATACATAGATGGACCTGTTTCATATCCCATAGAGTGTATAACTGTGGCGTTTTTAAATCGTCTCTTAATCCCTTCTAAAGGAGAAATTTCAAACTTAGGTTTTAATTCAGAAGAACCTCCACCTGCCGTCATAGAACGAGTAGCATTTTCTCCAATTACAGCAATTGTTATATTTTTATTATCTTTAATTGGGAAAAAATTGTCTTCATTTTTTAATAAAACTATTCCTTCAGTAGCTACTTTTCTTGCTACCTGATGATGTTCTTTTGTATTTACGTTCCCTAATGGACGATTTTTACTCATGTTAGTTCTATACATTAATCTTAAAATTCTACGAACTTTTTTATCAACTAAATCTTCACTTAGTTCTCCTTTTTTTATTGCTTCTAAAAAAGGATTAGCAAGAAAATATTGATCATAATGGTTTGCTGTAGTTGTACCTAAACCATCAGTACCAGTACCCATTTCTAGATCTAAACCATATGTAGCAGCTTCTTTAGTTGTATGGGCAGAACTCCAATCACTAATTACAACACCATCATACTTCCAATCTTTTTTAAGGATTTTTGTTGTCAGAATTTTATGATGCGTAGTATATTGACCTCTAAATTTATTATAAGCCCCCATTATTGCCCAAACGCCAGCTTCTTGTACAGATGCTTTAAAAGCTGGTAGATAAATTTCGTGTAATGCTCTATCACTTACTTCTACATTTACTTTATCCCTCCATTTTTCTTGATTATTTAAAGCATAATGTTTTACACAAGCTGCAACACCATTTTTTTGTACATTTTTAATATAAGGTACTACTAAAGTTGAAGCCAAAAATGGATCTTCTCCCATATATTCAAAATTTCTTCCATTCATTGGTGTTCTATATGTATTTACTCCAGGACCAAGAAGAACGTCTTTCTTTCTGTATCTGGCTTCTTCTCCTAAACTAAACCCATATTCACCAGCTAATTTGGGGTTAAAAGAGGCGGCTAAACATGTTAAAGCTGGAAAAGCAGTAATAGAATCATTTGTCCAGCCTGCATAATCCCAAGAATCCCAACTAATTTCTGCTCTTACACCATGTGGTCCATCAGCCATCCAAATTTCTGGAATTCCTAACCTGCCAACACCTTTTGTGCTAAATTTAGATTGCGCATGCGTCATTGCTACTTTTTCTTCTAATGTTAATAATGATAATACACTATCTATTTTTCTTTCTATTTTTATTGAGTTTGAAGATGTTGAATTTCTATCTTTATTTTCAGAGCATGAAAAAAAGATAAACAAGGATAATGTAATTGAAAAAATTGTAATTAAGTTTTTGAAACTTGTTTTCATAAAAGAATTTATTAGTAAATGTTTATTTGCTTTAAAGTTTTGATAAAATTACTTTCCTGGCTGTGTTTTTAGTAAAACGAATGTGGCTAAGATTAAAACAATTGTTGCAAAAATTATTTTAAAGACTGTAATAACTTAAAAGAAGCTTAAAATGTTTATTATTTTTCAAAATTTTAAAAGACATTTATCGTCTCATTTTAATTGAAACTTTTATTGTTTTAAAACTTACTCTTTTTAGAAAAATAAAACATGTTGTATTTTCTTATCATGTTACTTTTTTGAATAAGAAAACAAAGGGCTACTAAATGAAGTTAAAATAAAATCTATTTCCCGATACAAAACGAAGAAAAAATATGCCCAAGAATATCCTTGTCAACATCATATTCTCCAGTAATGTTTCCTAAATGACGTAAACATTCTCTAATATCAATAGAAAATAAGTCGGTAGAGATTTCTAAGTCAATACCTTCCTGAACAGAAGAAATGGCTTGTAAAGCATTGTTTAAGGCTTCAAAATGACGAGAATTAGAAACAATGGTTTCATTATTACTTAATGCGCCAATATTTACTAAAGAAGTTAATTCGTTTTTCAATTCTTCTATACCTGTTTTTTGTTTTGCCGAGAGTAGTATTAAATCTTCAATTTCCGATTGTAAGATAGAAGAATCATGACAAGATAATGTATCTACTTTATTAGCAATAACAAGCAATCTTTTATTAGGGAAACGTTCTTTAATTGTTTCAATTTCTTGTGAAAAATCTTCACTAGAATGGATGTACGTGTTTGAGTCTATTAAAAAAATGATTAGTTGAGCATTGTCAGCTTTTTCATAGGCTTTTTTTATCCCAATACTTTCAATTACATCTTCTGTTTCTCTAATTCCAGCGGTATCAATAAATCTAAAAGCAACACCGTCTATAATAATTTCATCTTCTATTGCATCACGAGTCGTTCCAGCAATATCAGAAACTATGGCTTTTTCTTCATTTAATAGCGCGTTTAGCAAAGTAGATTTACCAACATTAGGTTCACCAATAATAGCAACAGGAATACCGTTTTTCATGGCGTTTCCAAATGAAAAAGAGTCAATTAAACGTTTTAAAACAAACGTTATTTTTGATACTAGTTCTTTAAACTTAGTTCTATCAGCAAATTCTACATCTTCACCAGAAAAATCAAGCTCTAGCTCAATTAAAGCAGCAAAATCTAATAATTGAGCGCGTAATTCTTTTAATTCGTTGGTAATACCGCCACGCATTTGCTGAATTGCCATTTGATGACTTGCAGCCGAATTCGAAGCAATTACATCTGCAACAGCTTCAGCTTGAGATAAATCCATCTTGCCATTTAGAAAAGCACGCATGGTAAATTCACCATTATCTGCCATTCTACATCCTTTTTGTAAAAATAACTGAATAATTTCTTGTTGAATAAAACTAGAACCATGGCATGATATTTCAACCACATTTTCTCCGGTATAAGAATTCGGATTTTTAAAAACAGAAACTAAAACTTCGTCTATAATTCGATCATTATCAATAATATGACCTAAATGAATCGTATGTGTTTTTTGCTTTAAAAGCGATTTTTTTGCTGAAACTGATTTAAAATTATGGCTTACAACATCAATAGCATTTTCACCAGAAAGTCTAATAATAGCAATGGCACCAACTCCAGAAGGAGTAGCCAAAGCAATAATGGTATCGTTAAAATTATCTTGCAAAATAATAGTATTTAAACACAGCAAATATACATAGTAAATTAAGTACTTAGAATTCATTTTTGTAACAAAACAAGAAATTAAGCGTCAAATTAATGTAGCTAAACAATAACAACACAGATGAAAGAAAATAAACAACTACTCGTTTTAACCCATTTAAGTCAACTTTTGGACTTTGTAACCGGAATTGGAGGATTTATAGTTCCATTAATTTTATGGATTACAAAAAAGGATGAAATTAGAAATATGGATCAACATGGAAAAGCAATTTTAAACTTTAGAATTTCAATGTTTATCTACGTATTATTATGTATTCCTGCGGTATTATTATTCGGATTAGGGCTTCTTGGGTTTTTAGTAATCGGAATTTTTTACTTAATATTTCCAATTATGAATGCTATAAAAGCAAGCAATAATGAAACACCTAGTTATCCGTTTAGTATCAATTTTATTCACTAAACATAACTTCTATATATTTGAATTAATGAATTATCGCTCTTTTTAAGGGCGATTTTTTTATGGCGTTTCCTTTCAGGTCAGGCTTTTCGCACTCGCTTTTTGTTCATGCTTCACAAAAGAGCTCAAACAAAGCTTCAATCCTTAACGCGGGCTTGTAAATAAAGGGTAGAGTAGTGGTGCTAATGAATTGCTTGTCTAATAAAGTCTTCGTATTCGTAGAAAAATAATTCTAGTTTCGGCATGGTATCAACATAGAATTCGTAACAATCTCTCCAAGTATTTTTATTGTGAATGCTAAATTTTTTATCAAAAGGAATATAAATTCTTTTGATAACTTTTCTATTATCTAGTTCATATGCTTCATTAAAAATTACTTCAGGAAGTTCGGTTTCTAATAATGCTTTTAAAGACAATAATTGATCGTACAGAAGTTCATTAGCGATTTCGTCAGGATGCTCTATATCTAAACACACCATTGCTTTTTTTCTATCAGCAACAAATTTAAAAGCAAAACCTTTAATTCTAGTGTGATAGAGTAGCCATTTTTTAGGAAACGACTTTCCAAAACTAGTCCAAAATTCTTTTCGTAGCTGTGCAGCTTCTTCTTTAGAGAACATCTACTCTTAGATTAAAAGGTTTTCATTTTTGATAACTGATAACTGATAACTGAAATCATCCGTGAATTTTAGCAGAATTTCCTCTTTCTTTCATCATTTCTGCTTCAAACTCTAAAAGAGCATTCCATTTTTCATCTACAATTGCTCTATCTTGATATTGTCTTGCAAATCCTAAAAATAACGTATAATGATTTGCTTCAGAAATCATTAAATCTTTATAGAATTTAGACAATTCTTGGTCTTCCATATTTTCTGAGAAAACTTTAAAACGCTCGCAACTTCTAGCTTCAATTAAAGCAGCTATTAATAATCGTTGTACTAAAGCATTAGTTCTGTCTTTTGTTTTTGTGAAGAATTTTTGAAGTCTTATAGCGTAATCATTTTTTTGCTCTCGACCTAAAACCATTCCGCGATTTGCCATAAAATCGTGTACCATTTTAAAATGCTGCATTTCTTCAATAGCAATTTCACTCATTGCTTTAACAAGCTCAGTTTCTTCAGAATAATTAATTATGATAGAAACTGCATTTGATGCTGCTTTTTGCTCTAAAAAAGCATGATCTGTTAATATTTGCTGTAAGTTATCTTTAGCAATATCTGCCCAAGAAGTTTTTGTTTCAAATTGTAATCCTAACATCTTTTATTTTTTTGTACTAATAGTCTTCGTTAAACGAACACCAAAATCTGCTAAAGATTTTATCTCTTTTACGCTAGCTAATCTTTCTTTACCAATGATTAAAAGCCCGTTATTAATAGCTTCTATATGATAGTATTGATTGCTTTCAAAAAATAAAACGAGCTCATCATTAAAAAATGATCTTATTTTTTCTTCATTTTTACCAGATAAGAAAAAGCGTTTAGAAAAATCGGGATGATTCTCAATATTAATGTCGTTATAACCTGCAAAATGATAAATGTATTCGAAAATACCTTCTTTATCTAACGTAAATTTAGGGATTTCCTCTTTCTGAATATCAATATAAAGCATGGTGGCTTTAATCACTTGTTTTGCAATCATCTCACCTTCAGAAAATTGAATATCAAAAAGAGAACAGTTTTCGTTTGATAAAATATTTGATACTTTATCTATTTTTCTTGTTTTAAAATAACCAAACTGTGGTAATTGGGTAACTTCTTCTAAAGGAAAAGCATCATAATTCCAATGCATTTCTTCACTAATTTTCTGAATAGATTTTTGTCGTTTTGTTAAAACTCCCTTAACAGGTATCATTTGTTTAGGTAAGGTTTTACGTAATGCAAAAGGATGCTCGCTTCCAGATTTAGAATCATCTAAACCAATAACTTCAAAATGACCACCTTTACGTTTAAAGCTCTCAGCATAATTACTCATGTTTTCCATTACAGAATGATCTACAAAATCACATAGAGAAAAATCAATTATTGCTTCTTCACTTTCCGGTATTTGATCCAATTTAGATTTTAGTTTTGTGTAGTTTAAAAAACTAGAAAAGTTCTTTACACTTACATAATATTTCTCGTCTTCTTTAAACATTAAAACATTCGGTTTTAAGGTATTCTTAAAAAAGAGTAATGCATTTTTATTAATGATGATATGAATGATAAATGTTATAAGTATACCTATAAGTATTCCTGTAATTAAACTAGTTGAAATGGTTGTAAATAAGGTGATTAAAAAAATAATTAACTGTTCTTTTCCTATTTTAAAAACCTTTCTTATATTTTCTGGAGAAGCTAATTTATAACCTGTATAAACTAATATTGCAGCTAAAGCAGGAAGTGGTATTTTTCTTAATTCTGATGCAAATAAAAGTATAAATAATATTAAGAAAGTTGCATGGAAAAAGTTAGCAGATCTATTGGATGCTTTGTTGTTTACATTCACCGAACTTCTTGCAATAACAGTAACAACATTTAGGCCTCCTAAGAAGCCGCTAATTACAGTTGCTAATCCTAAAGCTCTAATATCTTTATTTACGTTAGATCTTCGTTTTAAAGGGTCTAATTTATCAACAGCTTTAATGCTTAGTAAACTTTCTATACTTGCAATTAAAGTAATTGCAATGACAGCATTTATAAATTCCATTTGGTAAACTTTTCCAAAATCGGGAAAAGCAAAGTTTGATAAAATGTCATCTGGTAAATTAATTAATAAGCTTTTATCTATTGGATAATCGCTGGCTGAAAACATTTCAAAATAGTAATATAAACCCACACTTAGCACTACAATCCACATGGGTGCAGGTATTAGTTGAAAATATCTATTTCTTATCTTGCTATAAAAAACCATAATTAATAAACTAATAACACCTATTGAGCCTGCATAAAACATGCTTAAATCATCGGTTTTAAAAAAGTTTACAATTCCTTCTGGTACTTGAATTAATAAATCAATAATGCTCCCTTTTGCTTCTAGGTTTCCTAGCATTACGTGAATTTGTTTTGCGAAAATTCCAATACCAATTGCTGCTAACATCCCTTGAATGGCTGAGGCTGGAAAGAAATCACCTAAAGACCCTAATCTTAAAAACCCTAAAATTATCAACAAAGCGCCAGAAACAACAATGGCTGCAAGCGTAAAGAGAAAACCTTGGTGCATATCACCAGCTCCTAAAGTGGTAATAGCGGCAAGAATAACGACTACTAATCCGTTTCCTGGTCCCGTAATAGTTACGTTAGATCCACCTAGTAATGAAGCGACAATACCACCTACAATTGCGGCAATAACCCCAGAAATTGGCGGAGCACCAGAAGCAAGTGCTAACCCGAGTCCTAAGGGTAGTGCGATTAGTGAAACCACAAAACCAGAAAATAAGTTTTTTGGAATGTCGCCTACAAATGTTTTAAAGTTGCTTTCTTTTTTCATTATTTAACAATTAAAACATCGGTTGGTAATTCAGATAAAATGTGCTCAAGATCATGTGGGAAAATACGATCAATCAAACTTAATTTTGAAGGTGCATTCATAATTAGTAAATCTGCTCTTTTTACTTTTGCGTAATGTCCAATAGAGTATCCTCTTTTACCAAAAATACTTTGAGTTAGGATATTAATATTACTACAATCAATACCTTTAAGGATATTTTTAACTCTTAAATCTTCACGTTTTTTTAATCGTTCTTTTTCGATATTTACTTTTCTAAGAGATGTATCATCGTTGACTTTTGTATCAACTTCTGTTTGATTAATCTCTTCTACAATCGTAATTTTTTTACAACTTATTCGATTGGAAAATCGAAAAGCAAAATCAATTGTTTCTTTTGTTTTGTCATCTTTTAATCCATTAACTACTATGTGGTTACATTGTAGTTTGTTAACCGATGGTTTAATCATTAATAAGACAGAGCAAGGAGCTTTTCTGGTAAGTTTTCTAGCGATGGAACCTACATAATATTTTAATAAGTTTTCCTTCTGTAATGCACCTAAAATTAATAAGTCAATACTTTCTTCGGTGCAAGTATTTAAAATCACATCAACTGGATTTCCTTCTTTCCAAATGGTCTTAAAAGATGTATTTAATGTGTCAGCTTCTTCTAACAATAAAGATAGCTTATCTTGATTTTCTTTTGTTTTTTTTCCAACATGTACGCCAACCAATTCTGCATTTAGCATATTAGAAAGTCGAATTGCTTCAAATAAATTGGCTTTTAAATTAGGTGAAAAAGCAATCCCAATTAAAATTTTTTGAATCAAAATATTTTATATTTTTAAGATTCCGAATATAAAGGTTTATTATTGTTAAAAAAATATAATTATGATTGAATTAGCAGGTATTATAATTTTAGGGATTTTAGCGCAATGGGTAGCTTGGAAATTCAAAATTCCAGCAATTCTTCCATTAATATTAATTGGTCTTTTAGTAGGGCCAATTGCTGCTGAATTTTTTAGTGATGATGGTCAAAAATGGATAGAGCCAATTTGGAATGGAGAAAAAGGATTGTTTCCAAGAAATGGCTTGTACTACTTTGTTTCTCTAGCCATTAGTATTATTCTTTTTGAAGGTGGTTTGACCTTAAGAAAGAGTGAGATTGCTAATGTTGGTCCAGTTATTACTAAATTAATAACACTAGGTTCTGCGGTAACTTTTGTTATTTCTGCAATATTAGCTCATTATATATTTGATTTAGGTTGGGAAATCTCCATGCTTTTTTCAGCATTAATTATAGTTACAGGTCCAACGGTGATTTCACCTATACTAAGAAATGTTCCACTAAAGAAAGATGTAGCCACAGTATTAAAATGGGAAGGAATTTTAATCGACCCAATTGGAGCCTTGGTAGCCGTATTGGTTTTTGAATTTATAAGTGTTGGTGGTGGAAGTGGCTTTACTAAAACAGCATTAATGGAGTTTGGTAAAATTATTTTATTCGGAACTACCTTCGGATTTACCTTTGCACACGCACTGATATTTATTATCAATAAAAAGCTAGTCCCTCATTATTTATTAAATGTAGTTTCTTTATCTGCTGTATTGTTAGTTTTTGTGCTGTCAGATTTATTTGCTCACGAATCAGGTTTACTTGCGGTTGTAGTAATGGGAATGGTGATGGCAAATAGTAAGTTAAATAGCTTTGATGAGCTTCTATACTTTAAAGAATCGTTATCAATTTTATTAATATCAATCCTTTTTATTTTGCTAGCAGCAAACATGAATATAGATGAACTTTTATTAGTTTTTAATTGGAAGGCATTGCTACTATTTTCTTGTGTTGTCCTCGTTATACGACCGTTAGCAGTATTTTTAAGCACCTATAAATCAACCTTAAAACTAAACGAAAAACTATTTATAAGTTGGGTTGGGCCGCGTGGAATTGTTGCAGCTGGTATCGCTTCTTTATTTGGAACAAAATTAATGCAACAAGGAGTTCAAGGAGCAGAATATATTACGCCACTTGTATTTATGATTGTATTAGGAACTGTATTGTTAAATGCCACTACGGCAAGAATATTTGCAAAAATTGTAGGTGTTTTTCTTAAAAATTCTGATGCTATTGTTATCGTAGGTGCTTCAAAAGCATCGAGAGTGATTGCTGGTTATTTATTAAAAAATAATAGGAGAGTGGTGTTGTTAGATCAAAATAAAGAATATGTAAACAAAGCAAAATCAGAAGGAATAGAAGCGTTTAATATTGATATTTATAATGATAGTTTAGAAGGAAATATTGAGTTAAATGATGTTGGTTATTTAATCGCCATGACGGGAAGTGATGTAGTAAATGACTATGCAGTACATCAATTATCAGATATTTATGGAGAGCATGGAGCATTTCGATTAGCATCTTCCGTTGAGGTACGTACTAAGGAAGTTGAAAATAATGATATTTTGTTTACTCAGAAAGATGACTATATCAATTTAAATGAAAGTGCGCGTGATTTTCCTCAAATAAATGAAGTCCAAATAACTTCTGTAGAAGATTATACAACCAAACTTCAAAAAATAAATGATGAATTAAAGTCGATTCCATTATTTATTAAATCTGGAGATACTATTGATACTATTCCGAGAAAACCTATAAATAAAGTATCAGAAAATGATGTTATTGTTTATTTAGGAAAGAAATTAGAGATCTAATTCAAAAGATTGACGAAGTTTCTCCATTAATGGATTTTTCTCTTTCAATTTATTGTATTTTTCTAAAGGCGTATAGGCAAACTTTTTCTCAACGGTTTCACTTACTTTTGTAGAAATATCTAGACCGTAATTGTTTAGACTTTCCCTTAAGAACTGAATTAACTTAGGTTTTGCTCGTAACAATTGATCTTGCATTAACGAGTTGGGCAAGGTTAATTCGATACTAAAATTATCTAATAGTATGGGTTCTCCAGAAGCTAAAATAGACGCTAAACTTTTTTCTCCTTTTTCAGTTAGTTTTTCTTGATATTTAACCCAGTATTTTTCTAACTCTTTTTGTGTAAAAATATCTTTTGGGTGATTATCATAATTGATATCAATAGATTTTTTCTCTACATCTTTTTTAAGATGAACACTTTTTAAAGATAATGAAGACGTCCTTTTTGGAGCGTTCTTTAAAACAGGTTTTACAACAACTGGTTTCGGTTTTTCTAATATAGGTTTAGGTTCTTCAACAATAGAAGCTTTAGGTTTTAAAGATTTTGCTGCCGGAGAAAGAGACGTAAAAAAAGTTGCAGGAATTATGTAGTTAGCTGACTTTTTTTTTTCTCCATCAAAAGTGATAGAGGCAATTTGCATTAAAGTAAGTTCTACAAGTAGTCGTTGATTTTTACTCGCTTTGTATTTTAAATCGCACTCATTTGCTTTGTTGATGGCTTGTATTAAAAAGGTAATATTCGCCTTAGAAGATTGCTCTAAGTATCTCTTTTTTGCTGAATCTCCAACTTCTAGCAGTTCTGTGGTCAATTTATCTTTTGCAACCAATAAGTCTCTAAAATGACTTGCTAGTCCGTTTATAAAATGATGTCCTTCAAACCCTTTTGATAAGATTGAGTTGAATTCAACTAAAACATCCGGAATTTTATTAGTAAGTAATAAATCAGTCATCTTAAAAAAAGAATCATAATCTAACACATTTAAATTTTCTGTTACAGCTTCTCTTGTTAGATTATCACCAGAAAAACTAACCACTCTATCAAATATTGATAATGCATCACGCATTGCGCCATCTGCTTTTTGAGCAATAATATGCAGCGCATCATCTTCAGCAGTAATTTTCTCTTTCTCGCAAATAACTTTTAAATAGTTTTTTGCATCTAAAACACCAATTCTTTTGAAATCAAAAATTTGACAACGTGATAAAATTGTCGGTATTATTTTATGCTTTTCAGTAGTAGCTAAAATAAAGATAGCATGTGCTGGCGGTTCTTCTAAGGTCTTTAAAAAAGCATTAAAAGCTGCTTGAGATAACATGTGTACCTCATCAATGATATAAACCTTGTATTTTCCAACTTGTGGCGGAATACGTACCTGATCTGTTAAACTTCTAATATCATCCACAGAATTATTAGATGCAGCATCTAATTCAAAAATATTAAAAGCAAAATCATCATCGTTTGATGGATTGTCCTGCTGATTAATTTTTTTAGCTAAAATTCTAGCACATGATGTTTTTCCAACCCCACGTGGCCCTGTAAATAATAATGCTTGTGCTAAATGGTTGTTTTTTATAGCGTTTTCTAACGTATTTGTTATGGCTTGTTGCCCAACAACATCCTCAAAATTTTGAGGTCTGTATTTACGTGCAGAAACTATAAAATGCTCCATTTATTTTTTATAAAATTGAATAACAAATGTAGGTATCTACTTAATTTTTTACAAGAATGATTCTTAACAAAATACTAAAGTTGTAAACAATTGTATGAAGTTTTATATTATTACGACAAAGTGAATATAAGTTGTTTGTTAAACTTAAAAGTTCGAAAGTAGTATCAGGAATTTAAAACTCTTGATACTATTTTTATCATTTTAAATTACTTATTGATGAATTATATAAAACGTATTTTCCTTTGCTGTTTTGCAATTACCTTATTTTCTTGTTTTAGTTTTACTGAAAAGAAAGCTAAAAAACCGATTTCAGAATTCACGATTCAAAAAGATACAAAAGTCGCTTATTTTGCAAGTGGCTGTTTTTGGTGTGTAGAAGCGATTTTTGAAAGTGTAGCTGGTGTAGAAGAGGCAGTTTCTGGATATGCGGGAGGATTTACCAAAAAACCAACTTATAACACTATTGGTACAGGAGCAACTGGACATGCAGAAACTGTTGCCGTATATTACAATCCTAAAAAAGTATCTTTTAAAACCTTAGTGGCTGTGTTTTTTGGTTCACATGACCCTACTACAAAAAATGGACAGCATCCAGATTATGGATCACAATATAGATCGATTGCATTTTATGAAAATGAAGATGAAAAAGCAATCATAAATAATGCAATTACGTATTTAAACAAAGAGGTGTTTGATAATAAAATTGTTACCGAAGTAACAAAATTTAAGAAATTTCATAAAGCGGAAGAATATCATCAAGATTTTGAGCGTAGAAACCCAAATCAAGGATATGTAAGAGCGGTTTCTATTCCTAGGTTAAATCGATTTAAAAAAAAGTTTCCTGAGCTTTTGAAGAATAAGTAATATATTTTTTTTGGGGAGAGGTATTTCCTAAGATGGTGTTTAAAGTGGTTTTTACCTTTCAAATTCTGTTATAAATCCATCAGCAGCTAAGCCATTGTCAATTTTTAAACTAGTTGCACTTAATAATATTATAACACCTCTTTCCGTGTTGTTTATAAATAAAGTTTCTTGTTTATCATTTTGCTCAACTTGAATATCATATTTTCCACTATCAAGTCCAGAATAAATATCTTCTGGTCCAGTTGAAATAATATTATTTTCAACAATCAAAGTATTATTATTTAAATTAAAAATCCATTCAACTTCTCCATGGTTATAATCAATATTTATTCCTTGTAAGCCACCTCTTACATTTTTTAAAGTCCAGCTTCCACTAAGAGTTTCAGTTTGAGTTGAATTATCACTATTGCAGTTGGTAAAAAAAACTAAACTCAAAATCATTAATAAACTTAATTTTCTAATTCTCATATTTTTCAGGCTATATTTTATAGATGTTGAATTTCAAAAAAGGTTGCGTAAAATACTGCAAACAGTTATTAAATCAACTTTTATTAATTATAGGTAAAAGCAATGTTGCCAATACATAATAACATATTTAATAAAAATAAATGTTATTTGGTTATTAATAATTCTATTACTAAAATAAATTTAGCACAAAAAAAAGCGCCGATAAATCGGCGCTTCATATGTACCCTTAATACATGTTTATTTATAAATCCAAGATAGGTTTATAAACTACTAGAGAGTAGTGAGGGGAAATATTTTTATTGGTCTTCTAACAAAATGTATTGTACATTCATTGTATAAGACCCTGGTTCTGCATAACTTTTATTTCCAGAGTTCGGTAATCCACCCGCTAAAACAGAAGATGCATTTGCAGATGCTGTTACATTTTGTGCAACGGTAGCATCTTCATTATAGGCATTTGGAAATACTGCTGGATAGCTAGGTAAAATTCTATAATCTATTTCATAAGAAAAACTTCCATCAGAAAGATAGCTACCAGCTTCCATATAACTGTATTTATCTCCTTGAGCAACACCACTATGGCCTGCTAAATATTTTCCACTTTTTGATGGAGGAGAAGGTAAGCCGTCTTCAGAAACGTATAAGCTATTACTAGCACTCGTTCTAAATTCGTTTGAAAAGTTTCTGCTATAATCAGCATAAGGGCCAACACTTTTTTCAGCACCTTTGTTAACGTTACTTTGTTTAATTTCTAATAAACTTAAAGGAAGGTCTGCAACAGAATTTGTTGTTGGACCATAACTTTCTTGTTGATTCCAAAAAGTTTTTTCGTTTGTGTTTTTGTTGGTAGATCTTCCAACTGCATATAAATCCCACTTTACAGTAGAAGTTACTTTTAACACCGTTGCTTTGTTTTTCTCAATACCCTTGTAGTATTTAGATTTTTCATCAAAAACAAAGTTAATTTGTTCTGGTGCAGTCATGTCCATCTGTAAAACAGGTTGCATGTCTAGTACAAAAGAAACTCCGTTATTGTTGTTCTTTTGAGCGTTTGTAATAGCACATATGCTTAGGAAACATATAGTTACTATAAATTTAGTTACATTTTTCATAATAAATAATGATTAAGGATTACTAATTTTATTTACAGACAAAAGCCAATGCTTTCATCCATTTTATATTAAATTTTATAAATTGTTTGCTAACTCTTGTAGGGATTGAGTTAGTTAAAATTGCATACTGTAGGGATGATGCAATCTATGTTGTTGAACTTGGTTTAATCTTAACTAGAGGGTAGTTTTATATTTTTTCTATCCAGTTCAATATGGTGTCCGACGCTCGTTTATCTATATTGTATAACATAGAATTTGTTAAAGTTCCAGACGTTAGGTAATGATTCAAATTTGAGATTACCTTTACTGTAATGTAGGGGTTGTTGTAATTTTTTAAGCGCTTAACTTCTGCCAGCGGGTTAATATATTGATCGTTACTCCCAATAATATATATCGTTGGAATTTTTAGCGTTTTGTATGCTATTTCATAGTCTTCTTTAAATAAATTTATGTGTGTGTTACTCCAAAAATTGACATCATTTATATTAAATCCTTTTAATTTAATTGCATCTAAACCTTTGTTTCTAAGTTTGGTGTCTGTAATGTTTAGGTTTTTGTTCTGATGTGTGATGTATAATAAAGTATCTAGTAAATTAATGGTTTCTAGATATGTTTTGTTTTTTATTTGATATTGCTCAAGCGTTTTTATTTGATATTTAGAAGCATCTGCAAAATTCTTTACAGGTGATGCAATCTGAATTAAAAAGTCTACTTGAGATTTTGGTAAAATAGTATATGCTGTAACTGCCGCCATACCACCTAAACTGTGACCTAATAAGCCAATTTGCTTGTCTTGATACGTGTCTACAGATTTTAAATGATTGATAGCGAAAGCAACATCATGTGTTAAGTTTAATATGTTTGAGGTGAATTTTCCTTCAGATTTTCCAACACCACGTTCATCAAAGCGATACACAGCAATATTGTTTTTAAGGAGTTTTTTGGTGAGTTTATAATGTGAGTTTCGTGTATCTTTTCCAGATCCTGGAACAATAACAACTATTTTTTTATAATCAGTTTTTGGGGTGATAAGTGTGCCAGATAGCCAAAGATTATCGTGAGAATTGTGAAAATTAATTTCAGAAAAGCTGAAATCAATTTCAGGAGTGATTTCTTTTTCGTGAGAAAAAACATTTTGAGCGTTACTAGATAGTACACTAAAAATTAAAAAAAAGATTAAAAAAATGTTCCTATTTAAGGACATTACCTAAAAAATTTAAAACCATTAAAATATTAAACTAGGGGTTTAACTTTTAAGATAAAGAGGGTTCTATCTTGTACTATTTTAGGGAATTATGTTGATAGTTGTAGAGGATACTATCGTTTTTTAGGAGGTGAAATAAAATAAAAAATTTTAAATCTGGCGCAAAAGTACAAAAAAAGCATTGTATAACACAATGCTTTTTTAAATTTTATTTCAGTAAAAATTAATCGCAGTAAATCTTATCGTATAAATCTTGATAGATTTTTCTAATAGTTGCGCGTTTCATTTTCATGGTTGGCGTAAGGTGTCCAGCATCAATAGACCATTCTTCAGCAGTTAATTCAAACTTTTTAATGGTTTCCCATTTTCCAAATTTACTATTGCACACATTAACTTCTTTTTCAATTCTATCAATTACTTTCTTGTTGGTAATCAGGTCTTTATTGTCACCTAATTTGATATTTTGTCTTTTTGCCCAATCTCTTACAAATTCAAAATTTGGTTGTACAATTGCTGCAGCCATTTTCTGACCTTCACCAATCACCATAACTTGTTCTATAAAACGAGATTGTTTTAGTTCTCCTTCTAATAAAGGTGGAACAATATATTTTCCTCCAGAGGTTTTAAACATTTCTTTGGTTCTACCAGTAATTTTAAGGAAACCATCTTTATCAATTTCTCCTTTATCACCAGTATGAAAATAACCATTTTTAATAACCGAAGCTGTTTTTTCTGGATCTTTATAATAGCCTTGCATAATATTAGGTCCTTTCGCTAATATCTCACCATCTTCGGCAATTTTAACCTCAACACCATCAATAACTCTACCTACAGTTCCAATTCTAAATCCGCCATTTTCTTCACAGTTTACAGTAATTACAGGAGATGTTTCTGTTAATCCATATCCTTCCATAATTGGCATACCTGCTGCTGTAAAAACGCGAGTTAATCGCTGTTGAAGTGCTGCAGAGCCTGAAACCATTAATTTTAATTCGCCACCTAAAGCGGCTTGCCATTTAGAGAAGATTAATTTTTTAGCGATACTTAATCTTTTTTCATACCACCAACCATTGGCTCCATAAGGTTCATATTTTAAACCTAATTCAATTGCCCAGAAGAATAAACTCTTTTTTATACCAGTTAAATCAGCTCCC
Organism: Lutibacter sp. Hel_I_33_5; assembly: GCF_007827455.1. Taxonomy (NCBI): domain Bacteria; kingdom Pseudomonadati; phylum Bacteroidota; class Flavobacteriia; order Flavobacteriales; family Flavobacteriaceae; genus Lutibacter; species Lutibacter sp. Hel_I_33_5. The sequence continues at coordinate 3,030,394 of NZ_VISM01000001.1, forward strand.
TTAGCGTAAATTTTATCATATATTTTTTCATATAATCTTGGAACTGCCGTCATTACCTGTGGCTTAATTTCTTGCGCATTTTCGCTTAATTTTTCTATCGATTCTGCGAAATATATTTCTACACCACAAGATTGATATATGTATAATATCATACGTTCAAAAATATGACAGACAGGTAAAAAACTTAACGCTTTAGAATCTCCTCTGTCTAAAGGGACACGTATTGTGCTACTTAGAACATTACTTACTATATTATTATGAGAAAGCATAACACCTTTTGGTCTTCCCGTAGTTCCGGAAGTATAAATTAAGGTTGCTAAATCTTCTGGTTGTACATTTTCTTTCCGTGCTTCAACATCATTTTGATTACTTTCATCTTTACCAGACTCTAATAATTCTTTCCAACTTTTTTCACCAGCAACATCATCAAAAGTATAAATTTCTTTTAGCTTGGTATTTCCTTTTATTTGATTCAACTTTTCTAAAATAGTAGTATCAGATACGAAACAATAAATAGCTTCAGAATGATTTAAAACATATTCATAATCTTCTTTAGAAATTGTAGGATATATTGGAACATTTTGAGCACCAACTTGTAAAATACCAATATCACAAATATTCCATTCTGTTCTGTTATTTGTTGAAATAACAGCGATTTTATCGTTAGGTTGTACACCTAAATTTAATAAAGCTCTACTTATAGCATTGGCTTTATCAATATACTCTTGTGTGGAAATGGATTCCCATTTTCCATTATATTTAGTGCTAAAAGCTTTAGATAAATTATAATTTTCTTGTTGATAATATGGAAAATCGAATAATCGTTTAATTTCTATTGGCATGTGTTAAAATTTGAAGTATTGCAAAGTATGAAATTTACCTTGATTTAACAAATGACAAAAAGTTAACTTGTTTATTATAGATTATATATTTTTTCGAAGAGTTTTTTATACTTTTCTTTAATAACTTTTCGTTTGACTTTTAAAGTAGGAGTGAGGTGCCCATCATCTATTGTCCATTCATCCGGAGTTATTTCAAATTTCTTTATTTGTTCCCATTTTCCAAAATGTGTATTGCAGCTATCTATTTCTTTCTGAATTCTTTGGATTAATTTCTCATCTGATGTATAATCATGTATAATATGATTATTTCGATTAGACCATTCTTCAACAAACTCAAAATTGATTTGAACTAATGCTGCTGGCATTTTTTGACCTTCGCCAATTACCATAACTTGTTCTATAAATCGAGATTGTTTTAATTGACTTTCTAAAGCCGTAGGCGCAATATATTTACCTCCTGATGTTTTAAATATTTGTTTTTTTCGATCCGTTATCGTTAAAAAACCATCATTATCAACTTTACCAATATCTCCTGTATGTAAATAACCATTGATGATAGTTTCTTTTGTCATCTCTTCATTTTTGTAATAACCCAACATAACATTATCACCTTTTATTAAAATTTCACCATCATCAGCAATTTTAATCTCAACATTATTTAATGGTTTTCCTACTGTGCCAATTTTTAAACCATTATTTCTTAAATCATTTAATGTTCCTGCTGGTGACGATTCAGTCATTCCGTAACCTTCAAAAACATCAATTCCTGCGGCTGTAAATATTCTAATTAATCGATGTTGTAAAGGCGCAGAACCCGAAACCATAAATTGTAAATTGCCTCCTAATGCTTCTTGCCATTTAGAAAAAATGAGCTTTCTAGCAATATTAAGTTTAAAATGATACCAAGCACCATTTTTATGATAAGGTTCATATTTTTCAGCCAATGCTAGTGCCCAAAAAAACAATCCTTTTTTGACACCTGTTAACTGACTTCCTTTGTCAACAATTTTATCAAATATTTTTTCTAATAACCTTGGTACCACTGCTAAATAATGTGGTTTTACCTCTCTTATTGTATCTCCAATTTTTTCGATACTTTCTGCAAAATAGACTTCAAAACCCATTTGCTGATTATAGTATGAGGCTGTTCTTTCAAAAATATGACAAATAGGTAAGTAGCTAATAATTCGTTTATTATTACCTCTTAAGTCTAAGGATAAGCTAGTTGTGTGAACTGCAAAAACAATGTTTTTATGACTTAACATAACTCCTTTTGGTGTTCCTGTAGTACCAGATGTGTAAATAATAGTTGCTAAGTCTTCTGGCTTTACATTGTCTTTTAATGTTGCTATTTTAGTTGAATAGTCTTCATTTTCTCCAATCTCTAAAAATTTGTTCCAACTATATTCATTATTAGATATTTCTAGAGAAAAAATATTTTTTAATTGTGTTTTGTCTACTATAGATTTTACTTTTTTATATAATTCATCATTAGAAACAAAACAATACGTAGCATCAGAATGATTTAAAATATACTCATAATCTTTTTCTGCTAAGGTTGCATATAACGGAACATTTTGTGCCCCAATTTGTAGAACTCCTATATCTAAACTATGCCAATTTGGGTTGTTGTTTGCAGAAATAACCGCTATTTTATCATTTGGTTTTACTCCTAGTTTCAATAAAGAACTACTTACTTTATTTATACTATTTATATATGCTTGCGTAGAAATTGATTTCCAGGTTTTATTTTCTAAGTAATTAAAACATTTTTCTTGTGGAAAGTTTTTTAATTGATGATAAGGAAAATCAAACAGGCGTGTAATTTTTGAAGACATAAATAAAATTTCTTAAATATAAGAAAAAGAAAAATGTTAGCCATTGGCTAACATTTTTATAATTTTATTAGAGGTGCTTTCTTAGTTGTTACTCATTAAGTGTTTGCTAAAACTTCTTCCATTTATTTTGGTGTATTTCGTATCAATATCATAGCCTACATTCATGTTTTTGATATTAAACTCGCCAGTAACCTGTGTATATTTAAGGTTTAAATCTTCTTCGAATTTTGTATTGTTGAAAGAAACACCATCAGAGAACTTTGTGTACTTAAAAGTTGTAGTTTCTTTAAAAATTGAATTTGCAAAACTCACATTCCTATTAAATTTAGCATATTTAAAAGTTGCTGGTTCATTAAAGGTTGTATTGCTAAAAGAAATATTTCTATCAAATTTCGCATATTTAAAAGTGTTGTCTCTTTCAAATTTAGAGCCAGAAAAATCCGTGTTTTTTTCGAATTTAGAGTATTTAAACATGGCTTTTTGTTCAAAAACACAATCTTTAAAAATTACTTCATCTTCAAAACTTGCTATAAATGTATACCCTGAATCTTCATCAGGTATATAGGCTAATACATCATCTTCAAATGTACAGTTTACAAAAGACACCTTAGATTCTATTAATTTTTTAATTTCATTGCTACCATTATTATTCCACCATCTTTTTCTTTTTGGTAGATTTGGTAAGGCTTCGTCCATATATGTTAAATCTAATACGCCAGTAATTGTTGCGTTTTGTAAAGAAACGTTTTTACCTTTTTTTAGATCCTGTAAAATACTAGATGCATCCACAGTTTTTTGTGCAAAAGCAAACGATGTTATTAAAAAGAAGCAAAAGCTTAAAAGTGTAATTTTATGTTTCATGTTTGTAAGTTTTTATTAATTCTATTGTAAAGACAAAACACTTTTTAAATTGTGACAGTTTTAAATGAAAATTAAAATAAATTATAAAAACCGTCACAAACTAAAATCACTTATGTCTTTTGTATAGAACTATACAAACAAACTAATTAAAAATAAATATTATGAAATTTAAAATGATTACTTTTTTGTTGTGCTTACTGTTTTTAAATAACAATATCAATGCACAGAAAACTATTAAACTCACAAATAAATTTGATAAAATTATTGTAAGTCCGCATATAGAAGCAGAGTTTATAAAAGGAAAAGAAACAAGTGTCCAGATTGAAGATATTAATGTTCCTGTAGAAAAGTTTAAATACGAGTTAAAAAATGGGACGCTTCAAGTATATTTAGAAGGTGCTAAAACTTATACAAAAAGTAAAAAGATAGTTTATAGAAATAGAGAACGAAAAGTACCATTATATAAAAATAGAGTTGCAAAAGTAATTATTACGTATGCAAATGTCGATACATTTTCATTGCGAGGAGAAGAGAAAAATACGTTTACTTCTGCATTAGATCAGGAAAAATGTACGTTGCGTATTTATGGAAAGTCAGAAGTAACTATTAATGAAATTGATGTGGAAAAATTAAATGTTTCTATTTACGGTGAAAGCTTTTTGAATATTGAAAAAGGGACAATTAATAGACAAAAAATAACTGCTTATGGAGCAAGTAAAGTAATGGCTTTTGATGTTGTTACAAACGACACTAAAATAACAGCTTACGGTGACGGAACATTTCAACTTAATGCTACCGATAGAATTAAAGTTAGTTCTTATGGAGAAGCAACCGTATTGTATAAAGGAGGGGCAGAACTAAAAAAAGGATTAATAATTGGTGAATCTAAAATTAGAAAATTATTATAGTCACTTTCTTTTACATTTAAAAACCACAAACTCCTGAATTTATTCAGGAGTTTGTGGTTTTATAAAGTGATTATTTTTTCTTCTCAATCCACAACCTAGCATTCTCAAATGCTTCTAACCAAGGTGAAACTTCGTCTTTTCTTCCTGCTGGATAATTTGCCCAATTCCATTGGAACGTAGAACGCTCAATATGTGGCATGGTTACTAAATGTCTTCCAGATGTATCACAAAGCATTGCTGTATTAAAATCAGAACCATTTGGATTATTTGGATATCCTTCATAGCCATATTTTGCAACAATATGATAGTTGTCTTCTTTTTCAGGAAGATTAAATTTTCCTTCGCCATGAGAAATCCAAACCCCTAATTCTGTTCCTGTTAACGTTGATAGCATTACCGAATTATTTTCTTGAATTTTAACCGAAGTAAACGAACTTTCGTGCTTTTTAGAATCGTTATGAATCAATTTTCCGTGAACCTTATGATCTGGATTTATTAAATCTAATTCCATCCATAATTGTGCACCATTACAAATACCAACAGATAAAGTATCTTCTCTTTTAAAGAAGTTTTTTAAGGCTGTATTTGCTTTTTCATTATATTTAAAAGCACCTGCCCAACCTTTAGCAGAACCTAAAACATCTGAGTTTGAAAAACCTCCAACAGCTCCAATAAATTGAATGTCTTCTAAGGTTTCTCTTCCAGAAATTAAATCGGTCATGTGCACATCTTTTACATCAAAACCTGCTAAATACATAGCGTTTGCCATTTCGCGTTCAGAATTTGATCCTTTTTCACGAATGATAGCCGCTTTTGGACGAGATTTCTCGACTGCGCTCGAAATGACAGGAAGTTTTCCTGTAAAATGTTTAGGAAACGTAAATTGTAAAGGTTGATTTTTATAGTTGTCAAAACGATCTTTCGCTAAACCGTTTGCCGTTTGTTTGTTATCTAATAAATATGAAGTTTTATACCAAACATCTCTTAATTCTGAAACATTAAAAGCGAATGAATCTTCATTATTTTTAATAGTTACTTTTCCAGAATCATTTGCCGTTCCTAAAGTAAAAAATTCAATATTATTTTCAGATAAAACAGATTCAATAGATGCATCACCTTGAAAAACAATTCCTGAGTTTTCAGCAAATAAAACTTTAATAGAATCGTCTTCATTTAAAGCTGAAATATCAAGATCAGCACCTAAATTAACATCAGCAAAGCACAACTCTAAAAGCGTTGTAATTAAACCTCCAGAAGCAACGTCGTGACCAGCCGAAATTTTATCAGCTTTTATTAATTCTTGTAGTGTATTAAATGTGTTTTTTACAAAAGCCGAATTTTTAACATCTGGAGCTTCATTTCCAATTGCATTTAAGGCTTGGTTAAACGAACTTCCACCAAGTTTAAAACCGTCTTGAGAAATATTAATATAGTAAATATTTTCGCCATTATTTTGTAAAACAGGCTCTACTACTTTAGAAATTGCATTACAATTTGCAGCTGCAGAAATAATAACAGTTCCAGGAGAAATTACATCTTCATTAGGATATTTTTGCTTCATTGAAAGCGAATCTTTTCCTGTAGGAACATTGATGCCTAAATCAATAGAAAATTCAGAAATAGCTTGTACAGCTTTATACAGTCTCGCATCTTCACCTTCATTTTTACAAGGCCACATCCAGTTTGCCGACAAAGAAACGCTTGCTAAACTATCTTTTAAAGGCGCCCAAATAATATTTGTTAATGCTTCGGTAATCGAATTTCTACTTCCAGCTTCTGGATGAATTAACCCAGAAATAGGCGAGTGGCCAATAGATGTTGCAATCCCTTCTTTTCCATTATAATCTAGCGCCATAACACCTACATTATTTAACGGAATTTGTAACGGGCCAGCACATTGTTGTTTGGCAACTTTACCACCTACACAACGGTCTACTTTATTTGTTAACCAATCTTTACAAGCAACAGCTTCTAGCTGTAAAACTTGTTCTAGATAGATTTGTAAATTTTTAGTTTTATATCTCGGATTCTTGTAATTTCTAACAACCGTTTTATCGGTTAAAATTGTTTTTGGCGAACTACCAAACATATCTTCCAAAGCTAAATCCATCGGTTTGTCGCCTTTGGTTTCCGATTCGAATGTGAATCTGTCGTTTTCGGTAACATCACCAACAGTATACATTGGAGAGCGCTCACGTTCTGCAATTTTTTGTAATGTTTCGGTATGCTTTTCAGCAATCACTAATCCCATACGTTCCTGAGATTCGTTACCAATAATTTCTTTTGCAGATAATGTTGGATCTCCAACAGGTAATTTATCCAAGTTTATTTTTCCACCAGTATCTTCAACAAGTTCTGATAAGCAATTTAAATGTCCACCAGCACCATGATCGTGAATAGAAACAATAAAGTTTTCTTCACTTTCTACCATACCACGAACGGCATTCGCTGCACGCTTTTGCATTTCTGGATTAGAACGTTGTACCGCGTTTAATTCGATGCCTGAAGCAAATTCTCCAGTATCGGCAGATGAAACTGCTGCGCCACCCATTCCGATTCTATAATTTTCGCCACCAAGAATTACAATTTTATCGCCTTCTTTTGGCGTGTCTTTTAATGCTTGTTCTGCTTTTCCGTATCCAATACCTCCAGCTTGCATAATCACTTTATCGTACCCTAACTTTCTTGGATTAGAATCGCTTGATGCCGAATTTTCTTCATGCTCAAAAGTTAATACAGATCCTGTAATTAAAGGTTGTCCAAATTTGTTACCAAAATCCGAAGCACCGTTTGAAGCTTTTATTAAAATATCCATTGGTGTTTGGTACAACCAATCTCTAGCTTCAAATTTTTGTTCCCAAGGTCTGTTTTCTTCTAATCGTGAATATGAAGTCATATAAACTGCTGTTCCTGCTAAAGGTAAAGAACCTTTTCCGCCAGCAAGTCGATCTCTAATTTCTCCTCCAGATCCTGTGGCAGCACCGTTAAAAGGTTCGACCGTAGTAGGGAAATTGTGCGTTTCTGCTTTTAATGAAATTACAGAATTATAATCTTCGGTTTGATAATAGTCTGGTTTGTCTGCCGTTTTAGGAGCAAACTGTTCCACTTTTGGGCCTTTTATAAACGCCACATTATCTTTGTATGCAGAAACAATATCGTTAGGAAATTGTTTCGACGTTTCTTTTATCATTTTAAATAGGGAAGTGGGTTGCTCTTCGCCATCGATAACAAAAGTTCCATTAAATATTTTATGTCTACAGTGTTCTGAGTTAACTTGACTAAATCCAAATACCTCAGAGTCTGTTAGTTTTCTTCCTATTTTTGTAGCAACACTTTCTAGGTACTCAACTTCTTCATCACTTAATGATAAACCTTCTTGTTTATTATATGTAGCAATATCATCAATATCTAAAATAGGTTCTGGCTGAATATCAATCGCAAATGATTCTTGATGAAGTCCATTAAATTTTTCAGAAATCATCGGATCAAAATCAGAAAAATCTTCTGTCGTTGCTTCAAACTCTTCAATTCTAATGATATCAGAAATTCCCATGTTTTGAGTAATTTCTACTGCATTAGTACTCCAAGGCGTAATCATTGCTGCTCTTGGTCCAATAAAAAAAGCGTCTAAAGACGCTGCGTTTATTTTTGGTTGATCGCCAAAAAGCCAATTTAATTTTGAAATAGTGTCTGCTGTTAATTCTTTTGTTGCTTGAACAGCAAATATTGTACTGTTTTGGTTTCCGAAGAAGTGAATCATGCTCTTTTAGTTTGCGTGTTGTTTAAAGATGCAAATTTACTTTTTTTCATTCTAAAATAGATGAATTATTACTGGTAAATTTTAGAGTTATTCACGTGTTTATTAACCAAAAAAAAACGATTCTTAAAGAATCGTTAGTTGAATTAATTTATTTCTTTTCTATGAGCGCCATATAAAATCCGTCAAAACCAGAAATGTGAGACAGTACTTTTTTATCGGATACAAAAGAAAACTCTTTTCCTGCTTCAGAAGCTAAGAACTCTTCCACTTGTAATTGGTTCTCAGATGGCAAAACAGAACAGGTTGCGTATACTAGTTTTCCGCCTGGTTTTACCATTTTTGAATAGCTCTGTAAAATTTCTTGTTGTATTTTTTTAATGTTATCGATAAATTCTGGTTGTAATTTCCATTTAGAATCTGGATTTCTACGAATAACACCTAAACCAGAACACGGAGCATCAATTAAAACTCTATCAGCTTTTCCGTGTAATTTTTTGATTGGTTTTGTAGAATCAATCACACGCATATCAATATTATGCGCTTTATTTCTTTTTGCTCTTACTTTTAATTTACGCAATTTACTTTCGTAAATATCCATCGCAATAACTTGCCCTTTATTTTCCATTAAAGCTGAAAGATGTAATGTTTTTCCTCCCGCACCAGCACAGGTATCTACAACTTTCATTCCTGGTTTTACGTCTAAATAAGCTGCAACAAGTTGCGATGAAGCATCTTGAACTTCAAAAAAACCGTTATGAAATGCTTCTGTTCTAAAAACATTGGCTCTCTCTTCTAAAATTAATGCATCTGGATGATTTGGAACTGGTAATGTATTTACATTCTCAGTTTTTAATTTCTTTTGAAGGAGTTCTCTACTGATATTTAATGTATTAGTTCTTAGAATTACACTAGCTTGTTTGTTTAAAGCGGCTATTTCTTTTGTCCAAATATCTTCACCTAATTCTGAAACACATAACTCATCCATCCAATCTGGAATAGATTCTCTATATTTTCTAGTTTTAGAAAGTTCAGCAAAACGACCTTTAATTCTTCTTTCTGGAACATCACCAATCTGATTCCAATCGGGTAGGGCAATACCTCTTAAAATACACCATACAGAAAATAAGCGCCAAATATTATCTCTATCATAAGGTGCTTTTACTTCTGCAATTTCTGCGTATAACCTATTCCAACGAACAATTTCGTAAATAGTTTCTGCCACAAACTTTCTGTCTCTGCTTCCCCAGCGTTTATCTCTTTTTAACGCTTTTTCTACTGCCTTATCTGCATAAACTCCTTCATTAAAAATATCTCGGATACTATCTATTACTGCAAAAGTTAAGTTTCTATGTAATCTCATTCGTTTGTTTTCTTACAAAGTGCAAAGCTACGAATATATGTGAGTTGTAAAAGGATTAATTTTTCTTTGTAAAGTCTTTAAAAATAACCTTTCTCCGTTTTTCAACAACATAGAAGGAAATATAAACGCCATCTTGAGAATTTTTGAGTTTCATTGGGATGTTATTTCTTGAGATTTTAAAACGTTCTCCTAAGATTTGTTCGTCCATAGTGACCGTATAATCTCCAAAAGGTAAATAGAATTCGAATCGTCCTTTCTTGTTTGTAAGTGTGCTATAAGCGTTGGTGTTTTTTATTGCGGTAATTTTTATTCTTGATAAATCGATAGCTGCTTTATCGGCTACCGCAATTTTCTGACGGTCTAAAATGACGTCTCCATAAACTTTAACACCTCTTACAAAGGGAATGTGAGTTATTCCGTCATCAATAATAAAAATTGAATCTTTTACATTCGGAAACCACCCATTTAGTTTTTCTAATGAAAATGTTTCTAGCTTGTATTTATTTTTCTGAAGATTTTTAACGATTGCTTCTCCATTAGCATCCGTTAGTACTTCATTTTTATTCAATTTAACAACAACATTTTCTAAAGCACTTTCGTTAGCATCTTTTATACTATTTCCATTAATATCAAGAAAAGCAACTATTTTTTTAGTGGCATTTACTTTTTTAGCAAAAGGAATCGGAATTCCGAAATCTTTTCTTAGGCTAAAATTCAAATTAAAATTACTGTTTATTATTGGCCCCGAAGTACCGAAGGTGTTATTGTTTTGTTGATCTACATTGTCGAAAACAGAACTGAAATCTGATGAGCTAAATGTATAATTTGCACTTAAACCAAAACGCCAACCTGTATCTGTAAAGTAATAGACATTAGGAAATATTCCTGCGGTATGATTATTAAATACGTTATTAAAACTATAGATAAGATTAGATTCTAAGACTAATCTTCTATTAGGAAATTGATATTGATTTTGCAACGAAAGTCGTATAGATTGAGGCGTTAAAAAGTCGTTTGTACTTGCTTGTGAAGTAATGGAAGAAAAAGAACCTAGACTATATAAAGCATTAAAGTTCCAGGTTTTATATCTAATTAAGCCTGTAACTTGTAAGTTAAAATAGTCTTTTGCATCTATAATATCTTTTGCTCTAGCATACCCAACTCTTGTAAAAACAGAGGCTAAAAAGTTATTCAAGAAATTAAATTTAGAGTATCTAAAGGTTGCTCCTCTGTTTAATAATGAATTATTGGGTATATTTCTATTTTCGTAATATAAACCTGTTTGATAGGAGCCACTATCATTTTTTGTAGAAAATACAAGGTTAGAGAATACTAAATCTTGTTTATATAATTGATTATTATTGATATCGTATGACGTTAAATCTTGATAGTTTGTAGATAAAAACGAACTCCAATTATTGTTAATTTTATACTGTACTCTATTGTTTGCAACAAATCTTTCAAAATTTGAAAAACTAAAGTTTTTATCATTTACTCTAAAACTTGTATTTACTTTTAATCTCTTTTTTAGAAAGGAGGCATTATAACTACCGCCAAACATAAAGCCTTTTCTAGTTTCTGAAGTGTTTAAAATTTCTTTATTAGAAAATACAGTATTAATATTAATACCATGCTTGTTAAATATTTTTGCGTTCGCACTTAAAGAAGCAATGGTTATGTTTCTATTTGAAATATTATTTATATTTCTACCAACACTTGCGGTAATTTCATAGCCATTATAAGGTCTAAATCGATACCAACCACCAAAAGTTCTATTGTTTTTAGAATCAAAAAATCCATTTGAGTTTACAAAAAATGCACCAGCTGCATGTTTTTCAGAAAATAAATAGGACGCTTTTACACCTGTACCAGCATTGGCAATTCCAATTAAATTTCCGCTTACTTGCCCAACTTCAATGCTCTTTTTTTCATCAAAATAACCAACATACCACGGCATGTTATTAAAAACATTGTTGGTGAAAAAAGCATTACTATAATTTATTTGAGTAGAGTAAATAATATTAGCTTTGGAATTAAGCTGTTTAAAGCCTCGTAAACTTAATGCAAGAAAAGAACGATCATCTAGAACGTTTTGTGCGTTTAATTCTACTGTTAATGGTAAATAAGGGTATCCGTAAGGATTAGCCTCTAATTCATTAGGCAGTTTTACAAAATTTAATTTTGTTCTTTTCCTTGAAAAATTACTTTCAAATTTTGGTTCACTACTATTAATAATCAACGAATGTGTTTTTCGCTTCTTATTTTTATTTGGTAAATAGGTGTTTAAAGAAATTCGTTTATGGTTTCTTTTTAGCAAATTATTAATATTAGCAACATAACTAAACTCTTTTTGAGCTCTTGGTTCTAAACTAATTGTTGTATTAATGTTCTTTAAACGATTAAATAAAGTATCCGTAAGAAATAAGTCTTTTTTAGGAATGTTAAAGTTGATAAACAAATCTTGATTGTTGTTTCCAGTATTTATTACAGAAAAGTCAAATCGTTTCGTTGTTTCACCATTTTTAAAATAAATATTTGTGTTATTTGGAGCGCTTAATGCCCAAGAAATTCTTTTTTTAGTTTTTAAAGAAAAGAAATTATTTGCTAATTGCTGGTCTTCTTCACCAACTAAAAAGGTATTAACTATTATTTCTGTATTTCCATTAATTAATTTTCTTGGGCTTATAATTATCGGTACATATAAGGTATCGTTAGCTTTTACAGTATATGTTTTTGTGGCATCATCAATTCGTGTCCAGCCACCAGGATAAATTAAATCTGTTTTAAAACGTATTTCTTTTTTACCAATATTTACAATATGCAAAACGTTAGAAACTACTTCTCCAGGTTTTAAATTAATAATTTTTCTAGCATACTTTGTCAGTAAATTTCCGCTTCTTAAAAACTCATTATCTTCATCTTCTTCGATAAAATTCCTTTTCCCAGGAGCAACTAAAGTTTTAGAAATACTTTGTGTTATGGTGTCTTTTGGAATTATTGATTCACTTATTTGTTTTTTTTCTTCTGCTTTATTTACGATATCTTCTAAAATTGTAAAATCACCTTCTTTTGAGTTGATTTTCTTCTCTTCTTTATTGGTTGGAGTGGTAGTAACTATTTCAGGTAATTCAGCAACTGTCTTCTTTTGTGGTGCGCTAACTATTGTAGATTCATTTTCTTTTGAGTTAATTTTCTCCGTTTCTTTTTTTGTTGGCGTAGTAGTAACTATTTCAGGTAATTCAGCAACTGTCTTCTTTTGTGGTGCGCTAACTATTGTAGATTCATTTTCTTTTGAGTTAATTTTCTCCGTTTCTTTTTTGGTTGGAGTGGTAGTAACTATTTCTGGTGATTCAGCAATAGTCTTTTTTTGAGGTGCATTTATTATTGTAGATTCATTTTCTTTTGAGTTAATTTTCTCCGTTTCTTTTTTGGTTGGAGTGGTAGTAACTATTTCTGTTGATTCAGCAATAGTCTTTTTTTGAGGTGCATTTACTATTGTAGATTCACTTCCTTTTGAGTTAATTTTCTCCGTTTCTTTATTGGTTGGATTGTTAACAGCTACTTCTGACGATTCAGCAAGTATCTTCTTTTTATTCAGTACAACTTCTTGAGCTGGATTAATATCTTCTTTAATTACTATTTTGCTTTTTGCATTTTCTTTTTTCTTCAGAACAGTTTTTTCAAGAGCTTTTGTTATTTCTTTTGTTGCTGATGCAATTGATTCTTTTTTCTCTTTTACTTCAGTATTAGGACTTTCTGATGTTGTCTTTTTCTGATTTAATGCAACTTCCTCTTTTGATTCTGTTACACTATTTTTTTCAATAGAAGGATCTTCTTTAAGATGTATGATTTCTTTTAAAGTAATTGGATCGATTATTTTTTTTGGTGGAGGTTTTACTTCAGTAAAAACTACTTCTTTATTTTCGTCTTTAATTTTTTGCTTAACGTTCTTTGCAAGTCGCTCTAGTTCTAAATTATTTTTAAGTGTTTTTAAAGAGTCTAATTTCTTTTTTCTTTGAAGTAAAGCATAACGTTTTTGTTTAAGCTTATCTAAATCTCTTGCTTTTTTTTCTGCAATTCTAATTTTCCTAGCCTCTTGTCTTACCTTTAATCGTGCTTTTTTAATAGAATCTTTTTTTCTTTTTTGGGCAATTTTTGCAGCTCTTATTTTTTTTAATATAGTAGCTCTAGATTCTTTTTTTACAGGAATTGTATCGTTTTCTTGAGAAAAACTTGATTGCGAGCATAGAAGAGCACAAATGAATAAAAGTTTATAAAGAAATTTTAATAAAGAAGAATTATTGGTTTTCAAATCTTTATAAGTTTTCTGATAATAGGAATCTAATATTTAATTTGAATATTCCTGGATTAAAAGAAAAGTCTGGTTTAAACCTAATATCAACATTAAAATTAAACTCATTATAATTTGTTAAATAACTTCCTGCACCATTTATATTATCTGTACAGCTTCCGGCTGGAGTAACTGGTAACATCTGTTCTATGATATCTAAAATATCATTTGCATCTGTAAACGATCTATAAATTCCATCTGAAGGTGATGTAGTACAAGAATTCCTTACTCTAATTTCTAAAGAATTTATTAAAGGGTTTTGACCATTTCCATTACCATAAGTAGTAATTTCTTCCCATTCTGTAGGTGGAGTTCCAGCACCAGAATTATTATCAATAAACATACGCAAACTCCAAGAACATAATGGATCTGGTGTGTTTTTATCTTCTACGGTTACTCTAATTCTTGTAACACTATTAATTGTAATACCAGATTGGTAATTCGTAAAATTATCAAAAACCATTAAAGAGTTTACAGTTGTATCTGGCGTTATAGAAACATCGCCACAATGAATTTGAGCATTGCTTGTTGTAGTTGCCCAAAATAACACGACTACTATTAGAAAATTTAATACTTTAGATAGTTTTAAAATCATTCTTATTATAAAAAGGATGTAACTAAGTAATTAAGTTACATCCTTTTTTAATTACATTTTTATTTTTTTTATTGGTCTTCTAGTAAAACATATTGTACATACATTGTATATACTCCAGGTTCTGCATAGTTACCCGCAGCATTTGCAGTTACAATATCTTCTGCAGCAGCTGTTGTTTGATTAAATGCATTTGGGAATACAGCCGGTAAACTTGGTAAAATTCTATAATCCATTACATAGTAAAAGTTAGAAGATGTACCAGTTTGGTTTAAATAACTACCACCAGCCATAAAATCTCCAGTACCAGTTGTACCATCGTGTCCAGCAATATATTTGTTATTTAAGTCTGGTGCGTTAGAACCACCATCATCATTTACAAATACACTATTAGATCCAGAAGGAGTACTTGCATTTGGAAAACGTGCACTATAATCTCTAAAAGGACCAGTACTTGCTCCACCACCAGTATTTGCTTGACTCTGTCTAAGCTCTAATAAACTGATAGGTAAGTCTGATATAGAATTTGAAGAACTTCCGTAAGATACTTGTTGATCCCAAAATCTATTTCCTCTTTGCGATCTACCTACTGCATATAAATCCCAGTTTACTGTAGAACTTACTTTTAATATAGTACCACCATGTTGGGTAATACCTGCATTGTACTCATTCACCTCATCAAAAACGAATTCGATTTGATTCGGAGTAGTCATTTCTAATTGCAACACCGGTTGCATGTCTAATGTGATTGACACATCTTTTTCGTCAATCAATTGTGCGTTGGCAGATGAAAATACACCTACTAGTAGCACTGCTGTAATTACTAAATTTAGTTTTCTCATAATAAATAAAATTTAAGGGAGTTTTTGTTAATATTAATTTTTTATAATTTATTTGATTTCAAATTCCATTTTTGCTGCTTGTATTTCATCAGAACTTTCGTAATCTAATACTCCTACAGCCAAATATTTTCCACTAGGGAGTTTATCTGGTAATGTAAAAGAGAAGTTTCTTTCTAGTTCTGGTATGATAGTAAACTTTTTCACTTTTAATCTTTCTTGTTGCCCAGTACTTAAATTTGTTAAATCTATATAAGAAGTACAATACGCAATTCCGTCTCCAGTATTTTGAACTTTTAAAAATAAAGAGGCAGTATCTTCTGACTGATCAAACTGAAAATCAGTGAACTCTACTTTATTAGATAATACATTTGGCGGATTTTGATAAGCAAAAATTCCAAATGCAAAAGTTGGTATTACTCCTAAGGCAACTGTACCATTACTTTTACGTGTATTTGCTAAAGAGGTTCTTGGAGCTTCTTGTTCTACCATTAAGATAGACCAAGCTGCTTTTCTACCAGAATCATCATTAGGAACACTAACGGTAACTTTTACTAATCTTTTTTCGAAAGGCTTTAATTCTACAAAAGTAGGAGAGACGCTTAACCATTTAGATAATGAATATTTTCCTTTTCCAGGAGGTAAAAAACTACTCTTACCTCTGCTATTCATATCAAAGTCATACATGTTTACATTAAACTGCATGTTACTATTCGTACTATTATTAATAGTAATATTATAGGTTTTTACTTCTCCTTGTTTTTGATTGAAATGGAAATGTGCAGGTGAGACCGAAACTCCAGTGGATTTACGAGCAGGTTTGTTTTGACTATTGACATTCTGAGTGTTTAAACAAACAGAAAAAACCAACATAATCATCAAAACTGAATATAGGGGAATTCTAGTTTTTAGGGGCATTAAATTTGGTTTACTGAGTCAAATAAACAAATTTAGAATTTAATAAACAAATCCAAAGCCTATTAATTTTGTTTTGTTTTCTTTAATTTCGTCAAATAGAAGGAATAAAAAATTTAATCTTTTTTAGTTGATTTCGCTACAAAAACCAATTACATATATAAAAGGTGTTAGCCTTAATAAAGCAGCACTATACTACAAGGAGCTAGGTATAAAAACATGTAATGATCTATTGCATTTCTTTCCTTTTAGATATATTGATAAAACTAATTTTTATGCTATTAAAGATTTACAAATTAATAGTTCAGAAGTACAGGTTGTAGGTAAAATAACTCATATTAAGTCTGTTACGCAAAAAAGAGGGAGTCGATTAGTGGCAACTTTTGTTGATACTTCGGGTACGATAGAGCTTATTTGGTTTAAAGGGCAAAAGTGGATTAAAGATTCTTTAAAGGTTAATGAACCTTATGTTGTCTATGGTAAATTGAATCATTATAAAGGAAGTTTTAGTATTCCGCATCCAGAAATGGAACTTGTTTCAGAATATAAAAAGAAGTTGCAACCAAAAATGCAACCAGTGTATCCTTCCACAGAAATGTTGGCTAATAAAGGGATCAGCAATAAAGTTACACAAACAAGTATGCTACATCTTTTTACAGAGATTTATGATGGCATTCAAGAAAATTTACCAGACTACCTTATAAAAGAACATAACTTACTGAATAAAAAGGATGCTTTACTGAATATCCATTTCCCTAAAAGTCAGGAATTATTAGCAAAAGCATCGTATCGATTAAAGTTTGAAGAGTTGTTTTTTATTCAATTACAATTAATTCAGAAAAAATTGATTCGTAAACAAAAAAATAAAGGATTTGTTTTTGAGCAAGTAGGTGAGCATTTCAATACTTTTTATACAAACTACTTACCGTTTAGTTTAACCAACGCTCAGAAAAGAGTATTAAAAGAGGTAAGAAAAGATGTTGCTTCCAATGCACATATGAACCGATTATTACAAGGCGATGTTGGGTCTGGAAAAACCATTGTTGCATTATTATCTATGTTATTAGCAATAGATAATGGTTTTCAAACGGCTATTATGGCTCCAACAGAAATCTTAGCAACTCAACATTATACAGGTATTATTGAGTTATTATCTGAAATGGACATCAATGTTGCTTTATTAACAGGTTCAACCAAAGTAAAAAAACGAAGAGAAATTCATGAAAGCCTAGAAAACGGAACGTTACATATATTAATAGGTACACACGCTTTATTAGAAGATAAAGTACAATTCAAAAATTTAGGAATCGCAATTATTGATGAACAACATCGATTTGGTGTTGCGCAACGTTCAAAATTGTGGTTGAAAAATAAAATCCCACCACATATTTTAGTAATGACAGCAACGCCAATTCCGAGAACTTTAGCGATGTCAGTTTATGGGGATTTAGATATTTCTGTGATTGACGAATTACCACCCGGTAGAAAAGAAGTGAAAACAGTACATCGATATGATAGTAATCGCTTGTCAGTTTTTAAATTTATGAAAGATGAAGTTGCAAAAGGAAGACAAGTATATGTTGTTTATCCATTAATTCAGGAATCTGAAGCCATGGATTATAAAGATTTGAAGGATGGTTATGAAAGTATATCACGAGAATTTCCTAATCCGAAATATCAAATAAGTATTGTTCATGGAAAAATGAAACCTGCGGATAAAGAATTTGAAATGAATCGTTTTGTTAAGGGCGAAACTCAAATAATGGTAGCAACAACTGTTATAGAAGTAGGTGTTAATGTACCAAATGCTTCGGTAATGATTATAGAGAGTGCCGAGCGATTTGGATTAAGTCAGTTACATCAATTACGAGGTAGGGTTGGACGAGGAGCAGACCAAAGTTATTGTATATTATTATCTAGTTTTAAATTGTCTTCGGAAGCCAAAACACGTTTAAAAACCATGGTTGAAACTTCAGACGGATTCAAAATTGCAGAAGTAGATTTAAAATTACGAGGTCCAGGAAATATGATGGGAACACAACAAAGTGGTGTATTAAATTTAAAAATTGCTGATGTTGTTAAAGATACTCCTATTCTGGTAAAAGCTAGAAATACAGCTATAGAACTATTACAAAACGATCCAAGTTTATCTAAACCAGAAAATACCGTATTGCAAAAAGCTTTTTTAGAACTTCAAAAAACTAGTGGTTTGTGGGGTAATATTAGTTAACAAAAAAACTCGCAACATATGTTACGAGTTTTACTATTTTTTAAAAGCTAATCTTACTTAAAACTGCTCTCTTCCAGAAAAATGAAAGTTTCCTTCAATTTGTGCATTCTCATCAGAATCAGAACCATGAACTGCATTTTCTCCCATAGAAGTTGCGTATAATTTTCTAATTGTTCCTTCAGCTGCATCTGCAGGGTTTGTAGCTCCAATTAAAGTTCTAAAATCTTCTACTGCATTTTCCTTTTCTAAGATAGCCGAAATAATTGGACCGCGCGTCATAAACGCAACTAATTCACCAAAAAACGGACGCTCATTATGCACAGCATAAAAAGTTTCAGCATCTGCTAACGTCATTTGTGTTTTTTTAAGCGCTACAATTCTAAATCCAGCTGCATTAATTTTTTCTAGGATAGCACCAGTATGTCCGTTTTCTACGCCATCTGGTTTAATCATTGTAAATGTTCTATTTGTTGCCATTATAATAAATATTTCTTTTGTTAAATTAATTAGTACGATTAACGTACAAAATCGGCGCGAAATTACGCAATTTTTTTAATTAAATTGTATCTTCGCAAC
Organism: Lutibacter sp. Hel_I_33_5; assembly: GCF_007827455.1. Lineage (NCBI taxonomy): Bacteria > Pseudomonadati > Bacteroidota > Flavobacteriia > Flavobacteriales > Flavobacteriaceae > Lutibacter > Lutibacter sp. Hel_I_33_5. Next base: position 3,049,466 of record NZ_VISM01000001.1, read on the forward strand.
TTATGATTTTGAAAGGCTTTGAAGATTTAAAAACTTTTTTGGATACTCCAAAAAATATGACAATTATCGGACATAGAAACCCGGACGGAGATGCTATGGGTTCTACCTTGGCATTATATCATTATTTTAAAAAGAAAGGCCACAATCCTACGGTTGTTGTACCCAATGAGTATCCAGAATTTTTACATTGGCTACCAGGTTCTAAAACCACGTATCGATTTGATTGGCAGAATTCGCAATCTCAAAGAGCTATAAATAGTTCTGATATTATATTTTTACTAGATTTTAATGCATTGCATAGAGTAGGATATGATATGCAAAATACTTTGGAAAAATACCCAAATGATTTTGCGATGATTGATCATCATCAGCAACCAGACGATGTAAGATATATGTATTCTGATGTAGATATTTGTTCAACCTGTCAAATGGTATATCAATATATTGAAATGAATAATGATCTTGATTTAATTGATGCAGATATTGCTACCTGTTTGTATACTGGAATTATGACAGATACGGGGTCATTTAGATTTAGATCTACTACGAGTAAGACACATAGAATTATAGCCGATTTAATTGATAAAGGAGCAGAAAACGATAAAATTCATACTAATGTGTATGATGCAAATTCTTACGGAAGACTTTTATTGTTAGGACAAGCGTTAAGTAATTTACAGATGTTACCCGAATACAATACAGCATTTATCACATTAACAGAAGAGGAAAAAAAGAAGTTCGATTTTCAAAAAGGAGATACAGAAGGTGTGGTTAATTATGCACTTTCTTTAAAAGGAATTGTGTTTGCAGCAATTTTTATTGAAGATAAAGAACAAAATATTATCAAAATGTCATTACGTTCCAAAGGAACTTTTTCCGTAAATCAATTTGCGAGAAAACACTATAGTGGAGGAGGACATGATAATGCAGCAGGAGGAAAATCATTAAAAACAATGGAAGAAACTATAGTAGAATTTAAAAAAATAGTTCCGCAATACCAACAAGAATTAGCAACATCTTATGAGGTTTAGTATTTTTCTTTTACTTTTTCTGATGCTTTTTATTTCTTGCAATGAACCGATAGCAAGAAGACCAATCAGTACAAAAAAATCTACTATTCTTAAAGCTTCGATAGAAGAAAACAAAGCACTAAATAAAATAGAAGAAGATAAAATAACTGCTTTTATAAAAAAAGATAGTTTGCAAACCTATTATAATTCGTCAATGGGATTTTGGTATGCGTATCATACAAAAGTTGAAACTGAAACACCTACACCAAAATTTGGAGAAGAAGTAACTATATCCTTCGATATTAAAGATTTAAGTGGAAATAGTATGTATCCACAACAAGAAAAAAAATACACAATAGATAAAGAAGATTTTATTACAGGTTTACAACATGGAATAAAGTTGATGAAAGTTGGTGAAACCATTACATTTGTAATTCCGTCTTATAATGCTTTTGGAGTTGCTGGAGATGGAAATAAAATAGGAATTAATCAATCAATAAAAAGTACCTTAACATTAATACATATAAATAACAAACAATGAAAACGATAAAAATTGTAGCATTCACAGTGTTCTTAGGAACATTAATCTCTTGTAATAATCAGAAAGCTGATGTAAAATCTTTAGAAACAGAAGTGGATTCTGCTAGTTATGCGCTAGGTTTAAATTTAGCAAACTACATTAAAACAAATTTCACACAAGCAAATAAAGAATTGTTTTTACAAGGATTTAGAAATGGATCAGATTCTTTAAATCTTTTGATTGAAGATAAAGATGTAAATAAAGTCTTATCTGCTTTTTTCCAAAAAGAGCAAAAAAGAAAGTTGGCAGAACAATTTAAAGATGTAAAAGATGAAGGAATTGCTTTTTTAGAGAAAAATAAAACTGCTAAAGGAGTAAAAACTACAGCAAGTGGTTTACAATACAAGGTTATAAATGAAGGAAAAGGTAAAAATGCCGTAGCCTCTGATAAAGTAAAAATTCATTATCATGGAACATTAATTGACGGAACTGTATTTGATAGTTCAGTAGATAAGAAAACACCAATAGAAATGGGTGCAAGTCAGTTTGTAAAAGGGTTTAGCGAAGGATTATATTTAATGAATGAAGGTGCGAAATATAAATTTTTCATTCCGCAAGAGTTAGGATATGGAGAAAACCCAAGAAGAGGAGGACCAATTAAACCTTTTGCAGCATTAGTTTTTGAAGTTGAATTAATAGAGATTAAATAAAATGAAATATTTTAAAGTATTAGTAGTCTTTTTAATAGTATTTTCTTCTTGTAGATCTGCAAAATATAAAGGTTTAGAAGACGGAATCTATGCAGAGTTAAAAACAAATAAAGGGGAGATTTTTATGCAATTACATGCAAAAGAAACTCCAATGACGGTTGCAAACTTTGTGTCTTTAGCAAACGGAACCAATCCTAAATTAGTAGATTCTATTAAAGGGAAAAAGTTTTTTGACGGAATAAAATTCCATAGAGTTATAAAAGATTTTATGGTTCAAGGTGGAGATCCAACGGGAACGGGGAGAGGAAATGCTGGATATAGATTTCATGATGAATTCCCAAGAGATACCGCTAAAGTATTATTGTTTACTCATAACGATGCAGGTATTTTGTCGATGGCAAATTCTGGACCAGGAACAAACAGTAGTCAGTTTTTTATCACACATAAAGAAACCCCTTGGTTAGATGGAAAACATACCGTTTTTGGTAAAGTTTTATCATTGCCAACTGAGGTTGATAAAATAAAAGCTATCGTAAAAGATTCTACAAAACTAGCATTAGCATTAGATTCATTAAAATTAACGGTTTTAAATTCGATTGAAAAAAATGATACTATTCAATCTATAGAAATTGTAAGGTTAGGGAATGCAGCAAAAAGCTTTGATGAAGTAAAGATATTTACAGAAGAGATTGCCAAATTTGATGAAAAAACTAAAGAAGGAAAAGCAAGACAAGAAGAAGCAGATAAAGTTAGGTATGAGAAGTTTTTAAAAGATCAGAAAACTTATGAAGCAACTATAGATGTTGCTAAAGCAACAAAGACATCTTCTGGTTTAAAAATCTTAATGACAAAAAGTAATCCTAATGGTAAAAAAGTTGTTGACAACGTACCATTGGATGTAAATTACGGATTAAGTCTTGCAGACGGTACAGTTGTACAATCTACTTTTGGGCAGAATAGACCTTTAACGTGTCAATTAAATGATACTAAAAGACCTATGATTGCTGGATTTAAAGAAGGTGTACTAATGATGCGAGAAGGTGAAAGAGCACGTTTATTTATACCTTATTATTTAGCGTATGGTGAGCGTGGTGGAGGTCCATTTCCTCCAAAAGCAGATATTGTTTTTGATGTAGAAATTTTAAAAGTAGGTAAATAATTGTTGGAATCTTTATTACATAAAGACGAACAGCTTTTAATTTATCTAAATAATTTAGGAACAGAACAATGGGATTCATTTTGGTTCGCAATTACCAATCAGTTTAATTGGGTTCCATTGTTTTTATTGGTTTTTGCACTATTTTTTAAAAAATTTGGATTTATAAAAGGACTTTTTATTATTCTCTTCACTGTTGTTTTAGTAGTTTTTACAGACCAGTTTACAAACTTTATAAAAAACCTAACCGAGCGTTTAAGACCTTGTAATGTGGAAAGCTTACAGGATAGTTTACGTCAGTTTTCATATAAACCAAGAGGGTTTAGTTTCTTTTCTGGTCATGCTTGTTTATCAACAACATTTACAGTTTTTTCAATTTTATTATTAAAAAAACACTTTAAGTTAATCTTTATAATGATATTATTTCCAATCCTTTTTGGATATAGTAGAATCTATTTAGGCGTTCATTATCCGATTGATGTAACTTCGGGTTATTTAATGGGAACCTTATTAGGAATACTTTTCTTCAAATTACTTTCTTATTTTTATTTAAAAATATTTAAAAAAATAATTTAATCTTTTTGTAAACTATACATTTTACTAAGTCTTGTTAAATGTAACTTGGGGTTGTTTTTTCCAATTATTTGAATATATTCTGCTTTATTGACCAAAGAAATAGTTCTTTTAGGTATTTTTATTGTGGTGTTAACAAGATTTTTTTCTTCAATTTTTAAAATTTTATCATTGATTGATAATGGAATTGTAAATAAATCAAAATCACTTATTTTATACTTCTTTGCTTTTTTTCCATTTAAAAATAAGAGATGTTTGTTTTTATCAAAAAGAACTAGATAAAAATCGAAATCATTTATAGAAAAATTATTTTTAGATGTATTTATCATATCAATCGATATAGTGTTATCATTGGAAGTTTTTACATTATTAATGTTTATTTTTAACAAGTTTGGTGCTTTAAAACCATTTATATAAGAAACATAGAGGGAATCTTTATTTTTTCTTTTAATTCCGAAATTACTATACCCATAATCCTTATTCGTAATATAATAGACATCTTCATTAAAAACGGTATTATTTATATTTAATAAATCAAAATGATTTTTTCTATCATTAAAATAATTATATGAAGCAATTGGGTCTTTACTATAGAATAGGTATGTTGAAGCTCTTTGATAAGAATTAAAAAAAACCTTCTTTTTCCCTTTTGTTTTTTTTTGTAACTCAGAAACCCACTGTTTATGGCCATGCATATCTAACTGAAAAGGAAGAATACTTTCAAAAGCCATTACAATTCTTATTAAAATAATAAGCGCAATATTTATAAATGCTAAACGCTTAAATAGTGTTATTTTATGTTGATTGTTAACCAAATAATGAAACACGATTATCATTAACGGAATACTAATAGGAACAATCCACTGCGCCTGAACATGTCCTTTAAAAGACATTAAAAAAAAGAATACAAGAAAACCACCAACGATATAGTTTAATCCTTTTTGGAATTGATTTTTAGTTTTTAAATTTTTAAAAAAAGCTTTGTAAAAGAATATAAAAGTTACTCCAATAATCGCAAACATATTTACAAAATGGAGTAAGGAATTTTCAATTTTATAACTTGATTTAGCCGTTCTTTCAAAAAGGTGATATCTAAAAGTTGGATAATCATTTGCATACTGCCAGTAGAGATGCGGAAAAAATAGGAGTAGAGCAACAAAGCCAGTAATCCAAATTTTATAATCTTTAAGGACTTTTATATTAGATAACAATACAAAAAACACAATTAGTACCCCTTGATATTTACTATATAATAAACCTGCAACGGCTAATGAAATGATAAGATAACTTAGATTAGATTTGTCTTTTAAATACTTTTTATAGCCTAATAAAAAGATGCTCATAAAAAATAGCAGTGGAGTGTCGGGCACGGTAATAAATCCGTATGCATTAAATAAAGTAGTAGATAAAACGATGAGTAAAAATAGCCAAGTATAGTTTGATTTTTTAGGAAAGTCAATCAGTTTCCAAATAAAAAAGATGTTTAGAGAAAGTGTAATAGCTGATAAAATACGCACACCTAATTCGCCATTTTCAAAAAAGAAACTAGAAATAGTTATCCAAATAGCTACCATAGGAGGATGATCGAAATATCCCCAATCTAAAAATTGACTATATACCCAATAATAGGCTTCGTCGTCTAATAATTCTGTAAAATAACCTTGTAATATATTTACTATACAGAGTAAGAAAAGTGTGATAAAAAGTAATTTATTCGGGTTTTTCAATAATTTCATTACTGCAAATCTAATAGGTTTTTGGCTGCAGAAAAAGGAGTTGTTAACCCATTTTCAATTTTTTTAAGTTCTTCTTCTAATAATTGTTTTATATCACTTTGATTATAAAACTTAGTTTTTAATTGATTCTCAATGGTAGAAAACAACCAGTTTTTATTCTGTTCGTTTCTTTTTTGCTGAAAATAACCGTTTTCAATACTAAGTTTATAATATCCTGAAATCAGATCATAGACTTCTTTAATTCCTTTATTTTGTAGTGAACTAGCGGTTAATACTTTTGGCTGCCAAGTACTTTCTTTTATCGGATATAAATGCAAAGCTCTTTGAAAAGCTATTTTAGCAATCTGTGCATTTTTTTCATTTCCAGTATCCGCTTTATTTATAACAATCGCATCTGCCATTTCTATAATTCCGCGTTTAATACCTTGTAATTCGTCACCAGCACCTGCGAGTTTTAATAATAAAAAGAAATCAGTCATGGCATGAACAGCGGTTTCAGATTGTCCAACACCAACAGTTTCAATAATAATGGTATCAAAACCAGCCGCTTCACATAGTATAATACTTTCTCTTGTTTTTTGAGCAACACCACCTAAAGAAGTCCCTGAAGGAGAAGGACGAATAAATGCATTTTTATCGGTAACCAATTCTTCCATTCTTGTTTTATCACCTAAAATACTTCCTTTATTTATAGAACTAGAAGGGTCTACAGCAAGAACAGCGACTTTTTTTCCTAAGGATGTTAAGTATTTTCCGAATACTTCTATAAACGTACTTTTTCCAACTCCAGGAACACCAGTAATACCAATTCGAATAGATTTATTGGCATGTGGCAAACAAGCTTCAATAATCTTATTCGCTTTTTGTTGATGTTTTTCGTTGTTGCTTTCTACCAATGTAATGGCTCTACTTAATGATGAAATATCACCTTGTAAAATTGTTTTCACTAAATCATCCGAAGAAACTTCTTTTCTTCTATTTATTTTAATTTTTTCAGCAGAAGCATCACTTGTTGTATTAGGTTGTAATACACCATCTCTTTCGGTAAGCGCAAATTTGTTTTTATCAATCATTTAACTTTTGTGAGATAAAATAATAAGTAAATTTAGAAATAAATTTTTTGACAAAATGCAACGCGGTTAAAAAACAATCGTCTATAAAGTAAGAATTCGTAAATGAGCCATACCAAACAGCTTCATCACGCTATTATTAGCAAGTGTAAATGCAATGATGCAAAAGCGCAAATGCAATTGTATAAATTGTATTGTAATGGGATGTTTTTGGTTGCTAAACGATATGTAAAGGAAACTGCAATTGCGGAGGACGTTATGCAAGATGCGTTTATTAAAGCATTTAAAAATATACATTCTTATAAAGGTGAAGTTTCTATTGGAGCATGGATTAAAAGGATTGTCATTAATCAAAGTATTGATGAATTAAAAAAGAAGAAGTTAGAGATTGTTGCTATTAATGACGAAGTTCATACAGTAGAGGATGAAAAATGGACAATAAATGATGGAATTTCTATGCAACAAATAATTGATTCAATACAAGCGTTAAAAGAAAAATACCGAGTGGTTTTGTCCTTGTATTTGTTAGAAGGATATGATCATAAAGAAATTTCAGAAATATTGGGAATTACAGAAGTAACATCTAGAACTCATTTAATGAGAGGGAAAAAAATAGTCAAAGAAAGTTTAAAAGCAATTCGATATGCCTAAAGACATTAGAGAAGTATTAGAAAATTATAAAGAGGAAACTATAGAACTTTCATCAAATCATTCAAAGAAATTTGAAACTAAATTGTTGAAAGAATTACATCCAAAAACAACAAAAAAGAGATCCTATAAATGGTTATCTATTGCTGCTTCAATTGTTTTACTAATTAGTTTAGGAATACAATTTTATCCTACAGATATAGAAGAAAATCCTGTTATAGAAAGTGAAATTCCAACGAAAAACATCAGTTTAGAAACTATTTCTCCAGAATTAAACACCATAGAATCTTACTATGCCAATAGTATTAACTACGAGTTAAGTCAAATAAACATGACAAAAGAGAATAAGGAAATGGTAGATGGATATTTGGCAAGAGTAGGAGAATTAACAAAAGAGTATAAATCATTAACACTAGAGCTCAATACAAACGGTGTTAATGATGCTACGATAGATGCATTAATAAATAATTTGCAATTAAGATTACAGCTGTTACAACGTTTAAAAAAACAATTAAAAAATTTAAAAAAAATAAACACAAAACAATATGAAACTCAACAAGTATAATAAACATCTAGTTTTTGCTTTTGCTGTTTTTGTTACAATAGTACATGCGCAAAAATTTGATAAAAAATTTACAGAAAGGTTCAATACAAATAAGGACGTAACCATAGAAATTAATGCAAGTAATACGGATATTGATGTTACTACTTGGAATAAAAACGAAGTATTAGTAGAAGCCTGTTTTGAAGTAGAAGGAATTGATAAAAAAGAAGCTGAAAAGTACTTTAAAAACTGGAATTTTGAAGCATTGGGAAATAAGGGGAAAGTGAAAATAAAATCTGGTAGAAGTAATCATTTATTTGGTAATTCTAACGATTTTGTAATTTTTAATAATGATAATTTTGTGATGCCAGAGATGCCAGAGATGCCAGAAATGCCTGAGTTTCCTGAAATTCCTGATTTTGATTTTGAAACTATTGTAATTCCTGAAATGGATTATGAAAAAATGTTTTCTGGACTTAGACATTTAGAGTTCGATTTTGATAAGTATTTCGAAGATGGTGATAATTATTTTTTCTCTTGGAAAGATGATGCGCATAATATCACTATAAAATCTAAAAAAGAGTGGGAGAAATTTAAAAAGACTGAGGAATACAGAGATTTTGTTAAAGAAATGAAACGCAATAAACTAAAACTTAAGAAAAAACTTTTAGAAAAAGAAAAAAAGTTAAAACGTAGTAAAATTAAATTGAAAAAACAGCTATTAGAATCTAAAAAACGATTTAAAAAAATAGATAGAAAAAAAATTAAAGAAGCATTAGAAAAGGCAAGTAAAAAATTAAAAAATAGTAAGTTTAGTTATTTCTTTAATTCAGATTCTAACGATATTACGATTAATGGAAAAAAAGTAAAAATTAAAAAGCGTTTGGTTATTAAAGTACCAAAAGGAGCTAAATTCGATTTAAATACACGTCATTGTAAAGTAAAATTACCAAATACAAAAGCTTCAGGTAAGGTTAGTTACGGAACCTTTAATGCTAATAATTTACAAGGAGGAAAATTAAACATCTCTTATTCTCCAGTAACTATAAATGATTTAAACGCTTGTACTTTATTTTTAAATAATGTAACCGATGCTAAAATAGCGTCGGTTACAAATACAACCATGAGTAATAACTCATCTGGTGTTGTTATTAATACAATCAATCAAGATGTTGATGTAACAAATAAATATGGAGAGCTCACTATTGATAATATTGCTCCAAATTTTAATACATTTAAATTGTTGCTAAATTCTTCTGAAGCTGATATTAATTTAACAAAATTAAAAGATCAACTTGTATATAGAGTAGGTAGTAATTCTACATTTTATCTAGATAAGCCTGCTGTTTTTAGTAAGTTGTCAAAAAGTCAAAATAAAGCCTTAAATGGAGATTTTATTATTATTTCAAATGATAAAAAACTTAATATTAAAGGTAAATACAGTAAATTAATCTTAAAAAAGAAAATTTAATTGATAAAAAACTACTCTAATTTTTTATCAAACTTCTAACAAATTCCATTTCTCAGTTCTTTATAAAGTACCTATATTTATCATCTGTAAATAGTTACTTTTTTAATGGAATTATACAAAGAAAATCAACTTAAAATATATAACTCTTTAACCAAAACTAAAGAGAACTTTAAACCAGTCATAGAAGGCAGAATTGGTATGTATGTTTGTGGACCAACTGTGTATAGCAATGCGCATTTAGGAAACGTACGAACATTTATGTTTTTTGATGTTGTCTACAGGTATCTCTTACATTTAGGTTATAAAGTACGTTATGTTCGTAATATTACGGATGCTGGTCACTTAGAAAATGATGCAGATGCTGGTGAAGATAGAATTTCTAAACGTGCTCGTTTAGAAGAAATTGAACCAATGGAGGTTGTGCAACGTTATACCGTTGATTTTCATGATGTCTTAAAAAAGTACAATTTTTTGCCACCAAGTATAGAGCCAACAGCAACAGGTCATATTGTTGAGCAAATCGAAATGATTAAAGAAATCATAGAAAAAGGTTTTGCATATGAAGTAAATGGTTCGGTATATTTTGATGTTTTAGAATACAATAAAAAAGAAAATTACGGAATTCTTTCAGGAAGAAAAGTAGAAGACTTAATTCACAATACACGTACTCTAGACGGACAGTCGGATAAGAAGAATCCACAAGATTTTGCACTTTGGAAAAAAGCTGATGAGCGTCATATTATGCGTTGGCCTTCTCCTTGGAGCGATGGTTTTCCAGGGTGGCACTTAGAATGTTCTGTAATGAGTTCTAAATATTTAGGATCTCAATTTGATATTCATGGTGGTGGAATGGATTTAAAATTTCCACATCACGAATGTGAAATAGCTCAATCAAAAACTTGTAGTGGTGTGACTCCAGTAAATTATTGGATGCATACAAATATGTTATTGTTAAATAGTCAGAAAATGGCTAAATCGACTGGAAATTATATTTTACCTGATGAGATTTTAACAGGAGATAATAAGGTCTTACCAAAAGCATTTTCAGCAAGTGTTGTTCGTTTTTTTAACTTACAAGCCAATTATAGGAGTGTCTTAGATTTTTCTGGAGATGCTTTATTAGCTTCAGAAAAAGGACATTCAAAATTAATGGAAGCAATTAGCTTTTTAGATAAAATTGAAGCTAGTAATTCATCAACTTTTGATGTGAAAAAATGGAAAGGTGATTGTTATAATGCAATGAATGACGATTTTAATACACCTATATTGATATCACATTTATTTGAGGCTGTTAAAGTTATTAATCAAATTAAAGATGATAAAGCGACTATAACAACTGAAGATTTATCAACTTTAAAAATAACTTTAAACGCATTAGTTTTTGATGTATTAGGGTTAATGAATGAAACTTCAGAAAGTAGCTCAGACAAGATAAATGGAGTAGTAGAACTACTAATAAAATTGCGTAAAGAAGCAAGAGAAAATAAAGATTGGGCATTATCCGATCAAATTAGGGATGAATTAATTGCGTTAGGAATTCAATTAAAAGACGGTAGAGAAGGAACAACGTTTTCTATAAGTTAATTACGAATTGTAAATTATGAAATACGAATGTCATTTCGAACGGAGTCGAGAATGTTATTTATTTTTAAATAATTAATTATTGAATAAATTTTTGACATACCCATTTGTAATATTAGTTCGTTTTTATCAAACAGCAATTTCACCTTTTACGCCATCAACATGTAGATATAGTCCAACATGTTCACATTATACCATAGAAGCTTTACAAAAGCATGGATTGTTTTCTGGAGGCTGGTTATCGTTAAAAAGAATATTTAGTTGTCACCCTTGGGGAGGAAGTGGTTATGATCCAGTCCCTGAGAAGAAAAAATAATATTTGTCACCTCGAGCGCAGTCGAGAGGTTTAAAAGTAATTATATTAAAAGGTCTCGACTGCGCTCGACCAGACATAAAATAAAATAAATGAGATTATTATCCATCGTTTGGGATCCATCAGTAGGAATCGATTTAGGTTTTTTTACTATTAGATGGTATAGTTTAATGTTTGTTGCTGCCTTTCTTTTAGGCTTACATTTAATGAAAAAAATATATGTAGCAGATAATGTTCCTAAAGAAAAATTAGATCCATTGTTTATGTACGTCTTTATATCAATGTTAATTGGTATGCGTTTAGGTGATGTGTTTTTTTATAGTTGGGATTATTATCAAAACCATTTATTAGAAATATTTTTACCAATAAAAGAAAGTCCAAACGATACATTGTTTGGTTTTATAAAAGGCTGGAAATTCTCTGGATTTATGGGGTTTGCAAGTCATGGTGCTGCTATAGGAATTCCAATTGCAATGTATTTTTATGCTAAAAAGCATTTACAAAAACCATGGTTGTTTATTTTAGATAGATTAGCCATTATGGTTGCTTTAGCTGGTTTTTTTATTAGAACAGGGAACTTTTTTAATTCTGAAATTTACGGTAAACCTACAGGAACTGATTTTGGTGTCATTTTCACTAAAGCTGGAGAAATTGTCCCAAGACATCCGACACAATTATATGAAGCCCTTGGTTATTTAGCAATATTCTTTATGATGTGGTACTTATACTGGAAAACAGATAAAAAGAATCAAACTGGATTCTTATTTGGGTTATTTTTAGTGGTTTTATGGTCTTTACGTTTCTTTATAGAATTCTTAAAAGAAGCACAAGTTGATGGAAGAGAAGATTGGGTGTTTAATTCGTTAAATACAGGTCAGGTTTTAAGCATACCACTTGTTTTATTAGGCTTTTGGTTGATGTTTAGAAAGAAATAAATAAGATATAAGAATAAAAAAAAGCCCAAGTTTTAAACTTGGGCTTTTTTTTATTCAATTTTAAAGAATTTAAGGACTTTGGAATTTTGATTAGAGTAGACTTTAATAAAGTAAACACCAACTTTTAAACGCTCGACATCTAATTGTATATCTTTAGATTGATGATTTCTAAATTGTAGTTCTTTACCATTTATATCGTAAACTATCGTTTTTGTAATCTTAGAATGGTTACTAATAGTTATTCTTTTTGATACAGGATTTGGAAAGAGTTTTAAATTTTGAAATACAACATCTTCTACTGATAAAATAGTTTCTGTTTTAAATTTCCATGAAGTTTTACTTGTTAAACCAGACCAATTATTATTAAATTGACCTTTTATAATTCCATTAGGAATATCAATATAGATATCAGTATTTTGTGGTAAATAGGTAATGGGATAAATTACTAAAGTATTATTATAAATAACGGTATTTATTACATCAATAGTATTTATTATACTGTTGTCACTAACTTTTCTGATAAATAGTGAACCTTCCCCTTTTTGAATAAATCTGTCGAAATTAATTTCTAAGTTTTTATTGATTTTAACATTGGTTGCATTATTAATTGGAGAAAACGTTGTAGTTAAAGGTTCTTCTGCCTCTGTATGGAAATTCTCTACACCACCATATAAAACATTGTTTTGAATTCTACCATTGTTATTACCAAGAATAATATAAGTTTGAAAATAATATTGAGTAGCTACTGATAAATTATTGATGGTAATTGTGAATTCACCAGTAAAAACATCATCTACAACTTTGATTACATCTGCACCTCCAATTTTAGGGCTCATATTTGTAGATGAATATACAACACCACGTTCTATTACATTTACGTCAGTTGCTTCTCCAGTAATAGTTACAGAAACCGAAGAAACAGCACTTGTTTGTAAAGTTTGCACAAGGGTAATTGAAAAATCACTAGAAACAAAAGTTTCGTTATAATTATCTCCATAGGTTAAGGTTCCTTTATTTATAGAATAAGTTCCAACAGTTTCACCATTAGTTCTTTCTAACATTCCAGAAGCATTATCATTATTTACAGCAGAACTAGCAGTTATAGAATATGTTAATATTGGGTCATTTTCTCCTTCAATTTTAAATTGATTATGATTAACTGTAATTGTAATAGCTCTTTTAGTAACAGTAAATGTTCCTTTAGTTTGTATGATGTTGTAATTAACATCTGTAGCATTAGTAACATTAATATCATACGTTCCCACATCTGATAAAGTTGTAGCTATAGAATTAATAGATGGCGCAGTATCTAAAGAACTAGCATCATCCGAATTTTTAAATCCGCTAAACATCACTGTAAAAGTTGGGTTCGTATCCCCATATTCACGTGTTTTATTATCCGCAGTAATGGTAAGATTCGCTTTAGAAATAGTTAATGTTCCTTTAGTTTGAGTAATATTATAATTAACATCAGCCCCACCAGATAAATTAATATCATGATTTCCTACATTAGAACTCTCTGTTGCCGTAGAACTCACAGAAGGAGCATTGTCTAAACTAGCAAAAGTATCCGAGTTTTTAAATCCGCTGTAAACAATTGTAAAAGCAGGATTCGCATCACCATATTCACGTGCTTTATTTTCAGCTGTTGCAGTAACAGTTGCTTTAGTTATTGTTAAGGTTCCTTTGGTTTCAGTAATGTTATAATTAACATCAGCCCCACCAGATACATTTATATCATGATTTCCTACATTAGAAGCATTTGTTGCCGCAGAACTCGCAGTAGAAGCAGTGTCTAGACTAGCAAAAGTATCCGAGTTTTTAAATCCACTGTAAGCAATTGTAAATGCAGGATTTGCATCACCATATTCACGTGATTTATCATCAGCAGTAGCAGTAATTGTAGCTTTACTAATAGATAACTTTCCTTTTGTTTGTGTGATGTTATAATTAGCATCTACAGCACCAGCAACAGTAATATCATGATTTCCAACATTCGATGAAGTATCAGCAGTAGAACTAGCCGTAGGTTTGGTATCTAAACTATCAGAAGTATCAGCGTTTTTAAATCCACTATAAGAAATTGTAAATGTTGGATTTGCATCTCCATATTCACGAGTTTTGTTATCAGCAGTAGCAGTAATTGTAGCTTTACTAATAGTTAACGTTCCTTTTGTTTGTGTGATGTCATAATTAGCATCTACAGCACCAGCAACAGTAATATCATGATTTCCAACATTCGATGAAGTATCAGCAATAGAACTTGCAGTAGGTTTGGTATCTAAACTATCAGAAGTATCAGCGTTTTTAAATCCACTATAAGCAATTGTAAATGCAGGATTTGCATCTCCATATTCACGAGATTTATTATCAGCTGTCGCTGTAATAGTTGCTTTAGAAATAGTTAACGTTCCTTTTGTTTGTGTGATGTCATAATTAGCATCTACAGCACCAGCAACAGTAATATCATGATTTCCAACATTCGATGAAGTATCAGCAGTAGAACTTGCATTAGGTTTGGTATCTAAACTATCAGAAGTATCTGAGTTTTTAAATCCACTATAAGCAATTGTAAATGCAGGATTTGCATCTCCATATTCACGAGTTTTGTTATCTGCAGTAGCCGTAACAGTTGCTTTAGAAATAGTTAAGGTTCCTTTTGTATTTGTTATATCATAATTGTTGTCACTTCCACCATTAACGGTAATATCATGAGTTCCTGCATTTGTATTGGCATCGGCAACAGAACTAGCAGTAGGAGCAGTATCTAAAACTGTATTGGTTTCACCATTTTTAAATCCTGCATAAATAATTGTAAATGTTGGATTTGCATCTCCATATTCACGAGTTTTGTTATCTGCTGTAGCCGTAACAGTTGCTTTAGAAATGGTTAAAGTTCCATTAGCAGGAGTGATGTTATAATTGTTATCGCTTCCTCCATTAACGGTAATATCATAAGTTCCTGCATTTGTATTTGCATTGGTAATTGAACTAGCAGTAGGCTCTGTATCTAACACCGCATTCGTTTCACTATTTTTAAATCCTGCATAAGTTATTGTAAATGTTGGATTTACATCCCCATATTCACGAGATTTATCATCCGCTGTAGCGGTAATAGTTGCTTTAGAAATAGTTAAAGTTCCGTTTGCAGGAGTGATGTTATAATTGGTATCGCTTCCACCACTAACTGTAATATCATGAGTTCCTGCATTGGTTGTTGTATCTGCTGTAGAGCTTACTGTTGGTAAGGTATCTATATCAGTACTAGTCTCTGAATTTTTAAATCCACTATAATTAATTGTGAAAGTAGGATTTGCATCCGCATACTCGCGAGATTTATCATCCGCTGTAGCGGTAATAATTGCTTTGTTAATAGTAAGAGTAATATCTTTAGTTGCTGCTTTATAATTTGCATCCTCAGCTAATGTTGCTCTAACGGTAACGCTAGCTGCATTACCTACAGTTACAGTTTTTTTATTAGTACCAGATAAACTGGTTCCGTTTTTAGTTCCAATAATTGAATATGAAATTACTCCTGTTGAATTTGATGTAGCTGCTAAATCAAAATTTGCATCACCATAGGTCTTAGTTATATTTTCAAAAGTAATAGTAGGATCTAATTTTGTGGTAGTAAAAACTCCTGTAAATCCATAGGTAGTACCTATAGCATTCGATGAATATGCCTTAAAATGATATTCAGTGTTAGGGGATAAGCTAGTTATGGATTTAGAAAAGGTTCCAAAACCAGCACCATTGACATCTTTTGATACTCCTGTACCATCAATAAAAGGATCTGCATTAATGGATTTAATTGAATATACTACACCTCTTTCGGTAATATTTATACCTCCAGTTGTTAAAGCTTCTCCTGCAAGAGTTACAGATGTACTAGCAATATTACTTGCTGCTTGGGTACTTGTTGTTGGTAGTTTGGTATTAATAGCAATATTTGTATTGCTTTGAAGGTCGGTAAAACCACCTACATAAAAATTTGTATTTGCAGGATTATTACCAGAGTCTATTATAGTTCCAGAATTTAGATCTAGATAAGGACTATGATGAATTAATAAATCCGTATTTGCTTCATCACCAGCTTGAACGGTATAAAGAAAACGTAGGGTATCTGAATCATTACCACTAGTATAATTAATAGTTCTATCTACTGTACCTGTTTCTAAAGTCATTTGTGGAGTGCCCGTTACAAATACTTTTTCAGAAAATTTTACATCTATGTATATTTCTTCACCTATAGAATAAGTACCATCAGGTGTTGTAGAATCTACACTTAAAATTGTTGGAGCAACTAAGTCTTTTATAATGGTATAAGTGAGTTCTGGACCTGGATTTTCATTATTTACATCTGCTACTCTAAATTTAAAAGTTATTTCCCCGTCCAATAATGTGTTTAAGCTACCGATAATAAAGTTAGTATAGCTTCCAGAATAGTATGTGCTGCCCAAAGTAGGGCCGCCAGCACTACTTGTTACAGACCAAGTCATAGGGAATTGTTTAGATGGATGATTTACACCTTCAAAATTTAATGTAGTGCTGCTTACATTATTACTAATATTTATAGCTGCCACATCTACATTAAAACTATACCCAATGGGTGTAGTAACAGCATCAATATTTAAGGCTTTTATAAAACCTAATGAATTACTCGCTCCAGGCGTAGCTAGAGTTAAAGCTGCATCATTATTTAAATTATCTTTAATTGTACCTCCATTTAATGTTAAAGAATTGGTTGCTTTATAATCTAAGTCACTATTTAAATCGCCAGCTTGTACTGTATAGTTAAATGTTAAGGTGTTTGTATCGCTTCCAGATACATAATCAATTAACCTATCTGTAGTTCCTGTTTCTAATTCTAATTGAGGAGTTCCTGTAACGGTAACATTTTTGTTAAATTGAATGGTGATGGGGATTAATTCTCCCGTATTATAATTACCATCTGTTTTAGTACTTGATACTAATGATACAATTGGAGTAGAAGTATCTATAGTAATATTTTTGTTTGCTCCTAAAGAATTTGCAGCCCCTGGTGAGGGTAAAGTTAGTGTAGCGTTTTTAGCATTCGCATGTTTTATTGTTCCTCCATTTAATGTTAATGAACTTGTAGCTTTATAATCTAAATCGCTAATATTATCTGTAGGTTGTACTGTATAATTAAATAATAACGTATTTGTTCCAGTACCAGAGACATAATCAATTTCTCTATCAGTTATACCAGTATTTAATTCTAATTTCGGAGTACCAGTAACATTTACAGGTTCCGAAAATGTAATAGTAATAGGAATTACATTTGATAAAACATAAGTTCCATCTGAAACAGAACTGGTAACGTTGGTTACAGTTGGTGTAACGGTAGATATTACTAAATTTTTATTAGCACCTAAAGAACCTGCTGCTCCAGGACTCGGCAAAGTTAATATTGCATTGCCACCTGAATTAACGTGTTTTATAGTGCCTCCATTTAATGTTAAAGAAGTTGTTGCTTTATAATCTAAATCGGCACTTTCATCGCCATTTTGTATTGTATATGTAAAAGTTAAAGTATTGGTTCCTGTTCCAGTGCTATAGGTTGCTATTTTATCTGTTGAACCCGTTTCTAATTCTAATTGAGGAATTCCTGTTACATTTACTGAATGAGAAAAAGTAACTGTAATAGGCATTGGTGTACTTATATCATTATAAGTACCATCAGGAACGGAAGTAGTAATATTGGTTACAGTAGGATTTACTATTGGTATTATATCTGCTTCAAAGATTAAATCATATCCTGAGGTTGGACTATTTGAAGAAAAATAAGCTTGTCCACCACTATAAATATTAGACCCATTACTTTCGTAAAACAAATTTGCACCATTACGAATATCAAATGTGTATTTCTGACCGTTAGTTACAGAGATATTTAATGAAGAAACATCAATTTCAGAATAGTCTGTATTAGTAGTCTTTGTGCTTATATTTGCAGTTGATAAATTCCCTAAATTAGATCCTAAATATCCTTCACCTTCATAAATAGTAATGGTTGCTCCAGATTTGTCAGCTCCACCTAAAACTTTAATTTTAGATAAAACACCTGATTGACAAGCGGTGAAACTTTGTCCAAAATAATCATATTGAGCATTTGTTATTGTACCACTAGTTGCACTTTCTGTACATTGAGCGTTACTTTGGATTGATGTAAAAAAAATAAATACAAGTATTACTACTAAAGCATATTTTTTATTCATAGTATAAGTTTTTAAGATTGGTTATTGGGGTTAATTCAAAGTTATTAATTATATATTAATTTTATTATTAAGTTTTAAAAAGAAGTAATCTTAGCAATATCATACTCTAGTCCAATAAAGAAACTATACCGTAGATCTTTTCTTTTTAAATCTGTTCTTTTTGTATATTGATTGATAGCTGAAATTCTAATTCTATCATATATTTTATAGCCAATTTCTATGGAAGCTGCCCAACTAAAAGTGTTTTTTCTTCTTCTTTTAATCTTTCCAAAACTTATTGCAGGAGTAACTTCAAACCTTTTATATTCTGAGCTAGGTGTGTTTTTCCAACCAAAATTATTAATGGTATACCCGAAAACTCCACTAATTCTAGAAAACATTTTTGTAAGGTTGGCTTGTTCGTATTCAATCATAAAATTGCAGAAACCTATATAATTTTGAGAAGTTTGAAGTTTTGCCCTAGCTAAGATATTTAGAGTACCTGCCATGTTACCTAAATTATCTCCTAAAGCAAGAAGTTTTAAATCTTGATGTATAGACATACTAACTCTATCTTGAGCATTTAAAAAAGATATAGCTAACAAAAAGTAAAGTAATAATGTTTTGGGGACATTAATTTTCATAACAATTCTTATAAAATTGTTAGGGGTACAACAAATATAGGTAAAATTATAAAACCCTTACTAGTTTACTAGTAAGGGTTTATACCTGAAAAAAAAGCTAGGTGTTTATCCTTTTACTTTTTCTTTAAACTTATCAAATTTAGTTTCCTTTTTCTTTGGCCAGCTGTTGTTAGACCTATCTACATCAGCAGTTTCTAAATCTGGATCTATTTTAAAGCTTTTAATTTCTTTAGCAGATCTAAATACTTTAGATACTTCAGTATCATTTTTCATCCAAATTTGAGCTGGATACGTAATTCTTTCTTTTTGTCCATCTGCATATTCAACTTCAACAATAATTGGCATTACTAATCCTCCTGGTTTCTCAAACGTTACTTCATAAAAATAATTTGGAGCATCTTTTAAATCAGCTTTTTCATCATCAGTCATTTTAGCAATGTGATTTTTAATCACATCAAAATCCATTGCTTTTTTAGCGCCAGTCTTAGGTTCACCTTCTTTTTCTTCAGCAAAATAGACCAATTTACCTTCATAATCGGCTAAATTCATTTTGTAAAGTTCTGCTAGTTTCTTAGCTTTTTCGGTAGGTTGATCTGTTAAATAGTATTTCTTAACACCTTTAATTCCGATATCAGAATAATCTGTGGTATAAAACCAGCCTCTCCAAAACCAATCTAAATCCATTGCAGAAGCATCTTCCATAGTTCTAAAGAAATCTGCTGGTGTTGGGTGTTTAAACATCCAACGTTTAGAATAGGTTCTAAATGCATAATCAAATAATTCTGGTCCCATAATAGTTTGACGCAATAGATATAAACCAGCAGCTGGTTTTGTATATGCATTTGGTCCGAATTGTTTTACATAGTCTCCTTGAGACATAATAGGAGAGAGGTTACTTTGATCTCCGCCCATATATCCAACAATATCTTTAGGCAAGTTTCCTGTAAAGAAATTAGGATCATAATCTAATTCTGATAAGGTTTCTACAAATGAATTTAATCCTTCATCCATCCAAGTCCATTGACGTTCATCTGAATTTACAATCATTGGGAAAAAGTTATGACCAACTTCGTGCGTAATTACACCAATCATTCCTCTTTTTAATCTTGCTGAGTAAGTTCCGTCTGGTTTTGGACGTCCATAATTAAAGCAAATCATTGGATATTCCATACCCATTTGTGCATGTACGGAAATCGCTTTACTATATGGATAATCGAAGGTTAATTTAGAATATTCTTCTAAAGTGTTAGCAACAACTCTTGTAGAATGTTCTTCCCATAAAGGGTTTCCTTCTTTAGCATATAATGATTCTGCCATTACGGTTCTACCACCAATATTAACTGCCATTGCATCCCAAATAAATTTTCTTGAGGTTGCAAATGCATAATCTCTTACATTTTTAGTTTTAAAATGCCATGTCTTCGTTTTATTAGAGCGTTTTTTCTCTGCAGCTTCTGCTTCCGCTTGCGTAACAATAAAAACAGGGTCTTTAAACGATTTTCTAGCTTGCTCCATTCTTTTACGTTGCTCTCTAGTTAAAACGTCTTTTTCGTTTTGTAGTTCACCAGTAGCTTCTAATTTATGATCTGCTGGTACTGTAATTTTTACATCAAAATCTCCAAATTCTAATGCCCATTCGCTACGTCCCCAGAATTGCATGTTTTGCCATCCTTCAACATTATCATACACGGCTAAACGTGGGTAAAATTGTGCAATTACATAATCTTTATTTCCATCAGGAAATTCTTCGTATCCAGAACGTCCTCCATCTTTTCTATGGTTATTGATTAAATAGTCCCATTTAATGCTAAACTTAAAAGTATCACCAGGAGCAAGAGGAGTTGTAAGATTAATACGCATCATTGTTCTGTTTATCATATGTGATAAATTAGAACCATCAGCGTTTTTTACTGCTTCAATATTGAATCCTCCTTGAAAAGGTTTTTTTAAATTTCCACCTGTAAAAGTAATTGGACCATTAAAAGCAGCGTTTCCTAAATTTTCTGCTTTTGCTAAAGGAGTTTTAGAATCTGGCGCACGCATATTCTGATCTAATTGCACCCACAAATATTCTAAATGATCTTTAGAATTATTATGATAGGTAATTTTTTCATTTCCATAAAGACGATTTGTGTTTTCATCTAAACGGATATCCATAACATAATCCACTTTTTGTTGTGTGTATGCATGTCCTGGTGCTCCCGAAGCTGTTCTACGATTACTTGGGGTTGGCAAAACATCTTTCATTTGCCTAAATTTATTTTGATCTGTATGACCTTGTTGGCGCTTTTTTGGTGCATCTTGTGCAAAAACTCCAGCAGAAACAAAAAGTACAGATAAAAACAGTACAGATAATTTTTTCATTTTATTTTGAATTGATTTAAAAAAGTAGCGTAAAGTAAGAATATGTGATGAAATAAGTTAAATAATGTTAAAACTTTAACAAACCTTTATAATAAAAGAAGGCATTATGAATCATAATGCCTTCTTTTTAAAATGTAAACTTATTTTCTATCCTTTTATTTTGTTTTTGAATTTCTCAAATTTATTAGTTTTTTGTTTAGGAAAACTATTGTTAGAAGTATCTACATCTGCAGTTTCTAAATCTGGATCTATAACTATACTTTCGATTTCTTTTTCAGAAGAGAAGACTTTAGTTACTTCTTTATCATTGTACCTCCAAATTTGTGCAGGATATGTTTTTCTTTGAGTTGTTCCATCTTTGTACTTGAATTCTACAATAATTGGCATGACTAAACCACCTGGTTTATCATACGTAATTTCATAATGATATTTAGAATCGGTACTCTTTTTTGAACCAAAACCTAAACCATCAGTCGTATCTTCATTGAAATTAACAGAACCATCATCATTTTTGGAAGTAGTAAATTTTTTAACACCTTTAATTCCTATATCAGTAACATCTGTTGTGTAAAACCATCCTCTCCAAAACCAATCTAAATCCATTGCAGATGCATCTTCCATAGATCTAAAGAAATCTGCCGGAGTTGGGTGCTTAAATTTCCATCTTTTTGCATACGTTTTAAAGGCATGGTCAAATAATTCATGTCCCATTATTGTTTCACGAAGAATCCATAAAGCAGTTGCTGGCTTACCATAGGCATTATTTCCAAAACTATATACATTATCTCCTTTAGACATAATTGGAGCAATTTTAGATTGATCTCCAGCCATATACTTAACAATGTTCTTAGGTAAACCTCTTCTTAAAGGGAAATTTGGATCATAATCTAACTCGGCTAACATTTCCATGTAAGAGTTTAACCCTTCATCCATCCAAGTCCATTGACGTTCATCAGAATTTACAATCATCGGAAAGAAATTATGACCAACTTCATGAATAGTTACTTTAATCATAATATTTTTAATTCTTTCAGAATAGGTTCCGTCTGCATTTGGTCTTCCTGGATTGAATGCCATTTGCGGGTATTCCATTCCCATTTGTCCATCAACTGAAACAGCTTTGTGGTATGGGTAGTCAAATGTATATCTAGAATATGTTTTTAAAGTTTGTGCAGTTGCCCTTGTTGAATGCTCTCCATATAAAGGATTTGCTTCTTTAGAATATAAAGATTCTGCCATTACAGTTCTACCATTAATATCAACAGCCATAGCATCAAAAATAAATTTTCTTGATGTTGCAAATGCATAATCTCGTACATTTTTAGCTTTAAACCTCCAAGTCTTAGTTTTTTTAGAACGACTCAGTTCAATTTTTTCAGCTTCTTTTTGAGTTCTAATAATTACTGGATTATCGTATGTTTTTCTAGCTTTCTCTATTCTTTTTAATTCTTTTTTTGAAAATACATCTTTTGGATTTTGTAAAACTCCAGTTGCACCTAACATATGATCAGCTGGTACTGTAATATTTACATTAAAATCTCCAAACTCCAAAGCAAATTCACTTCGTCCCCAAAATTGATCGTTTTGCCAACCTTCTACATTATCATATACACACATTCTTGGATAAAACTGTGCAATTTTATAACTGTTATTCCCATCTTTTGGAAAATGTTCATAACCAGATCTACCACCTTGTGTTCTATTATTATTGATATTATACCACCAAGAAATATTAAATTTAAATGTTTCTCCTGCAGCTAAAGATTTTGGTAAATTAATACGCATCATAGTTTGATTAATGGTATAGGATAATTTACTACCATTTATATTTGTAACGCTTGTTATATTAAAACCACCTTCGAAAGCTTTGTCTGGAAAAGCTCGATTAAACCATCTTTTGCTTAATTTTTTTCTAATTTTATTTGGTTGAATATCTGGAGTTTTAGAATCTGAAGCTCTTACATTTTGATCTAATTGAACCCATAAATAAGGCAATTCATCTGCAGAATTATTATGATATGTTATGGTTTCTGAACCTGTAATTTTTTTGTTATCATCATCTAAAACAATATCCATTGTATAATCAACCTGTTGTTGTGTATACTCCTTTCCTGGTGCACCAGAAGCAGTATGTTGATTGTTAGGCGTTGCTAAAACGTCTTTTAATTGTCTAAACTTATTCTGGTTTGTATGTCCTTCTTTTGTTATTTTCTTGTCTTGTGCTAAAGAACTAGCAGCAACAAAAAAAACACAAAATACTAGTTGTGTAATTTTTTTCATTTGTAAGTAAATTTGGATGATATAAAATATCTTTAAGATTTTTTAAAATTATAATTTCCATTGAAATGGAGTTCTAAATTAAGAATATGTGATGTAATAAGTTAAATAATGTTAAAACTTTAACAAACCTTTATCATTATTTTTAGAAAGCATCACACTTTTATATTTTTTATCAACTTTTGCTTTGATAAGATTTTGTTGTTTTTCGTAGTTTTTTACTAAAACAGTGTTAGTAACTTCTATCGTTTTTATAGACGGAATGTCTTCAATTTCTAGATAAAAATAAACCAAATCCCCTTCGTATTCTTTTCCTATATAGTTGAATTTCGTTAAACTATCGTTTACTTTTAATTGTAAGTTTTCAGATAAATACTTATTAAAATAAGTATTGTTGTTTTTTAACTCATCTTTTGTAGTGAGTTGTAAATCAATAGCATATTCTTCGTTTAAGGCATATTCTATATCATCCATAAAAACATTCATAATAATTTGAATGGATTTTTTTTCTGATGAATATTCTATTTGTGTTAAACTTAAATAATACTTATGTGTAGTAAAAGAGAGTAGTGGAATCAGTAAAAATAATAGGTATATTTTTTTTAATTTCATATAGTTTATAATTTCAAAAACTAAGCCAAATTAGTCTTTTTTAATTATTTTCAGATAACTAATGCTTTCTTCTTGTAAAATTTTAATAACTTTAAGTAACTCATTTTTCTTATATAATTCTTCAATTTCTTTCAAATTGCAATATTCAATAAAATGATAATACTTTTCTTTTGGTATTTTTAAATCTTTATAGAAAAAACTATTTCCAAGTTCTGTTAAAAGTTTTTTTGGAAAATTCTTTTTAAATTTAAGTTCCTTTCTCAAATCCCAATATTCTTTTGAATTTTTTCCATTTGAGAGACTTTGTTTTGTTCCGAAAAACAATCCATTTTCTAATACTTTTTGTATTGGGTCAACTGTTACTTTAGTAGGTTTTACATTTGATTCTATAAAATCTAGCTTTTCTATGATAGGCCTACTAAAATCCATTCTTTTTATTTCATTTACCATGTTTTTAACTCTTTCATGATTTTTATTAATCGGTGTTTTATCTACATCAGAAGTTAACACACTGTTTAAATTATGTTTTTTTATTTCAAACTCATCAAGTTCATAAATTTTAGGTTGTAAATAAATTTTTAATTGATTAAATCCAAAACTCGTTTTTTTGACAATATACTTTTTAGTTTGATGCTGAATTGATGTTATTTTTAAAGTATCACCAACTTTAGCAAAGGTTTTAAAAGTTCCGTCAATTATTGTTGCTGTTGCAATGTTTGATTGAATATTTATAATATGTACATTATTTATTACATCTAAAGAATCTGAAATTATTCCATACAATGGCTTTCTTTCTTGAGAATAAATATTATTAAATATTAATAGTGAAGTAAATATTATAAGTAGTTTTTTTATCAAATAAGAGGATTTTAATTCTTGGTTAATAATAATCTCTCATCATAAATTTTATGAGGAAACTCTTCACTTTCTTTTATTAAAAGATGTGTTAGTTTTATTTTATTATCATTTACAAAAAAATATATGATGTTTTTTTCAATACAGAAATTTAAAAATTGATTGATGTATTCTTTCTTTATCTTTAAGTCTGTTATAAAAAAATCATCAGTATAGTCTTTCCTTATTTGCAATAGTCGTTTATCTTCTAGAGCAATTTCTTTAGCTAATTTTTCTTGTTTATACTTTCCGTTTAATCTATTTAAGATTCCATCTAAATTGACTGTAAAACCAGATTTAATTTTCACTAATGATTTATCTTTTTTACCAGTAACATTGGCATAGGGTAAATTCAAACTTTCAGAATTTACAATAGGTAAATTATGAGGCATTATTTCTTTATCAAGATAAAATATACTTTTAGATTTTTCTAAAACTATTTCTTCAAGAACATGTGTTTTTTCAGATAATTGAACATTTAAATTGTTCTCGGAAATGATTTCTTTAGTGATAACAATCAATTTATCATTTAAATTAATGTGAGAAAAATAAATACTATCACCTTTTTTTATTGGTAACTCAAAGATTCCTTTTTCATTTATAATTGTACCTCTGTTTGTGTTTTTATTAAGAACATGAATGTCTGAAGTTGTATGATTTTTAAGTAAAACTTTACCAACAATTAACTTTCTTTTTTCTTGACCAACAGATGATAAACTGAAAATTATTACTACAATAAATATGATTGTTTTTTTCATTTATACAAAGAAAAGAAGTGTCTCTCTTAAAAATGTATTAATGCATTTGTAAACTTTTGTTAAAACAAATTGTATTTTAGATGCATGAAAAAACTCATCGTAGCAAGTACATCAACGGTACATGGTAGTGGATATCTAGAATATCTTTTACCAACGTTAAAAATCTTTTTTAATGAGGTAAAAGAGTTGTTATTTATTCCTTATGCTAGACCAAGCGGAATTTCTTATGATGAATATACAGCTATTGTTACCAAAGCTTTTTCTACCATTAATATTAACGTAAAAGGAATTCATGAATTTGAGAATCCAAAAGAAGCGATACAAAATGCTGAAGGTATTTTTACAGGGGGTGGGAATACATTTGAGCTAGTGAATCAATTATATAAAAATGATGTTTTAAGCGATTTAAAAGCAGCGGTAGATAATGGAACACCTTATTTAGGTACAAGTGCTGGAAGTAATATTTGTGGTGTTAATATGATGAATACGAATGATATGCCAATAGTCTATCCACCAAGTTTTAAAACGTTAGAATTCATCCCTTTTAATATAAACGCACATTATTTAGATCCTATAAAAGGTTCTAAGCATATGGGAGAAACTAGAGAAACTCGTATTAAAGAATTTCATGTATTTAATGATGTTCCTGTTTTAGGCTTGCGCGAAGGTTCTTGGTTAGAAGTTTCTGGTGATACAATTATTTTAAAAGGTGAGCATTCTGCTAGATTTTTTCAACAAAACAAAGAACCAATTGAGTTAGAAAGTGGGAGCGAGGTTAATAGTTAACATAATCTACAATCTCTAAACCATAACCAATCATACCTACACGTTTTGCTTGTTGTGTATTAGAAACTAGTTTTAATTTACTGATATTAATATCGTGTAAAATTTGAGCACCTATCCCAAAATCTCTAGTATCCATCGTAATTCTAGGCGCTTTTAATTCTCCTTTTACTTGATTATCTTTTAGAATATGTAACCTTTTTAAAAGATTTAAAGATTGTGCTTGTTGATTGATAAATACAATTGCACCTTTTCCTTCGTCATTAATCAACTTAAACATACTGTCTAATTTCTTATCAGCATTATTGGTTAAGGTTCCTAAAATATCATTATTGACTAATGTGGAATTAATTCGTGTTAAAATAGCATCATCTTTAGTCCAATTTCCTTTTGTTAATGCTAAATGTATTTGCTTATTAGTAGTTTGTTGATAGGCTCTTAAACGGAAATTACCAAAACGAGTCTCTATTTCAAAATCTTCTTTCTTTTCAATTAAAGAATCATGTTCCATTCTATAGGCAACCAAATCTTCTATAGAAACTATTTTAATGTCAAACTTTTTTGCAACTTCCAATAATTGAGGTAACCGTGCCATGGTTCCGTCTTCATTCATTATTTCTACAATAACACCTGCGGGTTGTAAACCAGCTAATCTAGCAAAGTCAATAGCAGCTTCTGTATGTCCAGTTCTACGTAAAACACCACCATCTTTAGCTTTTAATGGGAAAATATGTCCTGGACGTGCTAAATCGAATGGTTTTGTATCCTTATCTATTAAAGCTTTTACAGTTTTAGCTCTATCTGCAGCAGATATTCCTGTAGTAACACCGTTACCACGTAAATCTACTGATACTGTAAAGGCAGTTTCTAAAGGATCGGTATTATTATTTACCATCATCCCTAGTTCTAATTCTTTACAACGAGTTTCGGTTAATGGAGCACAAATTAATCCTCTACCATGAGTTGCCATAAAATTGATCATCTCTGGAGTTACAGTTTCTGCCGCTGCTAAAAAATCACCTTCATTTTCTCGATTCTCATCATCTACAACAATAATAATCTTACCTTTTTTAATGTCGCTTATTGCAGATTCTATGGTATTAAGTTGTGTTGGTTTTGTTGTCATTATCTTGTTGTCTTTTTAGATGTAAACCTTTTAAAGAAGTTTGTAATTGGTAAAAATATGCCGTTTAAATTAAGTAGTCCTTTATCTTTTGTTGCTCTAATAGTTAGGAAAATTCCAACCGGTATCATAACAATTGCTGCTATCCAAGAACCTAAAAAAGCGGTTACTGAACTTTCTTCTGCTAAATTTCTACCAAAAGAATTTCCAAAGAAATAAAGGACATAGGTAGATATAGCTAATATCATTGGTAATCCAAATCCACCTTTTCTAATTATAGAACCTAATGGTGCTCCAATAAAAAATAATATTAAACAAGAAAATGAAAAGGCAATTCTATTATAGAATTCTACATCATACAAATTCAACCTTTTTCTTCTTTTCTTAAGAATTTCTTTATTATTTTTTATGTTTTTAAATGTACTTCTAGCTCTAGATAAGGAAGAACTTAAAATGGTAGTTTTCTGTTTTAAATTGAAATTACTTAAAATATCTGGACTTAAATTTTTTGTTTTTAAAGAATCTGGATAACTGTGAAGTGTTTTTGCCTGTGTATTTGAATAAACATTTATAGATCTTACCCTTATAAATTCATCAAAACTAGTTTTCATTTTTGGAATTGTGTCTTTTAATTGACCTAAACTAAGCATATTATAAACACCACTCCAGTTTTCTTTATCTAAGTCATCATCAGAAAGTGAAGATATATCGATGTTAAATTCATATTCATCAAATTTTGCACTTGATGCAGGCATTTTTTTTCTTGCTTTAAAAGAGGTGTTATTCCTTATATGCTCTTCGTAATAATAGCCATTATAGAGTATTAAAGTCATGTACTTGCTTCCTTCTTCAGAAGCTATTTTTCCACGCTCAGCTGTGATTACTTTCTGATTTCCTTTTTTACTAGTTAAATCATAGATTAAAACTTTTTTTAATAAGTTTTCTTCTTCACCATATTTTTCATCAAACTTTATTTGATAATTAGGAATGTCTGCATTAAAACTACCAGGAACTAAAGCCATAGCGGGCTTTTTCTTTTTTATGTTGATGTATAAATTTTTCTGCTTTAACATAGCGTGAGGATAAATGTTGTTTAAAAAAACAAAATTAATTCCACTCATGAAAAACGTAAGAATTATTAAAGGTCTTACCAACCTTTGTAAGGAAATGCCTGTAGATTTTGCGGCTGCAAATTCATAATTTTCAGACAAATTACCCAATGCCATAATAGACGAGAGCAGGATACCAATTGGCAATGCTTGCGGTGATACAATAAGTGACGTGTAAAAAAGAAACTTTAAGATAAATACAATACTAATACCTTTTCCAGCAATATCATCAAAAGTTAGCCATAACGCTTGCATTACCAGTACAAAAAGTACAATAAAGAAGGTGGCGAAAAATGGAACTAGAAAACTTTTTAATATATATCTATCAAGTATTTTCATCGACTAACTTTCATCAAAAACAACTAATCGATTAGATAATTTTGTTTAAGATATTTTGCTTTGTCAAAAGTAAAGAGTTTTTCTGAGATAGTTTGATTGCTTTTGAATTGATTAATAGTAAATGTGGTTTTAGAACCATTACTACCAACTTGAATTAATTTATAGATGTGTTTTGTTTTTGCATCAACACCTAATTGAACTTTAGTAATATCCGAATTACTATCAATAGGGGTTAAATCTACATACTGTACTTTTCTTCCTTTTATGGTTTTTAAAGCGCCCATTTTAAAGTTATAGCCTTCTTTGTAAAAGGTTAATAATTTAGAAGGATAGATAAATCCATCTTGCTCTTCCATATCTCCATCATTAATAGAAATCTCTTTGTCTTCATTATTAATGATGTACAATTTATTTCCATCAAAAATAAAGGTGTTCCCTAAATAATCTAAATTATATTTTTCTCCTTGTAACATAATGTTTCCTCTAATTGGAGGATCATCTGTAATACCAACTTCATCATTTGTTAATGTTGAACTAAAAGCAATTTTCATATTGTCGTAAGCACCCATTTTAGTAGAAACTTCATCTAATAATTGTTTTGCTTTAGACGTTGTATTTTGTCCAGATATTGTTATGCTTAAAAGTAATGTGATAAATAATATTGATAATTTTTTCATCTTTTTTATTGATTCTTTTCGTTTGCTAATAATTGTTCCAAAGCAATAAAATCGGGTACTAATACTTGTCTTGCTTTACTTCCTTCAAAAGGACCAACAATTCCGGCAGCTTCTAATTGATCTATTAATCTACCTGCTCTATTGTACCCAAGTTTTAATTTTCTTTGTAATAAAGACGCAGAACCTTGCTGTGCTGTAACAATAACTTCTGCTGCTTCTTTAAACAACTTGTCTCTATCTGATATATTATTATCAAGACTTGTGCCACTTTCTTCACCAACATATTCTGGAAGTAAATGTGCTTCTGCATAGGCTCTCTGTGCACCAATAAAATCAGTTATTTTTTCTACTTCTGGAGTATCTACAAATGCACACTGAATTCTGTTTATTTCATTTCCATTGGTGTATAATAAATCTCCACGTCCAATTAATTGATCGGCTCCACCTGCATCTAAAATAGTTCTAGAATCAATTTTTGATGTTACTCTAAACGCAATTCTAGCTGGGAAATTCGCCTTAATAATACCTGTAATTACATTAACCGAAGGTCTTTGTGTAGCTACAATTAAATGAATTCCAATTGCACGAGCTAATTGTGCTAAACGGGCGATAGGTGTTTCTACTTCTTTACCTGCCGTCATAATTAAATCGGCAAATTCATCAATAACTAAAACAATATATGGTAAGAATTGATGTCCGTCATTAGGATTTAATTTACGTTGTTTAAACTTGGCATTATACTCTTTAATATTTCTAACCATTGCATTTTTAAGCAAATCGTAACGCGCATCCATTTCAATACAAAGCGAGTTTAAGGTATGCACAACTTTGGTTGTATCAGTAATAATTGCTTCGTCTGTATCTGGTAATTTTGCTAAATAATGACGCTCAATTTTATTAAATAATGTCAATTCTACTTTCTTAGGATCTACTAAAACAAACTTAACTTCTGCAGGATGTTTCTTATATAAAAGTGATGTTAGTACCGCATTTAATCCAACAGACTTTCCTTGTCCAGTTGCACCAGCCATAAGAAGGTGAGGCATTTTAGCTAAATCAACCACAAAAGTTTCATTAGAAATAGTTTTACCTAAAGCAATCGGTAATTCCATTTGAGATTCTTGAAATTTCTTAGAAGAAATTGCAGAATGCATAGAAACAATGGTCGATTTTTTATTTGGGACTTCAATACCAATCGTTCCTTTTCCTGGAATAGGAGCAATGATACGTATTCCTAAAGCTGATAATGACAAAGCAATATCATCTTCTAAGTTTTTAATTTTTGAAATTCTAATTCCAGCTTCTGGAACTATTTCATACAAAGTAATTGTTGGTCCAACGGTGGCTTTAATTTCTGCAATCCCAATTTTGTAGTTTTTAAGCGTTTCTACAATTCGGTTTTTGTTCTGTTCAAGTTCTTCTGGATCTATAGAAATTGTTTCGTTGTATTCTTTTAATAAGTTAAAGGTTGGGAATTTATAGTTTCCTAATTCTAACTTAGGATCAAATTCTCCAAAGTCTTTAACTAGTTTATCCGATAAATTTTCGGCAACACTTTTTTCTTCTGCTACTTGTTCAACTTCTATATCAACACTTTTTTCTTCAACAACTTTTTCTTCAACTTTTAGTGTCGGTTCTAATTCTTTTTTAGCTTCTTCTTTTGTTGAAACGTCAGAATGTTTAGAAATAGTAGGCTGTAAATTTTCTAAATGAACTTCAAACTCAGATTTTGTCGTTTCAGTTTTATCTGCTACTTTTTCTTCTACCTTTGGAGTAGAAGTTTCATTAAAAACAACTTCGTTTGGTTTTTCTTCAACATCTAAAGCAGCTTTTGCTTCTCTTTCTGCTCGTTTCTCTTTTATTTTTTCAATAATCTTATCTGGTGTAATCTTAAATTTTATCACTAGATACATCAGGAAAAAGAAGAGTAACACAATGGCTAATCCAGTTTTTCCTAAAAAGGTTTGTAAATATTCATTTACTTCAGTTCCAATAACGCCTGCTAATAATTCGTATTTTTTTTCTGCAAATCCAAAAACGACTGCAATCCAAAGCATAGATACTAATCCCCAGTTCCAAGAAGTAAGTATTTTTTTAGTTTTAGAATTTATCAATCTGTAAATCCCAGTAAGAAAAATTAAAAAAGGAATAAAAAAAGCGCCAATTCCAAATCCGTTATAGATAAAAAAGTGACTTAGTTTTGCCCCAATTTTACCTAGTAAGTTATTACTGGTAACATTTTTATCAGTTAAATGACCTAGAGTACTTTGATCTTCTTGCCAATTAAAAAAGAAGGAAATAAAAGCAATAGTTAAAAAAAACGCGAACAAAATTAGAAACGTTCCAATAATAGTTTGTGTTTGTCTACTTTTAAAAAATTCACTTATTTTAGAAGGAGCAGCGGTCTCAGTTTTTTTAGTGGACGTCTTTTTAAGTTTTATAGCCATGAAGTACTTATAATAATATCGTAAATATACCTTTTACCCTAGTAACATCATAATTTTTGGAATATAAATAATTCCTGCAATCACTAAAGAAATTAATGCTGCTATCGCGGGTGCTCCAGCAGCAATATCTTTAATAAAACCAATTCTTTCATGATATTCTGGATGGATAAAGTCTGCTACTTTTTCTACCGCAGTATTTGCAGCTTCAGCAACTAAAACCAATCCAATAACCAATAATTGTATCATCCATTCTGTAGGAGAAATATCAAAATAAAAACCCATACCAATGGCAATTAATGCGATTGTAGATTGAATTTTTATACTTTCTTCTGTAGTTATTAAAAGCCAAAGTCCTTTTAATGCACATATGGCAGAATAGTATTTGCGAACTATGAATGGTTTATCGGTATGTTGCATTATTTTAACGCGTCTAATGCTGCTTTATAATTAGGCTCGTCTACTGTTTCTGTAACTTGTTCTGTATGTGTAATTACACCTTCTGCATTGATAACAATTATGGAACGAGAATGTAAATTATTTAACGGAGCATCAACAATTTCTAAACCGTATTCTTTACCAAAACTACCCGTAGCATAATCTGATAACATCACTACATTTTCTATACCTTCTGCGCCACAAAAACGACCTTGGGCAAATGGTAAATCTCTAGAAATACATAATACTTTTGTGTTTTCTAAACTCGCTGCAGTTTTATTGAATTCTCTTACAGAAGTTGCACAAGTACCTGTATCTATACTAGGAAATATGTTTAAAATAAGTTGTTGTCCACTAAAATCTGATAAACTTTTTACAGATAAATCTGTAGCTGTTAAACTAAAATTTTGTGCTTTAGAACCTACTGCTGGTAAATTTCCTATGGTATTTATTTCGCCTCCTTTTAATGTGATTTTTGCCATTTTTTATGTTGTTTATTTGAAACTCAAAAATACATTTTTTTAGTTAATATTATTGTTTGAATAAGAATAATTATTACTCGAATTTTATGAATATCTTCGTGCAGAATTTATTAGATTTTTAACCTTGATATTATCTAAATACACATCAGAATTTAAATACAATTGGCAACTTGCAGCACCAGTAATGTTGGGAATGCTAGGGCACACGCTTGTAAGTTTTGTAGATAATATTATGGTAGGGCAGTTGGGTACAGCAGAATTAGCGGCGGTTTCTTTAGGAAATAGTTTTATGTTTATTGCCATGTCTTTAGGAATTGGTTTTTCCACAGCCATTACACCGTTAACCGCAGAAGCAGATGCTTCTAATGAT
Organism: Lutibacter sp. Hel_I_33_5; assembly: GCF_007827455.1. Taxonomy (NCBI): domain Bacteria; kingdom Pseudomonadati; phylum Bacteroidota; class Flavobacteriia; order Flavobacteriales; family Flavobacteriaceae; genus Lutibacter; species Lutibacter sp. Hel_I_33_5. The sequence continues at coordinate 3,083,262 of NZ_VISM01000001.1, forward strand.
TCTAAACAAGCAAAAGCAACTTTTAAGCATGGTTTATTTCTATGTACAGCTTTAGGAATTCTAATGTTTTTAATGGTCTTTTTTTCTAAGCCATTATTATACTTTATGAAACAACCTACGGAAGTGGTAGAGCTCGCAATTCCGTATTTAAACTTAGTGGCATTTTCGTTAATTCCGTTAATCGTCTTTCAGGCATTTAAGCAGTTTAGCGACGGAATGTCTATGACCAAATACCCGATGTACGCAACAGTACTTGCAAACTTGGTAAATGTGTTGTTAAATTATATATTAATCTTCGGAAAATTTGGTTTTCCTGCATTAGGGATTGTTGGTGCAGCATACGGAACTTTAGTTTCACGTTTAATAATGGTCGTGTATTTATGGTGGTTATTGGCTAAAAAAGAGAAGACAAAAAAACTTGTTACCAATATTAAATTGTTTGTGTTAGATACTTTAATGATTCGAAAAATCATCAATTTAGGAGCGCCAAGTGCGTTGCAAATGTTTTTTGAAGTCGCTATTTTTACAGCAGCCATTTGGTTAAGCGGATTGTTGGGTAAAAATCCACAAGCAGCCAATCAGATAGCGTTAAACTTAGGTTCTATGACGTTTATGATTGCCATGGGATTAAGCGTTGCAGCCATGGTACGAGTAGGAAATCAGAAAGGATTGCAGAATTTTAAAGAGTTACGTAGAATATCATTCTCTATTTTTTTATTAGGATTGGTATTAGCCGTTATTTTTGCCGTTATCTTTCTACTATTCAACAACAGTTTACCTAAATTATATGTCGATTTAAACGATGCCGTAAACTTTGCTGATAATACAGAAGTAGTAACAATAGCCGCAAAATTATTAATTATTGCAGCAATTTTTCAAATATCTGATAGTATACAAGTCATGGTGTTAGGCGCTTTACGTGGATTACAAGATGTAAAGATTCCAACAATTATTACCTTTATAGCCTATTGGGTAATCGGTTTTCCGATATCCTATTTTTTAGGAACCGAAGAAATGTATGGCAGTATGGGAATTTGGATCGGCTTATTGGCAGGATTAACAAGTGCATCCATTTTACTGTATATTCGATTTAATTGGTTGACATTAAAATTAATAGAAACAAAAGAAAAATAACTGTCACCTCGATTGCGCTCGAACTGACATTAACATAAAAAAAAATATTAGTGTCACCTCAATCGCATTCGAAAGATCATAAACTATACAGCGTTCTCGACTGCGCTCGAACTGACTTTAACATAAAAGGAAAAATAATAGTGTCACCTCAATCGCAGTCGAAAGATCATAAACGATACAGTGTTCTCGACTGCACTCGAACTGACATTAACATAAATGGAAAAATAATAGTGTCACCTCAATCGCAGTCGAAAGGTCATAAACGATACAGTGTTCTCGACTGCGCTCGAACTGACATTAACATAAAAAGAAAAATAAAAGTGTCTCCTCGAGCGCAGTCGAGAGGTTTTAAATTATATACAATTTTCGATTAAATTGTAACTGACAAAACATAAAACAAAATACCATGGAATTACCTAAATTTTTACTAGCAGATAATAGCAATTTTCCAGACGATATTTTTGTATTACATACAGAATATCCTCGTTTTTTAATTAACTTAAAAGATGACGAAGTTGAATGGTACGAGGACTTATCTGGAGAAAAAGAAGAAGATATTACGGAAGAGTTAGCCGATTTAATGGATAAAGCAGGCGCTTTTTACGATGCGGAAATGAAAGGGTTAGAGTAAGATTCTATGAGTTTTTTGCTAAAAAAGTAAAAACAACAAAAACGAATGTATAAAGAGCATTTTAATACCCTTTATACATGAGTAATAAGCTTTTAAATCATTACTTCGCTAATTTGAAATATAGGCTCTATGTTGGTGTAATTTGGTATATCGCCCATTATTTTATCGGCATGTGGCCCAAATGAATTCTGAAAAGCTTCAACAGATTCAAAATATATATTTCCCATTGCTTGAAAAGGAGCTGCAGAATCTGGTGCGCCACCAGCAAGGCCTTTTTCTACAGTTGCGCCTTTTACAGCATCTCCTAATAGCTCTGCAACCATGGGTATATGTTTATTGCAGTAATAATCCATATCAAATGTTTTGCCTTCTCCGTCTGGGTATAGTACACTAACTTTAGTTTTTGCGTTACTCATTTTTAATTGTTTTTATTTGTTTGGCCCGTTTTTTTTAGTGGATTCTGGACTCCACTTAACATATTATAGTAGTATTCAATTGTATTTAATAGTAAGCTAATATAGAACTTAAAAAACAAAAATCTAGATGTAAAAAACCTGTTTTTCAGTATTTTTAATTCAAATCAATAATACTTTATCACCAAAAAGAAATCTGGTTTAGGGATATCAAAAAAACGACTTGAGTTTTTTTGATAAAAAAGTAAGCGGAAAACAATTATTATCTAATCTTGTTGTACCCAGTTATTTATTGTTTTCATTCCAAAAAGAATCAAATATGCTAATAAAGAGTTCAATTGATTTTTCGGATAATATTTTTCTTGCTTTATTCCGTACTTCCTTTTTTGAGCTTAAAATTGAAAAAATAGTAGAAAACTCTTTCTTGTTTACATTACCTTCTCGTTCTTTATTGAAAATTAATTTATATAAATCAAGTTTTTCTTTTTGTGTAAAACAAGATTCTATTTTCTTGTTGTCAATCGGTAAAACCTTAATTATATTGTTATTTAATTCATATTCATCAATATATCTTTTTTGTGCTTTCTTTCCTTCTTTATCTGAATCTAAAAGAACATAGAAATTCGTATTCCAACCGATATTTAGAGAAATTAATGAATTTAAATTCTGTGCTGATGTTCCAGGGTAGATAACAAAATCTTTTTTCTTTTTTGGAAAGCAAATAGAAAACATAGTTTCTAAAACTTTTAAATCTGAAGGACCTTCTGTTAGAATTGCTTTTTGCCAAGGAATGTCAAAATTGTTTGGAATGATATTTAATATGTTAGCTAAAGGCTGATAGTAGGTTTGATTTGATTTATCTTGCTTTATATAGTCGCTCCATAATGTTGTTGTCACAATACCATCTCTCTTAACTACATATGTGTTTTTAATGTTTTCTAATGATATAAGATACTGACTGTGAGTAGAGTATATTACTGAGGTGTCTTCAACTAATTTTTGAAAATCTTCTATCATATTTTGTTGAGCGGTTGAATGTAAATTTGATGCAGGCTCGTCAATTAAGAAAATTGGTCTACCAAGGCCTAATCTTAATTTTTTTCTTCTAAATTCTGTCTTCATTAAGAACGACAAATACCAAAGAGCTCCTTTACTACGTTCTTCAACATTAAAAGTAGTTCCGTCTGTGTCAGTTATTGAAATCTCAAAATATTTACTTCCTAGATGATTAAATTTAAGTTCAGTTTCATCAATATCTTTAACACCAGATAAATCTTTCCATTTTTCAGAGAATGTTTCATTGAATTTTTTATTCACTCTTTTTAATACAGTATCAGCATCATTACGTCTTGGATTACTTTTTGAAAAGAATTTGTTGAAATTGGCAATGCTATACTCTTTATTTGTATTGTAAAATAAACCATCTATTATATCATACCAATCAGAATTAAATGCATCATTGCCTTTAATTATATGTATCTTGTCTGGAATTCTATCTTTAAAATCTTCAAAATAAATAATGTAAGGTGAATGTTTAACTATTTCCTTTGCAATTAATTTAGAAACTTTATTTTTTGTAAACGGGTGGTCAGTAACAAATTCATAATAAGGTGTTTTTGGATTTCCATTTTTAAATGGGAAAACTCGAGAAATAATAACTTCTTTTTTAGTATTTATTTCCCTTAAAAAACCTTCAATGTTTTGTTGGTCAGATGAAGATATATTAGTTGCTCTAATTATACTTTTAAACCAATCCATTTTGATTGGTTCATCAATTTCGATATGCGATGTTACTTTTGCACTTTCATTAGAGTTTATATTTGATTTATTTCTAATTGACCGATAAAATTCATTTAAGAATTCAGGACGTGGGTCATTAGTATAATCAAAGGATTCTATTGCTTTTAAGATTGTTGTTTTTCCAGATTCATTTAAACCTAGAAGGAGAACTAAGTCATTTTTTTTAAGACTTATTTCTATTTGTTTAATACCTTTATATTGTTCTATTGTAAAGTTTTTATATATCATATTTATTCAGAGAGCTATTTTTTTATTGGGTACAATTTATTTGATATGACCGAGTTTCATTACTGAAAACAAACACATAGCAATTGTTTTATTTTAAGATAGTTAACAAAGTTAAGGAAATTGTTTTAAAGTTTTAATAGGTGTAAACACCTAATCTTCATTAAAATCAATAGTATTTCTATTTAGTATCAATTTTTTTTATAGTGGGTTCCTATATTTTAATAACAAACAGTTTTAATTTTAGTAGCATTTAGCTAAGTTTGTTATCCAAAAAATAACATAACAATTAAAAATATATCAAGATGAGTAATCACAGCGATGGCGATATCAGTAAATGTCCGTTTATGAGTGGCGGACAAAAAGAAAGTGCTGGTGGCGGAACTACCAATAGAGATTGGTGGCCAAACCAATTAAAATTAAACATCCTTAGGCAAAACTCTACAAAATCAGACCCAATGAATGCTGATTTTAATTATGCTGAAGAATTTAAATCGCTAGATTTAAAAGCATTAAAGGACGATTTATATGCATTAATGACCGATTCTCAAGATTGGTGGCCTGCAGATTACGGACATTATGGTGGGTTATTTATTAGAATGGCATGGCATAGTGCAGGAACGTATAGAATTCAAGATGGTAGAGGAGGAGCTGGTTCTGGTACGCAACGTTTTGCGCCGTTAAACAGTTGGCCAGATAATGGTAACTTAGATAAAGCACGTTTATTATTATGGCCAATCAAACAGAAATATGGTAAAAAGATTTCCTGGGCAGATTTAATGATTTTAGCAGGAAACTGCGCCTTAGAATCTATGGGGTTTGAAACCTTTGGTTTTGGTGGTGGACGTGAAGACGTTTGGGAACCAGAACAAGATATTTTCTGGGGATCAGAAACAGAATGGTTAGGAGATAAACGATATAGTGGAGAACGCGATTTAGAAAATCCGTTAGGTGCTGTACAAATGGGATTGATTTATGTAAACCCAGAAGGACCGAATGGAAATCCAGATCCGTTAAAATCTGCCATCGATATTAGAGAAACTTTTGCTCGTATGGCAATGAATGATGAAGAAACTGTTGCCTTAGTAGCAGGTGGACACACATTTGGAAAGGCACACGGTGCAGCAGATCCAGATAAATATGTAGGTAGAGAACCAGAAGCGGCAAGTATAGAAGAGCAAGGAAAAGGTTGGAAAAATACTTTTGGAAGCGGAAAAGGTGATGATACCATTACCAGTGGTATAGAAGGAGCTTGGACGCCAAATCCTGCTAAATGGGATCACGATTATTTTAGAGTATTATTAGACTACGATTGGGAATTAACTAAAAGTCCAGCTGGTGCAAACCAATGGAAACCAACCGCAGCGTCTAATCCAGATATGGCACCATCGGCACACAATGCATCAGAAAAGAAAGATTTAATGATGACTACGGCTGATATGGCGTTAAAAAAGTTTCCAGATTATTTAGCAATTTCTAAACGATTTAGAGACAATCCAGCTGAATTTGAAGATGCGTTTGCAAGAGCGTGGTTTAAATTAACGCATAGAGATATGGGGCCAATTTCGTTATACTTAGGTTCTGAAGTACCTAGTGAAACATTAATATGGCAAGATCCAATTCCTGCTGTAAATTATACGGTAATTAATGATGCTGATGCTGAAACCTTAAAAGGAAAAATTTTAGCTTCTGGATTATCTGTGTCTCAATTAGTTTCTACAGCATGGGCTTCTGCATCCACATTTAGAGGGTCAGACAAGCGTGGTGGAGCAAATGGTGGTCGTTTACGTTTATCACCTCAAAAAGATTGGAAAATTAACAATCCAGCTGAATTAGCAAAAATTATTGCAATTTTAGAGGGTGTTCAAAGTGATTTTAATAACGGAGATAAGCAAGTTTCTATCGCAGATTTAATTGTTTTAGGAGGTTCTGCAGCGATTGAGAAAGCAGCTAAAAATGCTGGACATACAATTAGTGTTCCTTTTACAGCAGGTAGAGCAGATGCAACGCAAGAGCATACAGACATCGAATCTTTTTCTGCATTACAACCTTCTGCAGACGGATTTAGAAACTTTATTCATCCAAGACATACTTCTTCGGCAGAAGAATTATTAGTAGATAGAGCACAATTATTAACTTTAACAGCACCAGAAATGACTGTTTTAGTTGGTGGTTTACGTGTGTTGAATGCTAATTATGATAAATCGAATCATGGTGTGTTTACCGATAAGAAAGAAACGTTATCAAACGATTTCTTCGTGAATGTTTTAGATTTAAGTACAACTTGGTCTGCAACTTCTGAAGATGATAAAATCTTTGAAGGAACGAATAGAAAAACAGGTGCATTAAAATGGACAGGTTCTAGAGCAGATTTAATTTTCGGTTCAAATTCTGAACTAAGAGCAATCGCTGAAGTGTATGCGAGTGCAGATGCGCAAGGTAAATTTATTAACGATTTTGTTGCCACTTGGACAAAAGTGATGAACTTAGATCGTTTTGATTTAAAATAATATCAAATAAATATTTCTAATAACAAAGGCGGTTTTTTAACCGTCTTTGTTGGTTTTATAAAGTATTAGTTGCTAATTATATTGTTTAAGACAAATGTCATTTCGACTGAAATGGAGAAATCTTAATTATATGGTGAGATTTCTCAACTGCACTGCGTTTCGTTCGAAATGACAAGTTTGTTTTATAAAGTATTGTAAAACCCAATCTGTCATTCCTGCGAAGGCAGGAATCTATTTTAAAAAAAACTCAATCATGAGATTTCTGCCTACGCAGGAATGACAATTATTTGTCTATCACAAGATTGAATGCTAATTATTTAGCTTTTTCCACTAATTCTAACTTGGCAGTAGTGGTTTTTGTAGTGAAAACTCCGTAGTTGATAGTTACATTCTTTTTTTCAATTTTATCGATAGTTCCAACTGCGTTGCTATCAATAATTCTAACACGGTCGTTTACTTTGTAGATATAGTTTGCTCTTTCTTTTGCAATTTTATCAGCTTCAATTTTCTTTTCCTTTCTAACTTTTACAACTTTAGCTAAAACTTCTTTCTCTACTTTTTCTATAATTTCTTTTTTTACGGCTACTTTTCTCTTTTCCTCTTTTTTCTCAACCTTGGTTTTCTTTTTTAGAGGCGCTTTTTTTATGTGCTTTGTTTTTTCTGCGGCAACCCATTTATTAAAGTTAGCATTCAGCTCTTTTTTATTATTGGTCTGAAAGTATTTATTGAGCAATTCATTTGTTTTCCTTCCTAAAGACAACATTTTCTGATTGCTATCATACAATTCTTGAAAACCAGATAGCTTTTCTTGTAATCGATCTTCCTTTTCTTGAAGACTTTCAATATGTTCTTTACCTTTAGATTTCTGTTTTTCTAAGCTATCAGAGTTTTTTTGAAGCCTGTTGCGTTCTTTCTGTAGTTTAGAAATGGTTTTATCTAAACGAATTTTCTCTGTTTCAACTCGTTTTTTTGCCTTGTTGATTAAACTATAGGGAATTCCGTTTTTCTGAGCTACTTCAAACGTAAAAGAACTCCCAGCTTGTCCAATAAACAGCTTATAGAGCGGTTCTAAGGTGCGTTCGTTAAATTGCATGCTTGCATTGGTAACGTTTTCTAATTCGTTGGCTAAGACTTTTAAATTAGCATAATGAGTGGTGATAATTCCGAACGCATTTTTTGCATAAAACTCTTCTAAGAATATTTCTGCTAAAGCGCCACCTAATTCTGGATCAGAGCCAGTACCGAATTCGTCAATTAAGAAAAGTGTGTTGTCATTACATTTGCGTAAAAAATAGCGCATGTTTTTTAAACGATAACTATAAGTACTTAGCTGATTTTCAATAGATTGGTTATCGCCAATATCAGTAAGAATCGTATCGAAAATAGACGTTGTACTGCGTTCATCCACAGGAATTAACAACCCACTTTGCAACATTACTTGTAACAAGCCAATGGTTTTTAACGTGATACTTTTTCCACCAGCATTCGGGCCAGAAATTACAATAATTTGTTGCTGATGATGTAATTTTATTGATTGTGGTACGGTAGTTATTTCTTGCTCCTTATTTTTTTTCCATAAAATGGGATGTACCGCATTTTTAAAATCAATCTTTTTTTCTTTGGTTATTTTAGGTAACAACCCATTTATTTCTCTAGCATATTTTGCTTTCGCTCCAACGGAATCTAAATGCGTTAAGAATTTAATATATTCTTTTAAAAGTGGCGTGTAGGGTCTAATTTTTTCAGATAAATCACGTAATATTTTTACAACTTCTTGTTTTTCTTCGTACAATAAGTTTTGTAATTCTCTTGCATAGGCTAACGTTGCTTGTGGAGCAATAAAAACAATGCCTCCAGATTTTGAAGCGCCTAATAAACTTCCTTTAACTTTTCTTCTGTGCATGGCTAAAACAGCCAAAACTCGCTGATTATCAACTACAGATTCTTTAATATCATCTAAATATCCAGAAGCAATACATCTGCTAAGCGCGTTAGAAAAACTCTGACCGATTTTACCGCGAATATGTTGGGTGTCTTTTCTTATTTGTTTTAAAACCGGTGAAGCGGTGTCATTTACTTCTCCATTCAGATTGATGATTTTTTTAATTTCCTCAATAATAAATGTGGTAAACTCGATGGTTTCTGTATTCTCAAAAAAAGTAGGAAACTGAATTTTAAATTTTTTAAAAAATTTAATCAATTCATTCACTGTAGTTGAGGTAGCCGATATTTTTAGAAAAGCTTCGGTTTCTATAAATGAATTTTCTATGGCAAGCCGATCAATATTTTCAATGATATTATCAAAACCATGATTCGGAATTCTATTTTCACTTTCAAAAGAGGATAGATATTCGTTTACCAAATTCAACTCTTTAAATAGAGCATTATTATTGGTGTAGGGTTTTGTTCTCTTAATTTTATTTTTTCCTAAATCAGTGATACAAAATTCTGCAACGTGTTGTAAAACCGTTGTAAACTCTAAATCTTGTAATGTTTTTTCTGATATGTTTTTAATCAAAATCCTATCTTTGAAATCGCAACAAAAGTAACAAAGAATGGAGTTATATATAGTGGAACTTTATAGTTTTTTAGCACCTAAAGTTTTAAAACAGCTCTAAAAATGTTTTTTTATTCGCTTTCGAGATTGGAACTCTATAAGAATTATCAAGTACAATATACCCTTCATTATCAAAATGCCTTACTTTTTCTAGATTTATAATATGTGATTTGTGACATTTAAAAAAAATAGAACTCAACACCTTTTCAAATTTACCTAGATTATAGGAACTGACTATTGTAGTATTATTAATTAAATGAAATTTTGTATATCCTTTATACCCTTCTAAATGTAGAACTTCTTCTTGAGGTATGAATGAAGTTCCATTAACCGTTTGTATAATAATCTTGTTGTTTTTAGATAAAGTATTGGTTAATAGGTTTACAAGTTTATGATTGTTTTGAGTATTTTCTTTTGTTGTAATAAATGTTACTGCTTTATTTATTGCCAGAACTAAATCTGCATCATCAATAGGTTTTAAAACATAATCTATTGCATTTTGTTTAAAAGCTTCAATAGCATATTCGCTATAAGCTGTAATAAAAATGACTTGAAAATTGATTTCATTTAATTGCGATAACAACTCAAACCCATTAATTCTAGGCATTTCAATATCTAAAAAAACAATATCTGGTTGTTGAGTATTTAAGTACTGTATTGCATTTTCTGGTTTTTGAAATGTTTGTAATATCTCTAAATCTGGAAATAATTTACCCAGTTTTTGTTCTAATCCTTTTAGATTAGAAATTTCATCGTCTATTAACACAGCAGTTAAATTCATAGTTTTATTTTTGAGTAATTAAAAAGGTTACTTTGTGACCTTTATCATTTATAGTTGGGTTTAGCTCTTCTTGTTTGTATGTTATTTCCCATAATCCAGAACTGTTTAAAAATTTAAGTCTATCTTCTAAAACATTAGATGATTTTATTTTTATACTAGTTTTCTTTTTAGTGTTTAAAAGTCCTACACCATCATCTATAATTTCTACTTTTACACTTTTTTCAGTTAGATGTATAAAATTAATGATCACAGTTCCATTTTCAATTTTATTAAAAAGACCATGATTTATAGCATTTTCTACAATGGGTTGAATAAGCATAGTAGGAAGCTTAATAGCATCTAAGTTAATCTTTTTATCAATATTAATACTGTATTCAAATTTATCTTTAAAACGAAGTTTTTCAATATCTAAATAGTTTTTAATCAGTTTTGCTTCTAGGTTGATACTAATCTCAGTTTCTTTAGATAATTCAAAAAACTGACGAATTAATTTCGAAAATTTAACCAAATACAATTCTGATGCTTCTATTTCATTATTATTGATATAATATTGAATGGCTGATAAAGAATTAAATACAAAATGTGGATTCATTTGAGAACGCAACGCTTTTAATTGTATTTCTGAAAGCTGTTTTTCTTGCAATAATTTATTATTTTTCTTTTCTTGATTTTTTATACTAATCCTCCAAAAAATGTATGCTATGATTCCACCACAAACTATAATTACAAGAAATTTAAACCAAATTAGTTGCCACCACAAAGGTTTTATAGTAAAGTTAAATTTTGATTCTTTTGTGCCCGATTTTACATGAAAAACATAAGAATCTGGTTTTAAACTATTAAAATTAAAATTATTGGAAGCTGTTGTATTCCATTGATTTTGAATATGTTCTAATTTGTAAGTGAAGCTAGAAGTATTGCTGTCAGAAAAATTTATAGCATTTGCTTTTAAACTTAACGTAGCATTGGTTTGGTATTTTATACTAGAATTCGATGTTATTAATTGGGAGTTATAGGTTGCTTTTTCAACAAAAAGATCTAACAATAAATTACTTTTTATTTGATTGATAGGCACTCTTGCTAACCCATAATTTGTACCAACAAAAAGTTCTTTATCATCAACAAAAATGGTATTAATATTATTGCTTGGCAAACCATCATTTATGGTGTAATTTCTTATAACTTGGTATTTTTTAGTTCTTTTTTTAAGATGTAATACGCCATTGTTTGTAGCCAACCAAATATCATTTTTATTAATATATGCTTCTTGTACGCTTAAATGTTCTGTTCCTATTAAAGGTTTTATGGTATTTAAATCTGTAATATAACTACCAAAACCATCTGTATTAACCAATAGTTCTGTTTTACTTAATGCTTTAATACTTAATATAGGTTTATTAAAGTTTTCATTTTTAAAAGATATGTCTTGTATTGTATTGTTTATTAATTCTTTAAAACGATTTGTTGTTGCTATTATAAGCCTAGAATTAAAAACCAAAAGATCTGTACAACCTTTTAAAGCTATCTCGTTTTTTATTTTGTAGGTTTTATGATTAAATATAGAAAATCCACCAGAAGTCATTCCATACATCTCTGAATTAAAAAATGCTACTTTTTTAATTCCACCATATATGTAGTTTAATTTTTTATTCTTTGATTGGTTATTTGTAAATCTATTTTTTTGATTATTATGGGTAGTAATAAATGTTCTATTTAAGAAAAATGTTTTATTTAAAGCAGCTACATTTTGCGCACCAAAACAATACTCGTTAGCTGCTATATAAGGATTAAAAGTTTTACTTTTTTTATTATATTTAAAATATCCTTTATTATAAACCCCCATTAACAAGTTGTTATTAATAACATTAAAGGTCTGTATCTTATCATCAATAAAATTATACGTTACTTGTTGTTTACTTGCTGGCAGTTTATAAATACCTTTATTAAAGGTAGATAACCAAATAGTGTTTTGCCTATCTATAAAACCAAAATGTGCATTTACATGCGATGGAAAAAAGTATGGTTTTATAATTTTAAAATTATTATCTAAAAAACCAACAAACCCTTTTCCAGTAATTTGTAGCTTTTTGTCTACCAAATTAATACGCGGATATTTTATAGCAGTTTTATCAATTTGGTCTTTAAAACTATAAGTTTTAAACTCTAATGAATTTAGGTTTAATATAGAATATTTTTTAGTTGAAGTATAAAAATAAATGCTATCATTAATTTGCCCTCTAGCACCATTACTATAACTATATAAATTTGATTTAAATTGTTTTAATAGTTTCTTTTGATTATTATATATATCAAAAGTATTTTTATCATAATTTGGTGTAAAATGCCCTACATTGTTATGAATTACTTGATGAAAAGCATGTAGTTTTGATACCGGTTTTGGCGCTTTAATTTTTTGCCACTCCTTATTTTTTAGTTTGTATGTGTTTCTTGGTCCAGCAGGAAAAACACTGTCTTTTATCTGTATAGAAAAAAGAGGGTTTATAATCTCATCTTTTATTTTATTAGAAAAAACATGTACACTGTCATTTTCTATATATCCTTGTTTTGTAGATTTTGAAAAATACCATATTTTACCATCTGGTGTCGTAAAAGCATCCCAAATATCGTTAGTTGGTAACCCATTTTTAGTTGTAAAAGTTTTAAAGGTTTTACCATTAAATTTAGCCATGCCTTTGTCTGTTAAAAACCACATAAAGCCTTTAGCATCTTGTAAAATGGTATAAACGTGATTACTTGGTAAACCGTCTTTTGTTGTATAATTGGTGTAGTTTTGGGCAAAAGAAAAACTACATATTAATATAGCAAACAGTGTTATATGCAGTTTTAGTGCTTTCAATGAAATAGCAGTTTTTATCAAATATACAATTAAAGGCTCTTAATGTAAAAAGAAACACACCTTTACTTTTGTAAAGGTGTGTTTTTTAAGAAGCTATTCAATCATAACTTTAGTAGTCTTTTTAAAGTTATTTCCATTTGTTTTTAAAATGTAAATACCTTTAGGGTAATTAATCAGATTAATTCTGTTGTCTCCACTTTTAATTTTAAACTTCATTAATTCTTTTCCGTTTAAATCATATAATATAGAGTTACCAGCTTCTCTAGAATAAATATTCATATAATTCTTTACTGGATTTGGATAAACAAAGAATGATGATTTTTTGTTTTCATCTATTGTAGAAAGTACCTTGTTATCTTTTACTTCTACTTCTCTTAAAATTAATTCTTCTTTATAATTACCAAACTTATCTAATACCGAAACTTTAAAATATAAAGTAGCTACATAACTACAACCTATGCAATCTTTTTGATAAGGTAGGTTATAGGCCAAACTTAATTTAGCTTCTTTTTTATAATCTACACCCTCTTTTGTCCACCAAGATATTTCATTAAAGACTGTATTGCCATTATCTTTATTGGTATAAATAGGATTCTTAAGTTCCATTTTTTCATTAGACAGTTTACTATTTAATGGGTCTAAAGAAATTTTTGGATTCAATTTACTATCTTCTTCATTTGTATATTTAATATCAGAATAAACTAAGTTTACTTTATAATCTGTTATAAATTCAGAATCTACAGTAAATGTAAACTCATCTACTATTCTTATAACTCCAATATCTTCAACTACTTCGTGAATTGAATCATCTGCGATAAATGGTCCAATACAACAAATAATATCTGGTGTATCACAAGCATCACCAATTCCATCATTATCTGAATCTAATTGATCAGGATTTTCAATTGTAGGGCAGTTGTCTACATTGTCAAAAATTCCATCACCATCAGTATCTGTAACACAAGGATCACAAGCATCACCAATTCCATCATCATTTGTGTCTTCTTGGTTAGGATTCGAAATTTTTGGACAATTATCACATGCATCAAATTCACCATCACCATCTGTATCTACTTCACCACAAGGAGTAGGGTCACAAGCATCACCAATACCATCTCCATCTGTATCTAGTTGATCTAGATTTGCATTGTCTGGACAATTATCTTTTTCGTCACAAATAAAATCTCCATCTCTATCTATACATGGATCACAAACGTCTCCAATCCCATCGCCATCAATATCAGATTGATCTTCATTTGCAATTAAAGGACAATTATCACATGCGTCTCCAATTGTGTCATTATCAGAGTTTAATTGATCTGGGTTAGCAGTATCTTTACAGTTATCACATGCATCACCAATACCATCATCATCAGAATCTGTTTGATCTGTATTAGATGTATTTATACAATTGTCTTCAACGTCACAAATACCATCACCATCTGTATCTTTACATCCACCTTCACAATTTAAGAATTAACTAATTGAAATTCATTACCCACAATAGTAACAGTAACCTCTCCAGAATAAGGGTTAGAAAAAGAATAGCCATCTTGAGCTTCTTCTCTTACTGTATAATCTCCAGCTTCTAAGCCATAGAATATATACAAACCATTAACATCTGTTATAGCAGTATCAATTAGGGTATTCGAACTATCATAAAGGTTTACTGTCCAGTTTGATAAAACATTTTCATTAGCCTGTAATTCACCATCGCAATTTGCATCTAAATATTTTCTACCATAAATAGCGCCTAAGTTATTACAACAGTTATCACCTACCATTATATTATTTTGGCTAGTAATATCTCCTTGAACAGCAACCCTTGTGATGTTGCTGCATCATCTCTATGTTCAATAACTAAATAATAAGTACCTTGGTTAAGGTTTATTGTTTGTATTAATGAAGTTGGTGTTTGGAAATTAGCAGTTGTTATAGAATTTGGTACGTGGCTTACAATAGTATTAACCACAACATCTCCTTCAGCTCGATAACCAATAGAGGCCCAATTATCAGATAAAAACTTAAATCAAATTCTACATCACATTTTCTAATAAACAAATTTTCTTTCAAATTGATAAGATTCAGTAGTGTTTGTATTTCTGTTATCTACAGAAGCAGTATTAGTCATAAATTCTGATATATACCTAGCACCAATTAAATTAGCCCAAGCACTGTTTGGAGATATTACATTCCCAGGAGAATCAAAATTAATATTATTATTAGGATTTGGCCCGCTTTTTAAAATCCATTTACTGTCTACATTCCCTGCTACTATTGGAATAAGTGAATTTGTTACAGTACTAAACCCAGTAGAAATATTTATCTGAGTGACTGTATCTGTCCTAACGGGCAAGTATCACAAACATCACCAGCACCATCTCCATCTATATCTTCTTGATTAGGAACAATTATATCACAAACGTCTCCTATATCATCTCCATCTGAATCTTCTTGGTTAGGGTTTTCAATATATATACAATTGTCGCAATCATTTCCAAAACCATCATTATCAGAATCTAATTGCTCTGGGTTTGGATTCTCTATACAATTATCACAAGCATCACCTACACCATCACCATCAGAATCTTTTTGGTCTTTGTTTGGTTCTCTAGGACAATTATCACAAGCATCACCTACACTATCTCCATCTACATCTATTTGTTTTGGGTTGTATGTTGTAGGGCAATTATCACAATCATCTCCAATTCCATCTCCATCTTTGTCTTCACCACAAGGATCAAAACAAACATCACCTATACCATCCATTAACATCTAATTGATCTGGGTTTGGTTTTTCTTTACAATTATCACAATCATCACCAATTCCATCTCCATCTGAATCTAATTGCTCTGGATTCGAAGTATAAGGACAATTATCACAAGCATCTGGAAATCCATCATTATCTCTGTCTGGACCATCACCTTTAATACAATCTGGGTCACATGCATCTCCTATACCATCATTATCCTCATCAGATTGATCTGGGTTAGGATTTTTTGGACAATTATCACAAGCATCTTTATAACCATCACCATCTGAATCTTCACCTTCTTGACAAATAGGATCACAAATATCACCAATACCATTTTGATTTACATCTATTTGATGTGGATTGTATCTTCTTGGACAATTATCACAAGCATCAGGAAAGCCATCTTTATCTCTGTCTGGCCCTTCACCTTTTATACAAGGATCACATGCGTCACCAATACCATTACCATCAGAATCTAATTGATCTGTGTTTGGTTTTTCTATACAATTATCACAGTCATCTGGTACACCATCACCATCTGTATCCTTAGGGTCTTTACTAATACAGGGAATTTTACATTCTGATGCACAGAAATTATCTAATGCAATAATTTCATCATTTACGTTGTCATAATCAGAATCAAATAAAATACCACTTACATTAGTGATTAATTGATTCCAAGCATTTTCAGCATTTGCACCTGTTAAAGGAGTAGAGCTATTAGCATTAAATAATTGCCAACTACCTAAATCATTATTTGGTACTGTATTGTTTGTAGCTTTGTAAATTGGTAAGCAATAGTTTTTCCAATTAGCATTTGGTAATGTTTGGTTTGTTGAATTACCAACAAATACAGCCCTAAGTCTAGTATTTAGTTGTGCTATACTATTTATTTGGTTACCAGTATAAATAGATAATTTAGGAGCTGTATCTGTAGTTGTCGTTTTTGGATCATATTTTAAAGAAAATCGAAACACATACAATTACCTGGATATTTTTGTAACCAATCTCCAAAGAAATCTTTATTATTAATAAGGCTAGATTCTTTATCACTATTTGTAAATCTAATAATGTTTTGTTGTTCTTCTTCTAAATCAAAAGCTACATCCAATAAATTATCATTTAGCCAATTTTCTTTATTATAATCTTTTTCAAAATCAATACAGCCATCAATTACTACAGGAGGTTGACAAGCATCACCAACTCCATCACCATCTGTATCTAATTGGTTAGGGTTGTTTTTTGTTTTACAATTGTCGCAAGCATCACCAATACCATCTCCATCTGTATCTAATTGATCAGCATTGTCTATACCTGGGCAGTTATCTTTTACAACAGCACAGACATTTGCTGGTGATAAATTAATAGGAGTACCTCTATCCAAATAATCTACACCAGTTAAACTAAAGGTATTACAAATCGTACTATTTATTTGCTTCATTTTTTACAATAGTAGGAATGTCTATATTTATTTCATCTCCGTACACAAATAAATAATTGGTTAGTGATGTAATTTTTAATGTATTATTAATTAATGTAGCACTAAAATCAATTGTATTATTATTAAATGCTCCACCATTTGTAGAAACAGAAATTGTTTCCGAACCTAAAGTGTAATTTACATTTGGCAAGCCATCTGTAATTACTAAATCTTTAAATTCTAAATTCCCTAAATTTTTTATATTTAAGCGATATAGAATTTCTTGACCTGGAAAACATTTGGTATCGAATTAGAGTTTGTCCATGTTGTACCATTGTCTAAGCTTTGCAATTTTTCAGTTCTAATTCCTGCTAATTCTTTTACATTAACATACACAGGACTAGATGTTTTAGAAGTTTCGTCACCATCTAATGTAAATTTATTTGCATATCTACCTGGGGGAGCATTGTTGTTAACTCTAACATCAAACTCTATAAAAGTTATCAATACGATATTCTCCACCACAATTATGACCAATATTAGGGATTGTCCATTTTAAATCCGTACCACTAGGATCATAATTACTGTGATTTGAAGTTACATTAAAATTATTAACATTTCCTGAAATCGTTGGGTTGCAACCTGGGTTTTGACCTAAAGGAGAGGAATAAGAACTTTCGGAGCCCAAATAAGTAAAATTTGAATCTAATAAATCAGATATTACTACATTGTTTAAATCGTCTGAACCTGTACTTAAGATTCTTAATCTGTAACGAATTATATCTCCTGGACTAAAAAATTGATTACTATTACCACAAATAGATTTCTGAACAAAAATTTTCACTTTTGGTTCACTAACGATAAATGACTCAGTAGCATTTTTAGTTAATAAAGTTGTGTTGTTCGCAAAATTAAATGATGCATTTGCAGTGTTTGTAATGGTGGTACTAGGCAATACATTACTATTAATATTAAAATATACTTTAGCTAGAAAGGTCCAGTTTACCAAGGCTAGAGTCTAAATCTACTCTTATAGAATCATCAATACCTGTTGAAATTGTACTTATATTAGAGG